>CAKTNN010000042.1 GCA_934589065.1 uncultured Oscillospiraceae bacterium
CCCACAGCCACATCATGCAGTACCTCGCTGTAATTTCGCAGGTCAGAAATGGGTTTAATGTTCGGCATATCTATCAACTCCTTTCAAACATAGTATATCCTATTCTGCTGTAAAATTCAACAACAAGTTTGCAGCACACATATTTGTGGAAATATGGCTACCCATATATTGGGGATAAATACCTCTTGCCGATTACCAGCAAATCGTTGATATATCTGTGTTTTCTGATATCCTATAATTACACTCCAACCATAGTTGAAAGCACTTGCTTTTTGGGCAAGTGCTTTTTTGTTAGAAAGGAGGGCAGAACCCAGGATATGGTATTCTGCCCCTTTCTCGCATATTGGTCAATATTTAGTTTAACCACTTATAATTGACCCAACCGTCAGTTCCATTATAAGAAATCTTTGCCCAAACACGGTTTTCGTACTGCTGCTGTGTTGTGCCATATACATAAACCACAGTTCCGTTTGGAATAGAACCCAGTTCGTACTGATTTCCCGTTGAAACGGTGGAACAGAACCGCAGCGTGCTGCCTGCACCCACATTTACTGTCATATTTCGTGCAACAGTATTCAAGGCAGGCTCTGTTTGCTGACTGCTGGCTTCTCCCTCCACGGTAAATGTATGGTTCTTTTGTCCTCTGCCATCGGCAACTGTTTCCGAAAAGAAATGGGACTGTGAAACTTTCACAGCCCCATGGATGATTATACGCTTTCTATTGTTTTCTTATATCAGTCCATTTTCCAGGCAGTAGCGGTAAATTCCGTCCTCCGTCACTTTGGGGCAGACCGCATCCGCCACCGCTTTCAGCTCCGCTGAGCCATTACCCATGGCAACGCCGGTTCCCACCGCCTGGAGCATCTCAATATCGTTGTTTCCATCGCCAAAGGCAATGGCCTGGGATTTATCCAGACCGTAGTGGGCCAGGATTTTTTCCACACCGACGCCCTTGCCGCCGCTGGAGGGGATGACATCCACCCCTCGATTCCACCAGGCAGCAATCTTCGCCCCAGGCGCATCCTGGATGAGCCGCTCATACTCCTCCGGGCAGCTGCCCACCAGAATTTGATAGACATCCTGGTGCACCAGATTCTCAAAATCCGGCGACGTTTCCAGTTTCAGATTGACAATGTCAAAGTAATCGGAAAGGTTCTTTTCCCATCCGTCCGCCCCCATCCTTGTTTTGGTGGCAACGCAGGCCGTTCTTCCCAGGCTATGGGCATTTTGAATGACGGTGCGCACATCCTCTGCCGGAATAGGGTTACTGAAAATATCCCCCTGTGCATCGTAGCAGTAGGAGCCGTTAAAGGTCAGGAATGCATCAAAGGAAACGCCCTCGATTTTGGGAAGGGTCATGGGAGAGCGACCGGTGGCAATGCACAGCCGCACGCCTCGCTTTTGCAGCTCCACAAGCGTCTGCTTTACCGGCTCTGTCATGCGTTTGAGGCCCATATCGATCAGCGTTCCGTCAATGTCAAAAAAGGCGATTTTCATTGGATTCATCTATTTCTCCTGTTAGGGAGCCTCTGATTAAATCGGCAAGAGCTGGTGACGAGGGATTTTGTCTCAGACGAAAGTTCTGAAAGTGGAGGAATACTGTATGTATTTTCCACTTTTAGAACTGCACGGATGGGGCAAAAGGCCCGTCATCCAGCCGAAGACAATTTATTCAGAGGTTCCTTAGATTCGTGAAAATGTATGTTCCTTCACACCGGGCAGGCAATCATAGATGGATTTTCCCATCCGCTCTTCAAAATCCCGATGAACGGACAGCACCGCCTTCCAGCGCCAGGTGCGCTTTCTTCTACATTGGGAAGCATAGCGCCTCTCCTTTCGGGGAATCTTCTTTACACCACAATTTCGGGATTGGAGGGAATGATGACGGCAGCCAAAATATAGGCCAGCACACCGGAGCCCCCCAGCAGGCAGAAAATTGCCCAAGCCAGACGCACCACAGTGGGGTCGATCCCAAAATATTCGCCGATACCGCCGCAGACACCGCAGATCATTTTGTTTTCGCTGGATTTATAAAGCTTCTTTTGCATAATATCTTCCTCCTGAATGGCTTTTATGACATCATTATACTCTAAAATAGGTAAAAAAGCAATGGGCCAAAGGGGCTTGGGTTCTATAAAATGTGCAAATTTTAACGTTTTTCTTCAAATATGTCCTTAGAATGTCAGGCGCATTTGATGCCAAACTGCATTGCCATGGACGGATTTTGCGGATACTCCCTCATCCTGAAAACCGAACTTTGCGTAGTAAGAAATCAGCTTTTCTTTGCAGGTTAAAACCAGGCCGCGCCTGCCCTGCTCTTTTGCGTCCTGAATCGCCCTTTGCAGCAGCAGCCCCGCATATCCCTGGCAGCGGTATTCCGGCAGGGTATTCACCCCGAAAATCATTTGCCAAGCCCCGTTCTCGTTATGCAAAAAAGCCTTTTCATACATTTCATCTTCCAAATCCGCTTTGTCCGTTACAAACCCGTCTACAAAGGAAACAAGCCGGTTTTCTTCAAACAGAAGCCAGAAATGGTTCCCATAATACTGAATTCTCTGGGAAAATTCCTCCCGTGCAGCCGCTTCCGCTGCCGGAAAGCACTGCGCCTCCACATCGGCTATGCTCTCCAAATCAGAAGGTTTTGCCGAACGAATAACCATATTCTCTCCTCCCTTTTTCATTCTTGATTATAATACATTTTCCAGTGAAATCAATTGGCTTTTTTTCCTTTGAGGAAGGTGAAATATTCATTGTATTTTCTGTTCTGCTGTGGTAGAATCAGGAAAGCGCGCACTGCGAACAGAGAGGAGAAAACTATGAAACACGCAGACCATAAAAGAGGATCCTTTTCCGGAAAAATCGGCTTTGTGCTTTCCGCAGCCGGTGCATCCGTAGGACTTGGCAACATCTGGCGGTTCCCCTACCTTGCCGCAAAGCATGGCGGTGGAATTTTCCTGTTGATTTACATTATTCTGGCAATGACCTTCGGCTATACCATGATCATGGCGGAAACCTCCATCGGGCGCATGACCGGCAAAAGTCCCGTTGGTGCTTTCAAAAGCTTTGGTTCTACCGGGTTTCTTCGCTTCGGCGGTTGGATCAACGCCATTATCCCGCTGCTGATTGTGCCCTACTATTCCGTAATCGGCGGCTGGGTCATTAAGTATCTGGCTGAGTATGTGCTGGGCGATGGGGCGCGGCTTGCCTCCGACGGCTATTTCTCCGCCTTTATTTCCAGCGGTGCATCCACGGAAATCTGTTTCCTGATTTTTGTATTCCTGACCCTGGCAATTATTTTTGCCGGTGTGGAAAACGGCATTGAGCGGGTTTCCAAGGTTATGATGCCGGTGCTGGTAGTGCTTTCTGTCATTATTTCCGTCTACTCTGTCACCCGGCCCGGGGCTATGGAAGGCGTGAAATACTTCCTGGTTCCCAACCCAAAGAACTTTTCCTGGATGACCGTGGTATCTGCCATGGGGCAGATGTTCTATTCCCTCTCCATTGCCATGGGCATTCTTATCACCTTCGGTTCCTACATGAAAAAGGATGTTTCCATTGAGGAATCCACCCGCAATGTGGAAATCTTCGACACCCTGATTGCCATTATGGCAGGACTGATGATCATTCCTGCAGTGTTTGCCTTCTCCGGCGGCGACCCGGGAGCACTGAATGCCGGCCCTGCACTGATGTTTATTACCATCCCCAAGATTTTCGCCTCCATGGGCCTGGGCTCTGTGATTGGCATTCTGTTCTTTGTGCTGGTGCTTTTTGCTGCACTGACCAGCTCCATTGCCCTGACGGAGAGCGCCGTTTCCACCGCCCAGGATGAGCTAGGCTGGGGCCGGAAGCAGGCCACCGCCATCATTGGCCTGGTTATGGTGGGCCTTGGCACGCTGTCCTGCCTGGGCTATGGCCCTCTGGCAAACGTGAAGATCATTGGAATGCAGTTTTTGGATTTCTTTGATTTTCTGACCAACTCCGTAATGATGCCCATTGCAGCCATTACGATCTGTCTGCTGGTTTCCAGAGTGGTGGGCGTGGAAAAAATTGAGCAGGAGGTTCTCCTGGAAAACGGTCGCTTCCGCCGGAAGAAGGTCTTTTGCGCCATGATCCGGTTCCTGTGTCCCTTCTTTGCAGCCATCATTCTTTGCAGCTCCGTAGCCAATGCCTTTGGCTGGATTTCCATGTAACGGCTTTACAAAGGAAAGCTCTCTTCTGAAAAGGAAAACAATGTCATTGCGTTCCCGGCGTATATGCCGGAAGCGCAATGACATTTTTATTTGATGCTCCCCATTTCCACGGAGTATGGCCTGATTCTGCTCCGTGCAATTTTGCTCCTCTTTTTTGCAAGTAATTTCTATTTATCTTTCATTTTAGTTCGCTGCGTATACAATTTTCAATGTGTACAACGAATTCACGCATTTTATCCTTTGCCATATCTTTTCCGTATGGATAACCAATAATATTTTGTATTTTACTTTTAGTGATACTTGGTTTATTATAATTTCAGAAAGAAAAGCAGCAAATGAAAGGAGCGATTAACAGGAAAGCCGTCCGGAAATTTGAAGAAATGCTCACCGCACATTACGAAACATTCAGGAACTAATCTTTCATATTAAAATCAGAAAGGAGAATTCTTATGAAAACCATGAAGCGCATCAGCGAGCTGCTCACCGAGTACTACGAAACCTTTAAGCATTGATTGGATCCGTTACCGGAAAGGAGAACCTTCTATGAAAATCACCCGTAAGATCAGCGAATTCCTGGCAGACTATTACGAAACCTTTCACCATGAATACATCCATTAAAGAGGAACATCATGTTGCCTGACGACCATAAGTAGCCCCCCGTTTCTTTTGGACAAGAAACGGGGGGAAATTTTATTCCTCTTGCGGGGGCTCCAAGAGCTGCGCCGGGTGTACCTGCAAATCGTCTTTCACATAATCCAAAAAGGTTTGGGACAATTCGGAAATAGCCCGGTTTCGCTTTCGCACCAGCAGATATTTCGCCCAACGGGAGGGTTCTACAATGCGGCGGCAAACCACCCCCGGCATGGGCTCCGGGGCGGTCTGAGGGAAGATGCAGATTCCCACATTGGCCCGGGCCATCGCCAGCACATCCACATAGTTGGAGTGCTCCCCTACAATGGTGGGCTCTGCTCCAGCCACCCGGAACCAGCTGCGAATTTCATCGATCCGGGAACGGCGGTGGGGCACGATCAGGGGCTGCCCGGCAAGATCTTTCAGCTTCAGCGGCCCCTGCAGCTGGGCTGCCAGGGGATGCGTCTCCGATAGAAAGGCACACCAGGGCTCATCCCCTACCACAATTCCTTCCAAATGCTCATTGTCGTAGGGCGCCGCAATAATCCCCAGCTCCATCGTCCCCCGCTGGATTTCATCGATGATATCATCACTGCTGCCGTTGACAATTTCGAACCGCACCAGAGGGTACTCTGTCCGGAAGCCCGCAAGCCAGTTTGCCGCCAGGAAGGGGGCAAGCCCCGCCACGCTGCCCAGGCACAAAGTGCCGGATAAGCCCATTGCCAGCGCGCCTACCTCTTCCCGGGTGCGCTCCGCCAAATCCAGCAATTGGGATGCCCGGCGATACAGTAGCTTTCCTGCCTCCGTCAGGCTCACCCCTCTGCTTCCCCGAACAAACAGCGGCGTACCCAGCTCTTCCTCCAGAGCCTTCATCTGGTTGCTCAGCGGCGGCTGGCTGATGCTCAGCCTTTGTGCTGCCCGGGTAAAATTCAATTCTTCGGCAACCGCGCAGAAATAGTTGAGACTGCGTAAATCCATGACCGATTCCTCTTTTCTACGATTCCGTATCCTTTATCATGGGATATTCCGTCATCCCGTTTTTGCATTACCTTCCAAAGCAGACCCGGAAGGTGGTTCCCTCCTCCGGTGTGCTGGAAACCGTAATGGTTCCATGGAGCTTTTCCGTCATTTCCTTGGTAATCGCCAGGCCCAGGCCGAAGCTGCCGGAGGGATTCTGGCGGCTCTTATCACTGCGATAAAACCGATCGAACACATGGGGCAGATCCTCGGCTGGAATGGTA
Organism: uncultured Oscillospiraceae bacterium; assembly: GCA_934589065.1. Lineage (GTDB taxonomy): Bacteria > Bacillota > Clostridia > Oscillospirales > Oscillospiraceae > Faecousia. The sequence goes on from CAKTNN010000042.1 coordinate 6,062, forward strand.
CTGCCCCGGTTTTTTACCAGGAGAATCGTCTTCCGCTTCTCCTGGGTCATGGTCAGTAAGACGTTTCCTCCCGCAGGCTCATATTTCAGCGCATTTTCCAGCAGGCTGCTGACGATGCGCAAAAGGTAATCCGCATTTCCCCAGACCATACAGCACTCCGGCAAATCCGTATCCAGCGTTACCTGTTTTTCGTAGGCCAAGGATTCCATTTCCAGCGCTGCTTTCATGGAAATACTGGCAAAATCCACGCTGCTTTCTTCCGGCTTGGCAGTGGATTGCTCCACATCCGCCAGAGTCAGCATCTGCCCAATCAGCTGCTGCATCCGCTTTGCGGCAGCCTGGGTGCTGTCCAGCCAGCGGCTCAGGCTGCCCACCGTAGCCTCCGGGTTTTCCGCAAGAATGGAATTATTGGCCAGAATCACGGACAGCGGCGTTTTGAGATCGTGGGAAGCATCGGCAACAAACTGTTTTTCCCGCAGCATTGCCTCCTCCATGGGCCGGGAGGCGATCACCGCCAGCTTTTTGCTGATCAGCCAAAACAGCAGCATTCCCCCAATCCAAACTGCCCCCAACACCAGGCACAGCCTTAAAACCGAATGGGTGATGTAATCCGTAGACGCTATGGCGATTTTATAGGGAGCGCTGCCATTGCGGTAATAGATGGCGTGAAAACCGGAAAGAATGCCAAAATCCTGTTCCTGGGCCACCACTGCATCCAGAAGCGGCAAGAGGGTATCCTCCGGGAATGCATCATTGGGAGAAAGAAGCGTGTAGCTTCCCTGATCCTGGGAATAGAACACCGTCAGGATGTCCTTTTCTCTTCCCAGATCCAGCTGCTCCGGCCTGCCCGTCCGATTCGGCTTTCCCTCAGGAGCTTGGGAAAAAAAGCGCAAAGGGGCCACCACCTGCTCCATCGTAGAGCGCAGTCCGGAATAGTAATCCCGCACCATATAGGCCGCCACAACCGCCACCATAACGGTCAGGACGATTCCGATCAAAAGCATATTAAACTGCACAAATCGCTTCCGGTAGGCACTCATGGCTGCACCTCCAGCCGGTAGCCGATTTTTTGAAGGTTCTTTATGGTTACCTTTGAGCCCAGATAGCGCAGCTTTTTCCGCAGGAAGGAGATGTAGGCCTCCACATTGTTATCCGACGCCTCGGAATCCATGCCCCAGGCTCTGGTAATGAGCAGTTCCTTGGGAAAGGTCATCTGGGGCTCCGAAAACATCAGCCGGGCAATCCGAAACTCCTTTGGGCTCAGCTGCACATCCCGGCTGCCCCGGCGCAATGTTACGGCGTTGAGATCCAGAACAAGATCAGAATAGGTTATTTCATTCAAAACCATGGCGCCCTTGCGGCGGGTCATCGCCCCTACCCGGGCCAAAAGCTCCTGGGGGTCAAAGGGCTTGGTCAAATAATCATCCGCACCGGCATTCAGCCCCGCCACCTTATCCGGGACGGTTGTCCGGGCAGTGAGCATCAGAATGGGGGTTTCAATCCCCTCACTGCGCACCTGCCGCAGTACGGAAAGGCCATCCAGCTTTGGCAGCATAATGTCCAGCAAAACCAGGTTATAGGAAAAGCCGCGAATATAGTCCAGCGCCGACTGACCGTCCGACACCCAATCGGTGGTATGGCCCGCTTTTTGCAAAATATGCTCCACTGCCCCTGCCAGGGCCGCTTCATCCTCCACAATCAGAATATTCATAAAGCCTTCCTCCTTATTTTTATAATACCATTGTACACGCAATTCTGAAAGAGTCCTGAAAAAATATTTTTCTCCATTTCAGATTTTTTTCAGAATCCCGTGGATAATGAAAGGCACAAAGGAGGAACCGCCATGGAACAATACAAAGCCGATTTTAAACGCAAGGAAGTGAAATATCTCCTGGACAGCAGCCAAAAGAATGCGCTGATGCCTATTCTGGAAAGCCACATGGAGCCGGATGCCTTTCCCCATAGCAGCATTTCCAATTTATACTATGACACGCCGGATTTCCAAATGGTGCGCCGGTCCCTGGAAAAGCCCCAGTACAAGGAAAAGCTGCGGCTGCGGTGCTACTGCACCCCGGAAGATAACAGTCCTGCCTTCCCGGAAATCAAGAAAAAGGCCCAGGGAATCGTCTATAAGCGTCGGGTGCGTATGCCCTACGCCGAAGCCCTTGCCTATCTTGCCGGAGAGAATGTGCACCCATCGGGGCAGATTTTTCGGGAGCTGGATTGGCTTTTGGGCGCCTACCCCAATCTTGCTCCCCGGGTTTTCCTGAGCTATGAGCGAGACTCCTGGAAGGGCCTGGAAGACCCGGAGCTGCGGCTGACCATGGACCGGGAGATTCTCTGGCGGGCCTACGGCCTGGATCTGCGCCAGGGCCCCTGGGGCGATTCCCTGCTGACGCCGGGACAAACCCTGATGGAAATTAAATTTCCGGGAGCTGCTCCCCTGTGGCTGAGTCGGGCTCTATCGGATATCGGGGCGTTCCCCGTCTCCTTCTCCAAATACGGAAGAGCCTACAAAACCCTATATAAAGAAAATCAAAAGAAAATGGAGCTGCGAAAATATGCTTGACGGACTGTTTGCTTCCCTCTATTCCCAAACTGTAAGCGTGCCCGCATTCTTGTTCACCTGTGGGCTTTCCCTGGTGCTGGGGCTGGGAATTTCCCTGGTTTACCGCAGAATCTCTCCCAACACCGGCACGATGGCAAATGCATTGACGGTGCTGCCCTTTCTGGTGCAGCTGGTCGTTTTCCTGGTAAACGGCAATCTGGGGGCAGGCGTGGCGGTAGCCGGGGCATTCAGCCTGGTGCGCTTTCGCTCAGCTCCCGGCTCTGCCCAGGATATTCTGGCGATTTTTCTGGCAATGACCCTGGGGCTTGCCTGCGGCATGGGCTACTGTGCCCTGGCTGTGCTGGCGGCAGTGGTGACAGGCGGCATATTCCTGCTGCAAAAAAAGCCCGCTGCCGACCCGGGTGACCGGGAAATTCGGGTAACCGTACCGGAAAACCTGAACTACAGCGAACTATTTACCGATCTTTTTGAAAACTTTACCCACTCTTACAGCCTAATCCGGGTGAAAACCGTAAATATGGGCTCACTATACAGTCTGCACTACCGGGTGCGGCTAAAAAATACGGCAGACGAAAAACAGCTGCTGGACGCAATGCGGTGCCGTAACGGAAATTTGGAAATCTCCTGCGGGCTGCCCGCAAATAATCGACAGGGGGAAATACTATGAAAATGCGAAACTTAATTCTTACATCCATGCTGGCTCTTGCCTTGCTTTCCGGCTGCGCCACCGGTGTTTCAGCCAGTGGAAGCACAGCATCTTCCGTTCAAGCCGCTGGAACCCAAGGCGCTTCGGCAGGAGAAATAGAAATTCAGTTTGCCGATTCCGGCGTCACCGCTTCTGCCCGTACCGGACTGTCCATTTCAGGTTCTACTCTGACCATACAAGAGGCAGGAACCTACCATGTCTCCGGCACCAGCCAAGACGGCAGCATCCTGGTGCAAAAAGGAACCACCGGCGTCCATCTCGTGTTGGATGGGCTGAGCTTATCCGCCCAGAATACCGCACCCATTGTTTGCGCAAAGGGTACGGAGGTTACCATTGAGGCCGCAGCAGGATCGCAGAACACCCTGGCAGATACCAAAGCCAACAACGAAGAGGTTTCCCCCGATGCCGAAAACGCCGTCATCAAATGCACGGACGGCTCTCAGGTAACCCTCTGCGGAGCGGGCACCCTGAATATCCAGGCAAAGGGCAAGAACGGAATAAAATCCGGCGCCTCTACCCAGGAGGACGGCGACGCATCCCTTACGGTGAAGAAATTGACGCTGAACATCCAGGCCCCGGTAAATGACGCCATCAATGCAGAAGGGACACTGAATGTGGAAAGCGGTACGCTCACCGTCTCCGCCGGAGACGATGCCATCCACTGTGACGGCACGCTTAACATCGGCGCAGAAAATGCCCAGGGCCCAAAAATTGACATCACCGGCTGTTATGAAGGTCTGGAAGGGGCGACGGTCAACATTTATTCCGGGGATATTACCATTGAATCCACCGACGACTGCATCAACGCCGCCAACGCGGAGCTGACCGGCTACAGTTATCAGCTGAACATTTTCGGCGGAAACATTACCGCTTATGCAGAAAACGGAGACGGCTTTGACTCCAATGGCGATCTGACCATCTCCGGAGGCACAGTTTCCGTATGGACTGCCAACACGGCAGACAACGAGCCCCTGGACGCAGACGGAACGGTGACCATTTCCGGCGGCACCGTGCTGGCCTGGGGCGGCAGCAGCGGCATGGGGCTCAACCTGAATGCACAGCAGCCCTGCGTGATCTTTGGCACTGAAGCATCCGGAAAGCCCGGGCAGGATTTCCAAGGTCAGAGGACAGGCATAATGGCAGCATCCGGCAATGATTTTACCATTCAGGACAGCCAGGGAAATGCCCTTCTTTCCGGCACAGCCCGGTGCGGCGGAAGCTATGTTCTCTACTCCTCCCCAGAAATCCAGGAATCGGAAAGCTATATATTGGCAAGCGGAGATAACTCCGTCACTGCCCAAGGGCAAACCGGCACTGTTTCCAGCGGCTTTGGCGGTATGGGCCGCCACGGTTTCTTCCGTCAGGAGGACGGGCAGCCCCCCGAGACCGATTCCGGCACCCCGCCCGACCGGGCTGACAAGCAGCGCCCAGAGGACTTTGACGGTGCACGGGGGCAAAAGGGCAACCGGGCCGAGCCGCAAAGCGGAAACATCTCTCAGCCGGGGGAATCCGCGTAACGGCGCAAACGCATAACAGGCGTTTGCTTCATTGACAAACGGGGATACCTTGGCTACAATGGACTTGGGGGAAACCCAAAAATGGTATTTGAAAGGATGCTGCATCATGAGCAAATACGCAGGTACTCAGACCGAAAAGAATCTGCTGGAGGCCTTCTCCGGGGAATCCCAGGCAAGAAACAAATATACCTATTTCGCCTCCAAGGCCAAGAAGGACGGCTACGAACAGATTGCAGCCCTGTTCCTGAAAACCGCCGACAATGAAAAAGAGCACGCCAAAATGTGGTTCAAGGAGCTGAACGGCATCGGCTCCACCGCCGAAAACCTGCAGGCTGCCGCAGAGGGCGAAAACTACGAATGGACGGATATGTACGAGGGCTTTGCCAAGACCGCCGAGGAAGAGGGCTTCCCGGAGCTGGCTGCCAAATTCCGCCTGGTTGCCGCCATTGAGAAGCACCACGAGGAGCGCTACAGAGCACTGCTTCACAACGTGGAAACCGCCCAGGTCTTTGCCAAAAGTGAGGTAAAAATCTGGGAGTGCCGGAATTGCGGTCACATCGTGATCGGCACGGAAGCGCCTGCCGTCTGCCCCACCTGCAACCATCCCCAGAGCTACTTTGAAGTAAACGCAGAAAACTACTGATTTTTTCCTTCGCATACAAGTATCTGTCCCAAAAGCGAGCATAAAAAACAACTGTCATTGCAAAGCCGGTGAGAATGCCGCCTGCAATGACAGTTTTACATTTGATTCCTATCGGAAAATTCGGAGGGTGTCCTCTTCCCCTGCCAGCCTACAGCTCTTCCTCTTCAATCCGGGCCAGGGCATCGGCAATATTCTTCACGCTCACGGGCTTGGGAATATAGCCATTCATATCCAGCCCGTCAATCAGGTAAATGAGTTTTCCGTCATTGCCCCGCTTCGCGGTATAGAGGTAGCGGGTGGAATTTAAGGTGCGCAGCTCATTTTCAAGAAAAAAGAGAGCGAAAATGTGCATTTTACAGATCGTTTAAAACCATGCCGATATCTCCATCGATGCAGATAGACTGCCGGCTGATTTCCCTGGGGCAGACCGCCTGGCCTGCATTGATGCAGACGTATGTGGCGTTGGGATTCCTGGCAGTCTTATGCCAGAAGGGATATTTGATGATGCCCGGGGTATTGTACCCGACCCCAAGCTCCAAAAAGAGAATGCTTTGATTTTCCCTTGTGCGGAGGAAGTTTTCATACCGCTCTGCGGCTCTGTGCCAGCCCTCATCCTCCACAAAGGTATCGTCACAGCGCAGATTCATGGTCAACGGCTTTCCGCAGTGGGGGCACACCGGCAAAAGCTCTGTGGGGATTTTCCGGTCTTTCTGCTGCTGTACCATTTGAGCAACCACCGCCTCATTATCATAAGTTTCCTGGCAGCAGGGAGTGCTGCACTGAAACAGGCCGTAGTCCCCCTGGGTGTAAAACAGGCGCTTTTTCTCAAATCCCGCCTTCTGGAAGCAATGGTCCACATTGGTGGTGAGCACAAAGTAATCCTTCTTCTCCACCAGGGTCAGCAGGGTTTTATACACCGGCTTGGGAATCTCCATATACCGATTGATGTAGATATACCGGCTCCAATAGGCCCAGTACTCTTCCATCGTCGGAAAGGGATAAAAGCCCCCGGAATACATATCCCGGATTCCGTAAGCCTGGGCAAAATCGGAAAAATACGACTGAAACCGGTCGCCGGAATAGGTAAATCCCGCCGCCGTGGACAGGCCGGAGCCCGCCCCAATCACCACGGCATCGGCCTGATCCAAAGCACGGCGAACCTGCTCAATCTGCCCGGAGAAGCCGCCGGTAGATGTTTTTGTCAAGATCTTTGAAAACATTAAAAATAACCTTCTTTACGCTGTGTTCTTCTTTCATAAAGTCTTTTACCGCCTGCACCGCAATTTCTGCAGCCAATTCATTGGGAAAATGGAACTCCCCGGTGGAAATGCAGCAGAAGGCCACACTCTCCAGATTGTTTTCCCCAGCCAGCTCCAGGCAGGAGTGATAGCAGGAAGCAAGCAATGCTTTGTCCTGCTCCGTTACCTTTCCGGAAACAATGGGCCCAACCGTATGCAGCACATACTTGCAGGGAAGATTATAGGCCGGGGTGATTTTCGCCCGCCCCGTGGGCTCCGGGCAGCCCTGGCGCTCCATAAGCTCCTGGCAGGCCAGACGCAGCTGCACACCGGCGAAGGTATGGATGGCATTGTCGATGCAGCGGTGATTGGGCACATAGCAGCCGGTCATGCCACTGTTTGCCGCATTGACAATGGCATCGCACCGCAAGGTGGTAATATCCCCCTGCCAGAGGAAAAGCCCCGGCTGGATGGGAGTCAAGTCGGCTGCATCCGTAATGCCCTTATCCATTGCCGCCTGCTGCAAATAGGCGTCCTGAACCTCCAAAAATTCAGGGTCTATTCCCTTGGGACTGCGGACATTCATCATCCCCCGCAAGAGCAGTTTCTGCTCCTGGACATTTCCGGGAATTTCTTGCTTCTGATAACCGAATTCCTTTAAAAGCGACTGAATGAGAAACAGCCGCCGCTCACTTTGATTCATTTGGGCACCTCTTTTCCGTGTCCCTTCCTACGGACACTTGCATTTTTTCATTTCCGAGATTATAATAGCACCAAAGCGTAAAGACGTAAAGTAAGCACATTGTTGTGCTATAGTTACCAAAAAGGAACTATTGGAGGTTGCCATGGAAAATGCAGTAAAAACCGAGCTCCCCGCCTGTCCGGTGGAAACCACACTGATGCTCATCAGCGATAAATGGAAGGTGCTGATCCTTCGGGACCTGCTGCCGGGGACAAAGCGATTTGGAGAGCTGAAAAAATCCATCGGTCACGTATCCCAAAAGGTACTGACGGCCCAGCTGCGGCAAATGGAAGAAAGCGGACTTGTCTTCCGGAGGGTATACGCAGAGGTTCCCCCAAGAGTGGAATACACTCTGACGGACTTGGGCTACAGCCTGAAGCCCATTCTGGACGCCATGTGGGCCTGGGGCGAGAGGTATCGGCAAAAGAACGCCGGGAAGGCGTAAAACAGATCGTCTCCAAAGAAAAGCCTGCATAAAACTTCATGCATGAGCACTGCACCACGAAAATGCGCAAATGTTAGTGCATGAAGTTTTTGTGCATCATTTCCGGTTGCCCCGCAGGGGCGAGGAAATGGCACATTTCTTGTTTTGCTATGCTTTTGCATAGCAAAAAGGATGTCATTGCAAAGCCGCGCCTGCGCGCACTTGCAATGACATCTTTCTATTATGCGTTTTCGGGTCTTTGCGGCCCTTGGTTCAGATTTCCGTAAAAGTGTATCGCACCATTCTGCCCTTGCCATCCCCGGTGATGATGCACTTGTCACCGGTGGGCAGCTGAACCGTATCCATCACGGGGTAAGGGGATGCGGAAGCGGCATAGCTCTCCTCGCTTTCGGAGGCAGCTTCGATGATTTCTCTCTGGGCGTGGGCCTCCCCACCGCAGGGATTGATGGTTTCTATGAGAATTTCGTACTCTTTCATGGTGTTCGCTCCTTTCTGTTTTTTTGATTATATCACAAATTCAGGAAAATGGGAATCCGATAAATTGACCGGGGGAAGATTGCCACGGCAGTGTGCGCACTGCCTCGCAATGACGGTAGAGGCAGCGTGCACGCTGGGAAAGCAATGTCCCCTCTCTGTCATTCCGAGCCAGTCCGAAGACTGGCGTGGGAATCTTCTTGTACTGACGCTCTGGGTTTCCGGGGCGAAGATTGCCACACCAGTGACATCGGTCACTGGTGCGCAATGACGAAGGGGGCAGTGTTTTAGTTTCCTTTTTCCAGGAAATCCCGGCGGTATTGGGAAGGGGTGACGCCCTCGTACTTTTTAAACACCTTGGTGAACACACGGTAGTCCCCATAGCCGGACTTTTCGGAAATCTCCGCAACGGAAAAAGGTGTGGTGAGCAGCAGCTTTTTGGCCTGTTCCATGCGGATATTGGTTAAATACGCCAGGAAATTTACCCCGATCTCGCTTTTGAACAGCTGGCTGATGTACTGGGGGCTGAGGTGAAAATTCTCCGCCAGCACCCCCAGGCTCACTTCCTCCCCCAGGTGCTCCTGCATATAGCGGGTGATGCTCTGAATGGGCCGTTCCTCCTGATAGGTATCCTGTCTGGGTGGCTGGCTGCGAAACAGAGCAATTTTCAGATTATTGATGCAGGAGCCGAATTCCTCGTAATTCACGGGTTTTAAGATGTAATCCGTGATTTGCAGCCGCAGAGCTTCCCGGCAATAGGAAAAATCGTCATAGCCGGATACAATCACAAAGGCAATTTCCGGGTGATTGATTCGCGCCAGCTGAATGACCTTCAACCCGTTGATAATGGGAATATTGATATCCATAATCACAATATCCGGAGAAAGAGCGTCGATTTTGGACAGAGCCTCCATTCCATCGGCGGCTTCCCCCACCACCTGGCAATCGTGCTTTTCCCAATCAAACAGGCGCTTGAAGCCCTCCCGGATCATGATCTCGTCATCCACCAGCAGCACACGCAGCTTTTTCATTCCGTTTCCTCCCTCAGGGGCAGCAGAATATGGGCCGCTACGCCGCTCCCTTCATTTTCCGTCGCTTTCTTTGTTGTATTCTTCATAATTCTCCCTCCTCTTCTGACTAAATTTACCCAGAGATATGCAATCCCGTATAGGAGAAATTTTTATAAGGATGTGTCGGTTTTATAGTCGCGCCCCTTACCCAAACAGCTGCCCCGGAAGCCGGAGCTTTTCCTTCCGGGGGAACGTTGCTTCAAATTTGGCAAAGCCTTCCGGGTCTTTTTCACAAACAAAATAGCCATCGGGGTCCCGATATGTGCCGGAAATGCCGTCCAGGAAGCCGGGGATCAGTTCCTTAATCAGGAAATAATCCGCCTCCATATCCTCGGCATAGCGAATGCCCTTGGTCTTTGCCGGAACAAAACCGGATTTTCCGTAAAAATCAATGTTCCCCGTAATGGCAAGCGCCCCAACCCCCATTTCTTTCGCTTTTTCCATGGAATAGTCCAGCAGCTGTTTCCCATAGCCCTGACGCTTGTACTCCGGCTTGATGCCAATGGGCCCAAAGGTCATGATCGGCAGCGTTCTGCCATCGGCGCAGGAAATTTCCGAGCGCACATAGATAACCTGCCCAATGAGTTCCCCCTCTCGCTCCATCACAAGATCCAGTTCCGGAACAAACGCCGGATCCTTCCGATAGCAGTGAAGCACATAGTGCTCCATGCAGCCTGGGCGATACACATTCCAAAAGGCTTCCCGTGTAAGATTTTCTACCCCACGATAGTCGTTTTTGGTTTCCTGCCGAATAACAATCTGATTACCATACATAACAAATTCCTCTTTTCTTAATTTCAATTAACGGATCTCCGGGGCTTTCTTAACACCCCTGCCGCAAAAATGCGGAACTGCCTCACCGCGCCAAAGTACCGGGCGGACGATTTTCATGTCCGCCGCGTCCGGCAGACCAAGCTTCTGATTGGGCGTTTTTTCATACGTACCTCCTAAAAAAAGCAGTGTTGACCACGGGGAATGTGGTCAGCACTGCGTCTATGCGTCCGGCTGGTTGGATTTTTCAATTTGAAAGTTCCGGGCGTTGATCACCGTCTCCCGGCGGCACTTGGGGCAGAACAGGGGAAAATTCTGCAAAACCGTCTTTTGCAGAATGCGCAGACGGGTCTTCCCCCCGCAAAGCGGGCACAGCACCCATTTTTCTTCCTGGCTCATAAGCGCTCCTCAGTCTGGCGGTCACAGCCATGCACCATCCGGAAAAAGAGAGAAACATGACTGCGCAATTTTTGAAGGCACTCTGCTTCCCGCTCCGGCTGTCGGTCGCAAATCCCAAGCAGCGCAACCACCGGGGCGACATACATCAGTGCCAGAGTATCGGGGTCGGGATATTGTATCTCACCGGCAGCAATCAGCGCCCGGAAAATTCCCGCGTGATAGGCTATCACCCGGTCTACATAACGCTGGGAATACAGCGCAGACAACTCCGGTGACCGAAACTGCTCGATGGTCATCATCTTCCGAAAACGGCTGATGGCAGCATTGTGAATGGAATACGCAAAGATCTGCCGAACCTTTTCATACAGCATATCCTCTGTGATTTCCGTAAAAATGGGAAAATCCTGGGAGGCATTCTGCACATGGATATCGATTTTTCCGGTATCGGCCTCGTATTGCGCAGCGGTCTGCTCCACAATGGCATCAAAAATGGCCTGCTTGCTGGGAAAATGATTGTATAAAGACGGGGCTTTAATGCCCACGGCTTTGGCAATCTCCCCCACGCTGACGGAATCGTAGCCCTGGGCCGCGAAAAGCTCCAGCGCCTTATCCAGAATTCTCTGCCGGGTATCCTCTTGTTTCATCCAAGCGCCTCACTAACTAACGTTCGTTAGCTATATGATAGCACAATTCCTGCCATTGTCAAGGGGGATTTTGTTTCCGGGGCCCGCGGTTCGTTTTTCACTTAAAAAGGGGCTGTTGCAAAAAAGAAAACGCGCATAAAAAGAAAGTGGATTAGATTATAATGATAGTAAAACAGCATGGCGGCGTCCTCCCGTGGGCCGCCATGCCTTTAACTGCTGG
>CAKTNN010000043.1 GCA_934589065.1 uncultured Oscillospiraceae bacterium
TACATAAAATCATGCCGAGAATCTCTCCTCGGCATGACCTAAAATTATTTTACTTTTGTCCCTACCCCAACTATTGATATAGAGCCTAGAAAAGTAAGAAAAAACACCGCAACTCAAACGAATTACGGTGTTTTGGCAGAGGATGAGGGATTCGAACCCCCGCAAACGGAGTCAGAGTCCGGTGTGCTACCGTTACACAAATCCTCTGTGTCACAAGGAACGTTAGTATTATAGCACCAAAAACGCAATTGTCAAGGATTATTTTCCAAATTCTCGGAATTTCTTGACTGTGCGCCAAGGAGATACAATTTTCTTTCTAAGGAAGAAACAATCCTAGTTTGCCCACGGGGGAGCGGGGATATACATAAAGTGGGGCACGTTGCGATATTCCGTGGTCGTCTTCCCCGTACCCCGTCGCGCTGCGCGCGCCGGGGCTGTTAGAAAACAATCTGTCACTGCGAACCAGTCCGCTTTCCTGGTGTGGCAATCCCCCGGACGCTTATACACCTTGGTAATAAAACCAGGCTGCTTTCATTCAACCGGAGGGTTGTCACACCGGTGACATCGGGCGGCACTTCGCAGCGGTACGCTTTTCTAACAGCCCCTTTTTTCTTCCTTCTGTACGAACTGCCACGGTTGAACGGGGGAAGATTGCCACGGCAGTGTGCGCACTGCCTCGCAATGCCGTGAAGGTGATTTGCGGCACTACTCGCGCTAAGAGCCGCCTGCGGCGGTTGCGCTCTGTACACACCTGCGGGTGTAGTAGTTCGCAATGACGAAGGGGGAGTACACAACGGCACAAAGAGGAACGCGGACGAAAAGCCTTTACTCTGCGATGTGCTCGCAGTAGATGCAGCGGTGGATGTTTGCCGCCCGGTCGGTCAACCGGAAAATCTGGGGCAGCTCCTGCTCGGTGGCACTGATACACCGGGGGTTGCAGCACTTCAGGTCATACCGCAGCTGGCCCTTGATGGGCTCCAGGGTGGGGTTCTGCTCCGCTTCCTTCAGGAGCATCAGGATGAGCGCCATGCGCATATACTTGCCGTTCAGGGCCTGACGGAAGTAGGCGGCCCGGGGATCGTCGTCCACTGCTACGCTGATTTCGTTTACTCTGGGCAGGGGGTGCAGCACGCACATCTGCTCCTTGGCAAGCTTCATCTTGGCGGTATCCAGAATATAGCTGTCCTTCAGCCGGGCGTAGGCATCGGGATCGATAAACCGCTCCCGCTGAATCCGGGTCATATACAGCACATCCAGCTTGGGCATAGCATCCTCCAAAGAGGTGACCTCCTCGTAGGGAATGCCGTACTTTTCCAGCACGTTAAATTTTACGTAACCGGGAAGCCGCAGCTCCTCCGGGGAAATCAGCACGAACCGGATACCGCTGTAGCGGCTCATGGCCTCAATCAGGGAGTGGACGGTGCGCCCGTAGCGCAGGTCGCCGCACAGGCCGATGGTCAGATCGTTCAGCCGGCCCATTTCCCGGGAGATGGTCAAAAGGTCTGCCAGAGTCTGGGTGGGGTGGTTGTGCATTCCGTCACCGGCATTGATCACCGGCACGCTGGCGTTCCGGGAGGCAACAAAGGGTGCGCCGTCCATGGGGTGGCGGATTGCCATAATGTCGGCGTAGCAGCTGATGATTTTTGCGGTATCTGCCATGCTCTCGCCCTTGGCGGCGGAGGAGGAATTGGCAGAGGCAAAGCCCAGCACGCTGCCGCCCAGCTCCAGCATGGCAGCCTCGAAGCTCAGCCGGGTACGGGTGGAGGGCTCGTAGAAAAGGGTAGCCAGCTTTTTATACTTGCAGCTTTCCCGATACTGTTCCGGGTGGGCAATGATATCCTTGGCGGTGACGATGAGGCTATCCAGTTCCTCCACGGAAAGATCCAAAATGCTATTGAGACTTCTCATGCTTTGCCTCCGTTGACCGCCAGATAGTTCTGAATCCGGGTTACATTCTCGGCATTCTTGGGATCCTCTTCCAGATACTCGATGATGTCATATACATCCACCACGGAGTATACGGGGAAGCCAAATTCCTCTTCCACTTCCTCCATGGCAAGCTTTTCGCCCTTGCCCCGCTCCTTGCGGTCCACCATGATAAAGGTGGCGGCTACCTTCACTCCGGGAAGCTGACTCAGAATCGCCATGCTCTCCCGGATGGCAGTTCCGGCGGTGATGACATCCTCGGTAATGACCACTTCTTCGCCGGCCTGGGGCACATAGCCCACAAATACGCCGCCTTCACCGTGATCCTTGGCTTCCTTCCGGTTGAAGAAGAAGGGAACATTGAGCCCCTCTTTGCTCAGGGCAACGGCAGCGGACACGGCAATGGAAATACCCTTGTAGGCAGGGCCGTAGAGGACGGCCTGCTTCTTGCCCAGCTTGCTCAGGTAGGCTCTTGCGTAGAATTCGCCCAGGGTGGCGATTTCTTCGCCGGTTTTGATCATACCGGCGTTGATGAAATAGGGAATCTTTCGCCCGGACTTGGCAGTAAAATCGCCGAATTTCAGTACGCCGGCCTTTTCCAGAAACTGAATAAATTCTCTTTTGTAGCTTTCCATGGGATATCCTCCTTAGTCAACGAATTCGGCAATGCAGCGGTTGTAGGCTGCCACAGGGTCAGCCGCAGCGGTGATGGGGCGGCCCACCACGATGTAATCAGAGCCAATGGCTTTGGCATCGGCAGGGGTCATGACCCGCTTTTGGTCGCCAATGTCTCCGTCGGCAAAGCGAACACCGGGGGTAACGGTCAGGAAATTTTTGCCGCAGCGGTCATGAACCTTCTGAGCTTCCAGAGGGGAACAGACCACGCCGTCCAGGCCGGCATTTTTAGCGGTTTCGGCATAGTGCATGACTACCTGGTCAATGGGCTCATGAATCAGCAAGTCCTTTTCCATAGCCTCCTGGTCGGTGGAGGTCAGCTGGGTGACGGCAATCAGCAGGGGGCGGGTTCCGTCGGGACGGGTCAGCCCTTCCAGGGCGGCCTTCATCATGGCGGTGGTTCCGGCGGCATGAAGATTTGTGATATCCACATCCAGATTCCGCAGAACCGCCATGGATTTCTTTACGGTGTTGGGAATGTCATGGAGCTTTAAGTCCAGGAAGATCTTGTGGCCCCGTGCTTTCAGCTGCCGGACGATTTCCGGGCCCTCGGCATAGTACAGCTCCATGCCGATTTTTACAAAGGGCTTCCGATCGGTGAACTGATCCAGAAACGCAAAGGTATCCTTTGCACTGGAAAAATCACAGGCTACGATTACGTCTTTTCCCATTACTGTGCGCCTCCTATAATATCGCTAAGATTCTCAATTTTGTATGCTTCCATGACCTTGGGCAGGTCTTCAATGATGGTTTTGCAGGCCCAGGGGTCTACCAGGTTGGCAGCGCCGATTTCAACGGCGGTGGCCCCTGCCAGCATCATTTCAATTACGTCCTCGGCGCTTCCTACGCCGCCCATACCCACCACGGGGATGCTTACGGCTTTTGCAACCTGATATACCATCCGCACAGCCACCGGGAAAATGCCGGGGCCGGAATAGCCGCCCATGGTATTGGCGATGACGGGCTTTCTGCGCCGCAGGTCGATGCGCATACCCAGCATGGTGTTGATCAGGCTGATGCCATCGGCACCGGCGTCTTCGCAGGCCTTGGCAATGGAAACGATATCCGTTACGTTGGGGGAGAGCTTAACAATCACCGGCTTGGTGGTAACGGCCTTTACGGCTTTCGTCACCGCTGCCGCCGCCTCCGGGTTCGTCCCGAAGCTCATGCCGCCGCCGTGGACGTTGGGGCAGCTGACGTTCACTTCCAGCCAGCCCACCTGAGGCTGGGCGTCCAGCGCCTTACAGGTGTAGGCGTAGTCCTCCACGCTGAAACCGGATACATTTGCCATCACCGGCTTGTGAAAGACCTTGCTCAGCTTGGGCAGCTCCCGGGCAATCACTGCCTCCACGCCCGGGTTTTGCAGGCCTACGGCGTTGATCATGCCGCCGGGACACTCGGCGATCCGGGGAGTGGGGTTGCCAAACCGGGGATCTTTGGTGGTCCCTTTAAAGGAGAAGGTTCCCAGCATATTGATGTCGTAAAGCTCGGCAAATTCATAGCCGAAGCCAAAGGTGCCGGAGGCAGGAATGACGGGGTTATCCAGGGGAAGCCCGCAAAGCGTTACATTCAATCCCATAGAATCTCCTCCTTCTTCATCACAGGGCCGTCTTTACAGATTCGCTTGTTTCCGGTGAGGGTTTTGCAGGAGCAGCCCATGCAGGCGCCGAAGCCGCAGCCCATCCGCTCTTCAAAGCTCATTTCACCGGAGGATGCACTGGCCTTATACAGGGCTTTCAGCATGGGCTCCGGGCCGCAGGCATAGAAATAGGAGTAGGAGAGGCCCTTCATGGCATCGGTGACGAAGCCTTTCACGCCCATGGAGCCGTCTGCCGTGGTAACAGTGACGGTGCAGCCCAGGGCCAGAAATTCCTCCCGATAGAAAACTTCTTCTGCGGTGTTAAAGCCCAGAATGACCTGGACGGGTTTCCCCAAACTGCGCAGGCGCTTTGCCAGCAGATACATGGGCGGCACGCCCACGCCACCGCCTACCAGCAGGGGCTTTTCTCCGGCCCGTGTCAGATCATAGCCGTTACCGAGACCGGTGAGAATGTCCAGGGTTTCTCCGGGGACAGCCTGGGACATCTGTGCCGTCCCGTGGCCCACTACCTTATAAATAATGGTCAGCAGATTCCCTTCCACGTCGCAAACGGAGATGGGACGGCGGAGAAATTTTCCTGCAAGGCGAATGTTCACAAACTGCCCCGGGGCGGTGATGGGGGAGGTATCCCCCTCCAGGGTCATTTTATAGACGGAGGAGGTGAGCGCCTCGTTGGATTTTACGGTAAAAATACTCTGTTTCATAGCACCTGTTAAGCGTCAATGGTGGAGATGGTCAGGGTAGTCTCTTCCAGCACGTCCAGGAGCACCTTTACGGTATCCAGGGCGGTGAAGAGGGTTACATTATATTCGGTGCAGATCTGGCGAATCTGTGCACCGTCGGAAGAGGTGGAGGCGGGATCCTTGGTGTTGATTA
Organism: uncultured Oscillospiraceae bacterium; assembly: GCA_934589065.1. Classification (GTDB taxonomy): domain Bacteria; phylum Bacillota; class Clostridia; order Oscillospirales; family Oscillospiraceae; genus Faecousia. The sequence goes on from CAKTNN010000043.1 coordinate 5,078, forward strand.
CGTAGGCAATGTGGCCCTGACGCAGGGAGTTGGGAATCTCCTCGCTGCCGGAGCTGATCTTTTGCAGTGCGTGGGTACGAATGCCGTGCTCTTTCAGGAACTTGGCGGTGCCGGAGGTGGCTTCAATATTGAAGCCCAGCTGGTAGAACCGGCGGATGAGGGGCAGTGCCTCTTCCTTATCCTTGTCGGTGATGGTCGCAAGGACGGTGCCGTAGTTCTGCAGCCGCATACCGGAGGCCTGCAGGGCCTTGTAAAGGGCGCGGTTCATGGTCTTATCGTAGCCGATGGCTTCGCCGGTGGACTTCATTTCCGGGGACAGGTAGGCGTCCAGGCCGCGGATTTTATTAAAGGAGAACACAGGCGCCTTTACATACCAGCGCTGGCTTTCCTGGGGGTAGATATCGAAGATGCCCTGTTCTTTCAGGCTCTTGCCCAGAATGACCTCGGTGGCAATGTCTGCCAGAGAGTAGCCGGTGGCCTTGCTCAGGAAGGGAACGGTGCGGGAGGAACGGGGATTGACCTCGATGATGAACACATGGTCTTCTTTGTCCACAATAAACTGGATGTTGAATAGACCCACAATGCCGATGCCCAGACCCAGCTTCTTGGCATATTGCAGGATAATTCCCTTGACCTTGTTGGAGATGGAGAAGGGAGGATAGACGGAGATGGAGTCACCGGAGTGAACGCCGGTGCGCTCTACCAGCTCCATAATGCCGGGAACGAATACATCCCGTCCGTCGCAGATAGCGTCGATTTCCACTTCCCGGCCCTGGATATATTTGTCAACCAGAACGGGCTTATCCTCATCGATTTCCACGGCGGTTTTCAGGTAGGTGACCAGCTGAGCCTCGTTGGCAACGATCTGCATGGCCCGACCGCCCAGGACGAAGCTGGGGCGCACCAGCACGGGGTAGCCGATCTCCGCTGCGGCGGCAATGCCGTCTTCAATCTTGGTCACGGCCTTGCCCTTGGCCCGGGGGATATTCAGCTCGTTTAAGAGATTTTCAAACTGGTTGCGGTCTTCTGCCCGGTCGATGGCGGCGCAGTCCGTACCGATGATCTTTACGCCCCGCTCCATCAGAGGATCTGCCAGGTTGATGGCGGTCTGACCGCCCAGAGAGGCAATCACGCCTTCAGGATTTTCAAAGTGCAGGATGTTCATCACATCCTCCGGGGTCAGGGGCTCAAAGTAGAGCTTGTCGGCGGTGGTGTAGTCCGTAGAGACGGTTTCGGGGTTGTTGTTGATGATGATGGCTTCGTAGCCCTCGGAACGGATGGTGTTGACGGCGTGAACGGTGGAGTAGTCAAATTCCACGCCCTGACCGATGCGGATGGGGCCTGCGCCCAGCACCACAATCTTCTTTTTATCCGTCAGACGGGAGTCGGTGGTTCCCGTATAGGAGGAGTAGAAGTAGGGAATATAGGCCCCCGTGTGGCAGGTATCCACCATGCGGAAGGCGGGGTAGATGTTTTCCTGGCAGCGCAGACGGTAAACATCCAGCTCTTTCTGCCCCCAGAGCTTGGCAATGAACTTATCGCAAAAGCCCATCACCTTGGCTTCCTTCAGCACCTCTACACTGCCCACGTTTGCAGCAAGCTTTTTCTCCATGGCAACGATTTTGCCGATGGATTCAATAAAGTAGGGGGTGATCTGGGTGACGGCGTAGATATCGGCAACTGCTACATCCCGGCGCAGGAGCTCTGCCACGGCAAAGATGGTGTCATCCCGGAACTGCTTCAGGTATTCCAGAATGTCAGAGGTGACCATGTGCTCAAATTTGGGCATATAGAAGTGGCATACCCCAATTTCCAGGGAACGGACAGATTTCAGCAGGCACTCTTCCAGAGTTGCGCCGATGCCCATAACCTCGCCGGTTGCCTTCATCTGGGTGCCAAGGGTATTCTTGGCAGAGGCAAACTTATCAAAGGGGAACCGGGGCAATTTCGCAACTACGTAGTCAAGACTGGGCTCAAAGGCGGCGTTGGTATTAGCAATTTTGATGTCCTCCAGTGCCATACCCACGGCAATCTTGGCGGTGACCCGGGCGATGGGATAGCCGGAAGCCTTGGAGGCCAGGGCGGAGGAACGGGAAACTCTGGGGTTGACCTCGATCAGGTAATACTCGGAGGAGTTGGGATTCAGTGCAAACTGAACATTGCAGCCGCCTTCGATTTTCAGCTCCTTGATGATCTTGATGGCGGAATCGTTCAGCATTTTCAGGTCGTGATCGGAGAGGGTCATAATGGGGGCAACCACCAGGGAGTCGCCGGTGTGGACGCCCACGGGATCGATATTCTCCATGCCGCAGATGGTAATGGCGTGGTCGTTGGAGTCCCGCATGACCTCAAACTCGATTTCCTTATAGCCCTTTACGGACTTTTCAATCAGCACCTGGTGCACCGGAGAGAGCTTAAAGGCGTTCAGACCCACTTCTACCAGCTCTTCTTCGTTATAGGCAAAGCCGCCGCCGGTTCCGCCCAGGGTGAAGGCGGGACGCAGAACTACCGGGTAGCCGATGTGCTTTGCAGCCGCTTTGGCCTCTTCCAGGGAGTAGGTGATTTCGGAGGGAATCACGGGCTCGCCAATGGACTGGCACAGCTCCTTAAAGAGCTCCCGGTCTTCCGCACGCTCAATGGAGGTGGAGGAGGTTCCCAGCAGTTCGACGTTGCACTCCTTGAGGACGCCCTTCTTCTCCAGCTGCATGGCAAGGTTCAGGCCGGTCTGACCGCCGATGCCGGGGACGATGGCATCCGGACGCTCGTAGCGGATGATTTTGGCGATATATTCCAGGGTCAGGGGCTCCATATAAACCTTGTCGGCAATGGTGGTGTCGGTCATGATGGTGGCGGGGTTGCTGTTGCACAGCACAACCTCGTAGCCCTCTTCCTTCAGTGCCAGGCAGGCCTGAGTTCCGGCGTAGTCAAACTCTGCTGCCTGACCGATGACGATGGGGCCGGAGCCGATGATCAGAATCTTCTTAATGTCAGTTCTCTTTGCCATTGTTTGTTCTCCTCCAATAGTTCTCTATATAGTATATATTTTCTTGCTCCCGGTTATTTTGCCCTGTATACAGCCTTCCCGCCTTTGAAGGTAGCCATGCACGCACCGAATACGTGCCAGCCCTCAAAGGGAGTCGCTTTGCCCTGGGACAGGAAGTCCTTTGGGTCGATCTCATACTGGGCATCCAGATCCCACAGGGAAAAATCATTTCCCATGGGGATGCCGAATCGCCTTCTGGGATTCACCGTCAGCTTTTCCACCAACGCTTCCAGACGGATGAAGCCGGTGCGCACCAGATAGGTGTATAGAATGGGAAAAGCGGTTTCCAGCCCCACTACGCCAAAGGCACTGCCCTGCAGACCTTTGCTTTTTTCTTCGCTGCTGTGGGGGGCGTGGTCGGTGGCAATCATATCAATGGTGCCGTCCCGCAGGCCTTCCAGCAGGGCATAGCGGTCTTCCTCGCTCCGCAGGGGAGGATTCATTTTAAATCGCCCGTCCTCCTGGAGCATGGAGTCGTCCATTACCAGGTAGTGGGGGCCTGTTTCGCAGGTGACGTCTACGCCGCTTTTCTTAGCCTGCCGGATGATGTCCACGCTTTCCTTGGTGGAAATGTGGCACACATGGTAGCCGCAGCCGGTTTTGGCAGCCAGTTCCAAGTCCCGAGCAATGGGGCCCCATTCGCTTTCGGAGCAGATGCCCTTGTGCCCGTGGGCGGCAGCATAGGCGCCATCGTGGATATAGCCGCCCCGAAGCAGCCGGTTATCCTCGCAGTGGGCAACGATCAGCTTCCCCAGGCCTTTGGCAAGCACCATGGCCTGCTCCATCATTTGGGGATTCTGCACGCCCTTGCCGTCATCGGAAAAGGCGATGACCTTTGGAGCCAGGGCTTCCAGGTCAGCCAGAGCTTCTCCCCGCTCTCCTACGGTGATGGCTCCGTAGGGGAAGACATCAATTGCCGCTCCTTTTTCAATGGCGGACAGCTGGGGCTGCAGGTGTGCCAGACTGTCCGGCACCGGGTTCAGGTTCGGCATGGTGCATACCGCCGTATAGCCGCCCCGGGCCGCTGCCATAGATCCGGAGGCAATGGTCTCCTTATAAGAAAAACCCGGCTCTCGGAAATGCACATGCACATCACAAAAGCCGGGTAAAAGGGAATATTTCGGAGAGCTCAAAAAAGAAAAACCCTCTCTTTCAATGGCGGAAGAAGCGCCAATCAAAAAAGAGGAGCTGGGGAACATGGATTCGATTGCTTTCAGCCGAGTCTGCATGAGGGATCCCCTTTCGTTTTCGTAGTTTAAAATGCAGCGCCATTGCCACATTTCGAGATATTTTAGCATGGGCCGCCTGACTTTGTCAAGTCTTTTTTACAAAAAAGAAGACGGGCGCATTTTGTGCTTGCGTTTGTCGGAAAGTTGCGGTAACATAGGAGCGAAATCAATGGAGGCCGCAAAAGCTTTTGCAGCCTCTTAATTTAGGAAGGATGTGTCCTGTAAATATGATTAAAGTTGACATCTCCAATGTATGGGGCGAAATCGCCCTGCCGGATCTGCTGGCAATGGAAAAGGAAGTGGCTGCTGCCCATGCTACCCTGATGGATGGCACCGGCGCAGGCAACGATTTTCTGGGCTGGCTGAATCTGCCCACCAGAGAGACAAACGAGGAAATTTTGCGCATCCAGAGCGCTGCCCGGAAGATTCGCAATGATTCCGATGTGTTCGTGGTCATCGGTATCGGCGGCAGCTACCTGGGCCCCCGGGCTGCAATCGAACTGCTCCAGGGCCCCAACCACAATATGGGCAAGGGTAAGGGAAATCCTCAGATCTACTTTGCCGGCAACGGCCTGAGCACCCGTCACTGGAATGAGCTGCAGCGGCTGCTGGAGGGCAAGGATTTCTCCATTGCCATCATTTCCAAGTCCGGCACCACCACTGAGCCCGCCATTGCCACCCGCGCGCTGCGCTGGATGCTGGAGCGGAAGTATGGCACCGAAGGGGCTAAGAGCCGTATTTATGCCATTACCGACCCCTGCAAGGGTGCTCTGCGCCAGATGGCTACGGAAGAGGGGTGGGAAACCTTCGTAATTCCTGCAAACGTGGGCGGCCGTTTCTCCGTGCTGACCCCCGTTGGCTTGCTCCCCCTGGCAGTTGCCGGTGTGGACATTATGGAAATGCTGAACGGCGCTATGGATGCCAAGGAGACCTACGACCTGCGCTCCTTCGATAACCCTGTGTGGCTGTATGCCGCAGTACGGAACCTGCTGTATCGCAACGGCAAGGCCATGGAGATTTTCGAGAGCTTCGAGCCGGGCTTTAAGATGTTCGGCGGCTGGTGGCAGCAGCTCTTCGGTGAGTCCGAGGGCAAGGATGGCAAGGGCATTTTCCCTGTAACTGCCGAGCTTACTGCTGACCTGCACTCTCTGGGCCAGATGATCCAGCAGGGTCAGCGGAATCTGTTTGAGACGATGGTTCGCTTCGATGCACCGGAAAAGAAGATGGTCATCGGCGGCGATGCCAAGAACCTGGATGGCCTGAATTATCTGGAGGGCAAGACGCTGGATTTCGTGGACGAGAAGGCATTCCTGGGCACTCTGGCTGCCCACGTGGACGGCGGCGTGCCCGTCATCACCATGGATTGCGGAGAGCTCAACGACCGCAAGGTGGGCGAGATGTTCTTCTTCCTGGAGCTGTGCTGTGGTGTTTCCGCTTACATTCTGGATGTGAACCCCTTCAATCAGCCTGGCGTGGAATTCTACAAGCGTAATATGTTCCAGCTCCTGGGCAAGCCCGGCTACGAGAAGCAGTAAGGTATCCTTCATTTGTGATTTTTGTAAAATTCCCTATTGCAAAAACCGCCGATTGCTGGTAGAATGATACCAAGCCAAATCCATTTTGGTATAGCAAAGGAGGAAATTCCTATGATTCATGTTATTATGGGCCTGAAGGGCTCCGGTAAGACCAAAAAGCTGATCGAAGCCATCAACACTGCAGTAAACGACGCCCACGGCGATGTGGTCTGCATCGAGTATGGCAAGAAGCTGACCTACGACGTTACTTATAAGGTTCGCCTGGTGGATTCCCAGGAGTACGGCATCAGCTCTCCCGATATGCTCAAGGGCTTCCTGAGTGGTCTGCACGCAGGCAACTTTGATATTACCAATGTGTTCATCGACAACCTGTACAAGACCATCGGTCAGGATCAGGCTGCCAACGAAGCATTTGTGGACTGGGTGGCAAAGTTTGCCCAGGAGAACAACATGGAGATCACCATGACCATCTCCGCCGACCCTGCTGCTGCTTCCGAAACACTGAAGAAGTACCTGTAAGACAAATCCTCCTGCACCGCCGCTTCCCCAAGCGGCGGTGCTTTTTTAAAAGAAGGGAAATGGAATGGAGAAATACGCGTACTGGAAACGAAATAAAGAAATACTGTTGGCGCTTGGCCTAACTTTGGGACTGATGGCGGCATTTAAGCTGTTTGGCGTCCTGGTGTATGATACCAATGACGATACGATCATGGCCTCTTTGTCCTATGGCTATTACGGCGTGCCAGAGGAAAAACTCATATACATCCATCCGCTGCTGGGGACATTTCTGGCGGCGCTGCAGAGGACGGTGCCAGCATTCCCGTGGTATTACTTGGTAGAACTGGGTATATTGGGGCTGAGCATAACGGCACTCTATTGGATGGTATTAAGGAAGAAGGAAATCAAACAGGTGCTGCCGGAACTGGCTGTATTGACGGTACTGCTGGTTCAAACGATGCTATTTCGACTCCAATATACCAAAATAGCCGGCTGCGCTTCTGCGGCTGGAATGCTTTTAATGTTTCAGGCAGCTGAGGACCGGAGAAGATGGTGGGGCTATTTACCCGGAATTCTTCTTTCGCTTTTAGGCTTTTGCCTGCGGGATACGGCCTTCGCCATGGTGATGATACCTATGGTCGGGGTGGGAATGCAGCTTCTACTTCAGTGTCGGATCAAAGAAGAAAAACGCGCGGGGGCACTTGCTTTGTGCTTCCTATCCTTGTTTGCCCTGTGCGGCTTGCTGATCTGGAATAAGAATCAGTCGTATTCAGATGCACAGTGGCAAAATTACCAAAAGTATAATCGTCTGCGAACGGAACTTATGGACTACGGATTCCCGGATTATTCAGAGAACCGCTCCTTATATGAATCTCTTGGTATTACTGAGGAGGACTTGACACTGTACAAAAGCTGGGATTTCGGAGACCCGGAACGATTCACGGTGGGGAAAATGCAAGCGCTTTGCCAAGCCAAAAAGGCTACCGGTTTTTCGCTTCGGGAGTTGCTAAGCAGTGCAAAGGCATCCGTTCGGGGACTGATGAGTTACGATTTTGCCGCCGGGGTGCTGGTGGCTGCTTTACTGGCATTCACATTTGGAGGGAGAAAAAGCCTGCCATTGACGCTTTATGAATTGCTGGCACTGTTTGGCGCGGAAACATGGATGATGTATACCGGCAGAGGGCTGCGGGAACGGGTAGACGGAGCTCTGGTGATCAGTGTGTGTATGGTGCTGCTAATCATTTGTTGCAGAGGAACAGAGAATAAGATGTCCAGACGTGGCTGTGCGCTTCTGGCTGCAGCAATTGTGCTGTGCCAAGTACCGGACTTTCTGGCTCGGAAAGATGATGCCATGGAACGCTATGTGGGGGCTGCGCACCTGCAGGCGGCATTTCAGGTAATGAGTAAAGACAAGGACACCTTCTACTTTACCAGAACAGATGAGCTTCCTCCAGATCGAATGCCTGGGCGGCAGGGCGATTTCGGTTATTATTCCAATATTGGAACCTTAGGCGGCTGGTTGACGCAAAGTCCCTATATTTTGGAAAGAAATGCAGCCCATGGAATAAAGAATCCTTTTCGGGATATGGTAAATTCGGATTCTATACGACTGGTGAGCAACGACATCCAGCCTGTTCTAAACTATATCTGCAGATACTACGCACCAAATGCTCGGGCAATAGAGGTAGACAGCATTCGCGGGGAATACGCTGTATGGAAAATCGTTGCACAGTAGACTTGAAAAAATAAAATTTCTTCTTCTGCCTACTTGACAAATGGGGAAAACGTGGTATGATGATACCAGAAACAATTAAACGATTATTTAATCGTTAATCAATGAAAGAAAAGGAGCTACCCATTATGAAGAAGACCTACAAAATCGAAGTCGACTGCGCCAACTGCGCCAACAAGATGGAAGATGCTGCCAAGCAGACCGCCGGCGTGAAGGACTGCACCGTAAATTTCATGACCCTGAAGATGATCGTTGAGTTTGAGGATGGCGCCGATGTTAAGGCTACCATGCAGAATGTTCTTACCAACTGCAAGAAGGTTGAGGACGACTGCGAAATCTACCTGTAATCGCAAAAAAGAAACAGCTGTACCGGGGCAAACGCCGAGGGCCAACATTTGCCCGGGCGTTGCCCCGATTTTTTATGAAAGGGAATGATCTGTGCCATGACGAAAAAACAGAAGAAAATGCTGATTCGCATTCTGGTGTCTGCCGCAATGCTGATTGTTTTGCAGCTGATTCCCACTACCTTTTTTAGCGGCACCTTCGGCGCATTCGGCCGCTGGGTGCGCCTGGCGCTGTATGTGGTTGTTTACTATGTAATTGGCGGAGATATTTTGAAGAAGGCCTGGAAGGGCATCCAAAACCGTCAGGTGTTTGACGAATGCTTCCTGATGGCGGTTGCCACTCTGGGTGCACTGGCTCTGGCGATCTACCAGGACGGTGCCGCCATGGAGGGCGACTACCTGGAGGTTATTGCGGTTATGCTCTTTTACCAGATCGGCGAGTGGTTCCAGAGCTATGCCGTGGGCAAGAGCCGCCGGAACATCAGTGAGCTGATGGATATCCGCCCGGACTATGCCAATGTGGAACGGGACGGCAGCCTTGAAAAGGTAGATCCGGACGAGGTGGAGGTCGGCACGCTGATTGTGGTGCAGCCCGGCGAGAAAGTGCCCATCGATGGCATTGTGGAAGAGGGCAGCTCCACGCTGAATACCTCTGCCCTTACCGGCGAGAGCGTCCCCAGGGATGTAAAGACGGGGGATGAGATCATTTCCGGATGTATTAACCTCTCCGGCGTTCTGAAGATTCGCACCACTAAGGAGTTCGGAGAATCCACGGTATCCAAGATTCTGGATCTTGTGGAGAATGCCTCTTCCCGAAAGTCCAAGAGCGAGGATTTTATCGCAAAGTTTGCCCGGGTGTACACCCCTGCGGTGTGCTATGCGGCTCTGGCGCTGGCAATTGTGCCGCCGGTTGTGTGCCTGATTATGGGAAGCCCTGCCCTGTGGGGTCAGTGGATTTACCGGGCCTTGACCTTCCTGGTTATGTCCTGCCCCTGCGCTTTGGTTATTTCCATTCCGCTTAGCTTCTTCGCCGGCATCGGCGGAGCCAGCCGGGAGGGCGTGCTGGTTAAGGGATCCAACTATCTGGAAACCCTTTCCGATGTTACCACGGTGGTGTTTGACAAGACCGGCACGCTGACTCGCGGCGTATTCGAGGTAACCGCGATCCACCACAATCCTGTGGAGGAAGAGAAACTGCTGGAGTATACCGCTCTGGCAGAGAGCGCCTCCTCTCACCCCATCAGCAAGAGCCTGCAAAAGGCCTACGGAAAACCTCTGGATCGCAGCCGGGTTACGGATATCCAGGAAATCAGCGGCGAGGGTGTCACTGCCAAGGTAGACGGTGTTACTGTGGCGGCAGGCAACCGGAAGCTGATGAAACGGCTGAATGTGGAATACCACGATTGCCATTGCGCCGGTACGATTATCCATGTCGCGTTGAACGGCAGCTATGCCGGACATATTGTTATTTCCGATATTCTCAAGCCCACCTCCAAGCACGCAATGCAGGAGCTGCGTCGCTCCGGCGTGACCCAGACGGTGATGCTCACCGGCGATATCGATTCCGTGGCTCAGGCGACCGCCAAGGAACTGGGGATCGACACGGTGTACAGTGAGCTTCTGCCCGGAGACAAGGTGCACAAGGTGGAAGAGCTTCTGGAAAGCAAAAGAAGCGGCAAGCTGGCCTTTGTAGGCGACGGCATTAACGATGCACCTGTACTTTCCCGGGCGGACATTGGCATCGCCATGGGCGCCATGGGCTCTGATGCAGCCATTGAGGCAGCAGATATTGTCCTGATGGATGATGACCCGGAAAAGATCGCCAAAGCCATCCGCATTTCCCGGAAGTGCCTGCGGATTGTCCACCAGAATATTGTGTTTGCCATTGGCATCAAGCTTGCCTGCCTGCTGCTTGGCGCACTGGGCATTGCCAATATGTGGTTTGCGATTTTTGCGGATGTGGGCGTTATGATTCTGGCGGTGTTGAATGCCATCCGTGCCCTGTTCGTGAAAAACCTGTAAACAGTACAATTTCCCCAAACTGTCCGTATTTTTGCAGGAACTATTTGACAAATAACCTCCCGAAATCTATGATAGAACTATCTTAGATTCCGGGAGGTTTTCTTATGGAAGAACTGAAACAAGAAACGGAAAAGAAACAGGAAAAGAACGAATTGCTCCTTTGGGTAAAAATTCAAACCTGCCTCACGGGAGCAGTGCTGGCGCTCTTGCTGATTGCCGGTATTTTTGCTGCTGTGCAGGTAAACAATGTGATGAAGGTCTTCCGGGGTGTGGATGTGGATAAGATCAATTCCATTGTCCTGTCTCTGCAAAATACGGCTTCTGAGCTGGAAAATGTGGATATGGAAACCATCAATAAAACAGTGGAAGCTCTGAAAGGGGCTGCCCAGAACCTGGCAGATGCGGATATTGTGGCAGTGAATGACGGCATTCAGGCTCTTACCGCAGCGGCAGAAAACTTGCAGGGGCTGGATATCGACCAGATGAATGCGCTCATTGAGTCCCTGGAAACGGTATCCAAGCAGATGGAAAAGACCACGGCGGCATTCAGCCGGGTGTTTGGAAAGTAGAAGCAAAGGGGGCGGCACTGCCGGGCGTATAAGCGGTGCCGCCCCCTTCCCGTCATTGCGAACCACTACGCCCGCAGGCGTGTACAGAGCGCAGCCGCCGCAGGCGGCTCTTGGCGCGAGGCAGTGCGCACGCTGCCAATCCCTCGTCATTGCGAGGCAGTGCGCACACTGCCGTGGCAATCTCGGGCGTGGTACACCCTGGCGTGAACGGTACGCCTCCGGCTCCCTTGTGTAAATGGAGCTGTCAAATGCCAGGCTGACTGAGGGATTGTAAGTCCCGCTCGGGATGGGCAGCGGCGGCGCGTGAGGCCGCGATGGGGGGAGAAGAGCACTTTTGCGCCTGTGGCGGACAGGTGTCCACCATCAAAATGCATAAAAATAAGTGTCAGAATTTGTTAAAAAGTGCTTGACAAATGAAGCTGCGAGTGGTATCATACACAGGCTGTCCGATGAACGGCTTCCAAAAAAGCCCGGAGGATGACAAATAACAGGAAAAACGGTCAAAAAGAGGGAAATTTCCTCTTGACAGATTGAAATTCCTGTGGTAATATAAGCGAGTTCAAGTTAAAAACTTGACCGCTTCTGTACCTTGTAAATTGAATAACGTTAAGACGAACTATTAACACCTTGGACAATTAATGGAATTGTTTAAGCGTAAGCGAAAAACAGCCAACGAAAATTCTTGAGTAATTAATGCTAGAAGCAGATTATTCAAAAACTTGATTTGAAGCCTTCGGGC
>CAKTNN010000044.1 GCA_934589065.1 uncultured Oscillospiraceae bacterium
AGGCAGGCAGTACGCGAAGATTCCCACACCAGCGTGCGCGCTGGTTCGGAATGACGGTATGTGGTGTGTGGGCACTGCCTCGGAATGACGAAAAGAATGTCACTGGTGTGGCAATCTGAGCGTTGGCGGCAAATCTTTCAAAGCATAATAACGCAAAAATAGACCCTTGGAGGAAACGAATATGAAACTGTCTGGCATACAGTTGCATAAAGAAAAGAAAGGACGGGCGGGATTTTCCCTGGTGGAAATCCTGGTGGTGGTTGCGCTGATTGCAATCCTCATGGGCGTGGGCATTATGGCCCTGTTCCGCTACCAGAAGACTCTGCGCCAGCGGGAGCTGGACAGCAAGGCAGAGATCATCTATATGGCGGCCCAGTACCGTATGGCGGAATTGCGCATCGGCGGCTTTGAAAAGCTGTATGGGCCCGATGCCTCCGGCGTTGCCAAGGCCGGTATTCCCGTGGACGCAGACGAAAACAATGAGCAGGCAAAGAACCTGTATTATGTCAACTCTGCGGATAAGAGCATCGTCACCTCTGCTGCCCAGACCATCCTGCCCCAGAGCAGCGTGGATGCCGAGCTGTGGGATAACGAGTGGATCATTGAATATAACCCGGAAACCGGTACGGTTTATGCGGTGTTTTATAGCCTGGAGCCTTTTGCCGGGGACGGCCTGGAGGTGCGGCTGAACCAGCTGCGCTCTAAGGATTTCCGCCTTTCCGACGGTGCACGGGTGGGCTACTACGGCGGTGACCTGATTGATGTGAAGTTCAGCGACAAGCTGATTCCCCTGGTGACCATCACCAATGCGGAAAAGCTCATCGCCCACTTTAGCTGCCAATCCCCCAATATGGATGCGGTGGAGTTTACCATCACCGTGGAGGATGTAAACGATGCCGGGAAACCTCAGGGTCACAGCTATACCAAGGTGGTGCCCTTTACCCAGCTGAAAACCGGAGCGGCGGGCAGCTATACCTACGAATGGGTGATGGACAGCCTGAACCCCAACGAGGGCAGCTTCTTCCACAATACCAAGGAAAAGATTCCCGCCGGTGCAAATATCCGGGTTAGCCTCAGCGTCAAGGATATTGCCGATTCTACCGTCGCCGCCAAGACGGCGGATGCCACCACCAACAGCCTGTTTAAGGACTACAGCGCTGCCACCAAGACGGCAACCGTTGCCTACGGTCGCCATCTGCAAAACCTGGACAGCGCTACCTCCCAGGTGGGCCTCAAGCAGAAGAATGAAACCTACGATGCCATCGTGGTGGAAAAAGCCATCCAGGACGGCGACATCTCCTTTATGCGGGATGACTCCGACCCGGAGTGCTACCATAGCTGCTATGGCACAGCCTTTACCCCCATCCTCAATAACAATCTGCTCAGCTACAAGGGCAACGCCACGGTGGACAAGGACCAGATCATTGCTGTGCCCGCCATTAAGGGCCTGACCATTGTATCCAATAAGAAAAACGTGGGCCTGTTTGATACCTTCCATGGCACGGTGGAAAATCTGATCCTCACCGGCACCAAGGTGACCGGCACGGCCTCTTCCAATGTGGGCGGCTTGATGGGCGCTGCCATTGGCGAAACCACCATCTGCAATGTCCAGCTCTACCTCAGCGAGCTCCAGGGCGACCTGCAAAATGCCCGGCTGCCCCAGGGTGCGGCCCAGGATCCCAGCCAGGTTTCCCCCTGGCTCCAGGGACAGAACGTAGGCGGCCTGGTGGGCACCTTTGTAAACGGCAGCAAGCTCAGCATTCTCAATAGCTCCGCCTCCACGGTGGTTTCTGCGGAAAATACCGCCGGCGGCCTGGTGGGCCGGGCCAACCGGAGAGTGAAAATCATCAGCTCCTATTCCGATAGCTATCTGAAGGGGACTACTACCGGCGGCCTGGTGGGCTATGCCGGTTCCAGGGCCGACATCCTTCTGCAAGACTTCTATGCCGTAGGCTTCCAGGCAGCAGCTGAAAAGGCGGCAGGTCTGGTGGTATTCAATTCCCAGGATAACTGCCTGAAGAGCGCCACCAATGGCTACGCGGCAGTGGACTATGTGGTAAATCCCAGCCTGGGCTTCTATATCCTTGCCCCCAAGTGCGCCAGCGCTTCCGATGTGTTTTACATTGCCAAGAATGGTGCGGAGACCCTGACCGGGAAAGGCCTGACCTCCATCACCGCACCGGATTTGTCCGGTAACGGTGTATTCTATAAGGGGCTGAAAGCGCCCTTTACAAGAGGCACCACCGATGTTAAGAACGCCAGCAATCCTTACCTGCTGATGAACCAGAACCTGGGCGCATATCCCTATCCCAGACTCAGCGGTATGCGCCACTATGGCGACTGGTCTGCCGAATTCCAGGATGGCGCTCTGGTGTATTTTGAAGTCAGCAACAATGCCTATAGCTTCTGGGGCGGCAACGTGGCAGTGGACAATATCTACCGCAACGATGGGGATATGGACTACAGCCACCGGGTTAAGCTCAAGGGCGATGGCTACGCTCTGGCCTTCCTTGCCCAAAGAAGTGCTACCTCCGTCAGCATCCAGTACAATGGCAAGGATGTTCTTCTCAGCGATGCTAACTGCATCACGGTTACTGCACAGAGGACGGGAACCACCTACTATCTCTATCCTTTGGATATAGGCGTTCTGAAGAACGACGACGATCTCCTGGATACCTTCTACCAGAAGCTGTACGTTCAGGATAACGGTACGGAGCATACCTATTACTTTAACCCCAATTTTGCCAAGTGCATTTCCGAGAATGTCGAGGAAGTGCCTACCATCCTGCGAATCCGTTCCCCCCGGCAGCTGTTTGCGCTCAGCAGACTCTATGACCGCTACAGCGCTCTCTTTACCCCGGAGAATGCGGTATTCCAGGAGATGGATCTGGATTACAAGTTTTATGACTGGCAGCGTTATTACGGCGCAGCTTTCACTGCCCAGAATGTCATCGGCACGGAGGCAGTTCCCTTTGTCCATCGCTACGATGGGCAGGGTTACACCGTCCTGGGGGCAAATGTCTCCACCCAGGAAAACTATGCCGGTCTGTTCGGCACGGTGGGGGCTCAGGGCCGGATTTCCAATGTGGCCCTGCTGAGCAGCAGCAAATCTACTACCATCACCCACAAGACTGCCGGTGCGCAGGACGGTGAGTCGGAGGCAACCCTCACCGTAGCCAGCGGCAACAAGACCGTAGGCGTGGGCGCATTGGCAGGACGCAACCAGGGCCGCATCAGCAATTGCGCTGCGGCAGGGTTCAGCCTGTCCGCCTCCGGCTACAATGGGGTGCACCTGTATGTGGGTGGCCTGGTTGGCAGCAACGAGGGCGGCACCATCCGCACCTCCTCTGCAGATACCCCCAGCATGGTGCTGACCAGCTACCAGTCCGATGTTTACGGCGGCGGCATGGTGGGCAGAAATTCCGGCGGCAGCGTGATTGAAAGCTATGCCTTCGGTGCGATGAATATGGCGGAAACCGACCAGGAGCACCGGAATACCTACCGCATTTCCGGTTTTGCCGGAGATAACGCCAGCGGCACCATCACCCGGTGCTATGCCGGCATGGCCCTGGTGGGCGGCGGCGATACGGAGATTTACGGCTTTACCCGCACCGGCGGTACGGCTCTGGGCTGCTACTATCTCGATGGCGGCACCTACTCCTATCGGGATGAATTCTACAGCTTCAATACCGCAACCAACGAGTTTGCCGCTACCGCCCAGGGAACGCCAGTTTCCGGTGAGTGGATGGTAAACAACATGAAGCTTACGGGCTTCCATAAGGGCGCCACCGCGCTGCACACCACAGAAAGCACCCATTACCCCTATCCTGCCAGCGTTCGCCGGGGGGATGCCAACGTGCACTACGGCGATTGGCCCAGCATGGAAAAGAACGTGGGCGAATTCGGCGTATTCTACTGGGAGCAAGAAACCGGCAAGAATGGCGGCGTGCATATTACCTTCCAGGGTACATCCAATGGCAAACTCACCAAGCGCTACAGCACCCTCTGCACCGTCCACAATGACGGCGGCGAGGTGGTTTCTTACGGCTATGGCTACTATTATAAGCCCGATGCCGCCCTTGCCGATAACGGCAAGCCCTATCTGGAAACCCAGGACTGCACCCTCCCTGCGGAAGAAAACACCGGGGTAGAGGCCACGCTTAAGAAGGAATTCAGCCAGTATGGCTATGAATTCGTTGCCTACACCACAGGAGACAGCGGCCTCCGGATGGATACTGACAAAAGAGATCACAGCGAGGGCAATTCCGAACACGACCGCAATGCCACCTGGAAGCTTTACTACCCCGTGGTGAAGGATGGAACGGGAGATTTGCGGAAAACCCAGTGCGGAGAATATACCTATTCCGTTTCTCCCTTCTTTGCCAATGCCTTTAGTCTGGACTCCATCCGTCTGGCACCTTATACGGATGAATCCGGCAAACAGGTGACCCCGGAGATCCTTCCAACCAACAGCGCAAAGCCGGGAAGCGAGAATATGCCCTATCAGGTGCGCTCTCTGGACCAGCTCCAGTATATCAACTGGAACTATGTAAAGGAAAACGCCACCACCAGTATTGAGTCTGCCAGAAGCAAGATTACAGGCGAATATTCCTACAAAGACATGAAAAACTGGAACATGACCAACAAGGAATTGGTGCAGGAACGGGACGAGGTCAAGAGAATCAACGGCTATTACTTTGCCTATCCCTATCTTTCCTACGGTCATGCCAGCGGACTGGAGTATATTTGGGACGGAATTCCCGAAAATGTACGAAGTGAGCAGAAAACTGCACTGAAGCTGAGTTTTGTGCAGGGCCATGATATCGGCAGCACCGGCAGAGAAACGGGATTTACCCCCATTGGCGGTATGACTGACTGCGAAAAGTGGGATAGTGCCGACTCCAAAGCGATTATGGCATACTTTACTTCTTCTTACAATGGGCAGGCATACACCATTCGGAATGTCCAGATCACTTCCAATGCCCAGTGCCTGGGCCTGTTCGGTATCACAGTGGATGCCAATATGCACAATATTGTGCTTTACGGCAACGTAGATGGAGCTGCCATTACCCATTTGGACAGCGCCAACTGGTACTGCGTCGGCGGCCTTGTTGGCCTTGCCGGACAGACGGCAGACAATGCCGCAACGTTTGAAAACTGCACGGTGTCCGGTTATACCATTAAGGACTTGCAGAGCAGATGCCCCGGCTGGGGCGGCGGTATTCTTGGCGGCCTGGTTGGTTCCACAACTATGAATATTACAGGCTGCAGCGCCGTCAACAACATCGATGTTGGCCTTCGCTACAATGAGGAATATCAGAATTGCCGGATCGGCGGTCTGGTGGGCAGCGCCCGGGCAGTGATTACCAATTGCTATGCCGGCGGCAAGGTTACCAGTTCTGTAAACCAGAATACCGGGGATGACCCCAAAACGACCAGTATCTGGATCAGCGGCCTCAGCGGCGGTATTGTATTGCGTACCGGCGGCAATCTGAACGGTTTGATTGGCAATGTTTCTGTGCCGACTAGGCTGTACAACTGCTATTCTTACACGGAGCTTCCGGAATCTGTTTGGGGCAATAGCGGAAACGGAGTCAAATCTACCAATTCCATCGCTTCCAACGGTGAATTGCAGGGCGGATTTGATACGGTCGTTGCCAATACTGACTATGTGGAGATGCACAACTGCTACGCTCTGACCTCTGCGGTGGAAAAATCCAGAGAATACACGTGGTATGTTGCGGAAAAGTGGGACTTCACATGGGAAGACGAGAACGTAAATCCCTTTAAAAGCCAAAAATATGATGCACGCGGCGGATGGAGCCGAACGGCACGGAGAATTCAGTTCAAAAACGGCAGCAATTGCCCCTATATCAATTATGGCGATATGCAGGCAGAGGAACTGTGCAAACTCCTCAATGGGGGAGAAATCCCAGGAACCTTCCGGGAGGTTACCAAAACCGAAAACGGCGTGGAAACCGAAGGCAAGTTCACCTTCGCCGGGGGCGATCCTCAGCTGGAGGGCATGAACTATCCTTTCCCCGCAGTGCTGACCCAGAACGGCAGCTATGTTCACTATGGCGTCTGGCCCAAGCATGGCCTCTACTGGCAGAGCAAGCGCGCTGCCCTGGATTTGGTAAAAGACCGGAATACCACCGGGCAGAGCCTGCTGCCGGAGGAAGACGAGCTTCAGCCCGTTGTCAATGCCCCGGAGGAAGAGAAGCCGGCGGAAGCACCTAAGGCGGAGACTCCCGAGACGCCTAAGGCAGAGACTCCCGAGACGCCCAAGGCAGAGACTCCCGAGACGCCCAAGGCAGAGACTCCCGAGACGCCCAAGGCGGAGACTCCCGAGACGCCCAAGGCAGAGACTCCCGAGACACCCAAGGCAGAAACCCCGGAAACGCCCAAGACCCAAGGGGCAGACCTGCCGAAAATGGAAATTGTGGAAGCACCCCAGAAGACAGAAACGCCTGAGCCTGTAGAGAATTCCCAGGAGAATAAAGACACCGGGGATGCACCGGAAGAAAGCCCGGTCACCCTGGATTTGCCCGAGCCCAAGGAAGAAAACCGGGTGGCGGATGCTCCGGAGGAGCCGGAGAATCCCAATCAGGAGGTGGTTGCCCGGTTTATGGCAAATGCCGTTCCCCTGGAGGCAAAGGCCTTGCAGGCAACTCTGGACTTTAGGCTTTATGTCATCGATCTTGCCGGTGACCTTTCCGGCACGCCTACCTACAGCCTTTATACCGAGGACGGAAAGCTCCTGGAAACCGAGGAGGATATTGCCGGTGCGGCGGCCTCCTTCCTGGTGAAGGGTGCTAAGCTGGAATCCGACGATACAGGCTCCTTCTATACCTCCACCTTCCTGGGCCAGCACCCCGGCGTTGTCAAGGTCAAGGCAGTGCTGGGCGGCTACAGTGCCACCTTTACCCTGACGGTTACCACCACCCTGGAAATTTCCGTTGTGCCGGAGGGCACGGAAATCACCGTGTACGAGGGTGAGACTGCAAAGGATATTTCCATTGCCCTGACGGACGGAACCAATCCCTTCACCCCCGGTGAGGATGCGGTGCTGGAGTGGGGCTTGCAGCTCAGCGCTGCGGAAGATATCCTGTCCTGGGATAAGCAGTTTATTGAGTCCGCCGAGGACGGCAGCTTTGCCCTCACAGGTCTAAAAGGCCTGCAGGGAGGCGACGGCAGCCTGACCCTGACCCTGACCTACACCTGGGGCAAGTCTGAGGGCATTACCGCCGAGCCCAAGCTCCTGCAGCTGAGTATTCCCGTTACGGTATATTCCAGCGATGTGCTGGGCCTGTCCGATGGCGAAAGCTTTGCAGAGGTCAGCATCCCCCACACCCCCAAGGCGTCCGATATCACCAAGGGCGGCGAAGTAGAATACGAGCAGGAGGATGCCCCCAATCTGGGCGAAGAGGGCCTGTTCCTCTATGTCACCAATACACCCAAAGTTTCCTATACCGATTTGGAAGCCTTCACCGTGAAAACGGCTGAATTGAAGGTGGGAACCGGCGGCTACCAGACCATGGAGCTCTATGAGCCCCAGGAGGGAAAGCCCCCCGTCACCGGTGGAAAACGGTACGACTGCACCATCGGAGAAGCCACCTACAGCATGACCCTGAAGGATGGCTCGGAGCCCGGTGCGAATACGGACTTTGCCTATCGCCTGCTGACCCTGGATGGGGTTGGGGACGAGCAGTGGAGTCTGCGCCTGTCCCTCACCGGAGGAAACGGAAAGACCTATGTTCTGACCTATCAGCGGCCCAATACCGTATCCTTCGTCTATCAGGAGGAAGGGGAAGATGGAACGGTGACGCAGCAGAAGCTTGCTGATTACCGTGTGCCCCAGGATACTGCCTTTGCTTCCGCCTACAAGGATTTGACGGAAGATACCCTATCTGCGGATTTGGTGCAGAAGGCAGCGGGCAAAAACATCACCCTGCCCACTCTGGAAGTGGGCAAGCACTGGGTGTGGAAGATTCCCCAGGACAAGCTCACCGGAAACCTGACGGTTGCACAGCAGCAGCAGAATATCCGCTATCAGGTAAAGTACAATGTCAACTATCCCGATGCGGATATGGACGACAATACGGATATGCCCAACTCCACCTTTACCTTCGGGGAGGCGAGCAACCACCTGGCAAAATGCACCTATCAGCGCCCCGGCTACAAGTTCCGTGGCTGGGCGATGGCTGCGGATGCCACTGATCCGGACTATCCCTACAACGCCGATACGGACAGCTACGAAGCGGAAGACTTTGTAAAAGCTGTACCTCTGGTGGACGGAAAGCCTATCGAGCACGGGGAAACCCTGGAGCTCTACGCCCTGTGGGAGCTGCAAACCTATACCATTACCCTGAATTATCGGGACGGTGTTACCCAGAATGCCACCTGGAAGTTTAACGCCGAAATGGAAAGCGAAGCGCTTCCCGTTCCCACCCGGGAGGGCTACACCTTCAGGGGCTGGGCGGTAAATGCGGATGACTCCGGTCAGCTGCTTACCCAGGGAGCAACCCTGGAGGATGCAGTCAGACAGGAAACCGGCGAGCGGGTTAGCTACACCAGCCGAACGCTCTACGCCCTGTGGGAAAAGATCGAGGAAGTGGCAGCCGACGAGATGCCCGAGGAAGAGGAAACGGTAATTGCCCCGGAAAAGGCCGCGGCCCCGGAGCCCGTCTCTACCCCGGCGGAGCCTCCGGCAAAGCCTACTCCGGAACCGACACCGGAGCCTACTCCGAAACCGACGCCAGAGCCTACTCCGGAACCGACACCGGAGCCGGAGGAAGAGCCTGAGGAAAAGACGGAATCGGAAGAAGATTCCCCAGAAGAAAAAACGGAGGACGCCTGATTATTCAGGCGTCCTGCCAGGGAAAGGAGTGTGCCCCTTTTGAAAAAGATATTCCGAAAACTTGGCAGCAATCAGGGTTCCTCTATGATCCTGGCGCTGCTGTTTATGCTGGTTGCCATGATGGTCAGCCACACCATTCTGGCGGCCTCTGCCAGTGCTGCCAGAAGCACGCTGACCCAGACGGATCGGCAGCAAGCCTTTCTTACGGTAAATTCCGCAGCCCAAATGCTCAAGGAATCCGTGGGGAGCATGGGTGCATACGAAAAGGACGTGCGTCACACCTTTAAGGATAACACGTTTGCGGAAGAAACCGGACAGCCCACCGTGGTAAAAAAGCCCAGTCTCCAGGGCCCTTTCGGGTATGAAATTCAGACCCTTGTGGAGGATTTTTCCGGCAGTGAGAACACGGAGCACACCAAGGATTATCTGATCCTGGTGGACGAGTACGAGCCTGTAGCCGTCACCTTCACCCTGAAAAAGACCGGCGGCGCAATGGAGGAGCAGGGCGGCGCCCAATGCAGCCTGACTGCGGTGTTTACAAATCTGCTGCCCAACAGCCTTTCCGGCGCGGTCAGCGGCTACACCCAGCCGGAGGCACCTACCCAGATCACCGTAACCATTATGGGGAACTTTACCCGCACCACCGTTTCTACGGATGAAAACAGCTTTACCAAAACCCTGGAAGACAAACTGGTTTGGAGCGCCAACACCGTGGAATTCCAAAAACAGCCGTCGGAGGATGAGCAGCCATGAAAAAACTGAAAGACATTCGGGGCGAAACCATCATTGAGTCCCTGGCAGGCATCCTGATTCTTTCTCTGGTCTTTGTTTTCCTCTGCTCGGCAATCGTCTCCGCCGCCCGCTCCAATAGCGAGATAAAAAACGCCGACCGGGACTTTTCCTTTTCCGATGAAAAGGCGCAGACCCAGTCCGGCATTATGCAGGTGTACGATATAACCACAAACACTGCAAGCCAGTACGAAATCGTAAAGCACGAAACAGACCCGGATAAGGTAAAAACCGGCAAGGAAAACTATGCAAAAACCCTTTACCGGTGGTTTACCGCTCCGGCGCAGAGCCAGGAGGGATCCAATTGAGCAGAAAAAAAGCGGGCTTCACCCTGGTCGAAATGCTGTGCACCATTGTGATTATGCTTCTGGTTTCCGCAGCGGCAACCCTGGGCATTCAGATTGCGGTGGAGAACTATTCCAAGTCCATCCTGAATTCCGAGGCCCAGGTGCTCTGTGCCACGGTCAGCGATATTGTATGCGATGAGCTGCGCTTCAGTAAGGATGCTCAGTGGGACGGTAGCACGCTGGTGTTTACCGATATGCGGGAGAATGCAAACCGGGTCATTGAGGTAACCGATGGAAAGGTCTACCGGGGCTATGCCCAGGATCGTATCAACGCTACTTCGGAAAAGCTGCTGCCCGATAGTGCCTACCCCAACAATCTGGCTGCCAATGTGGAGCTGACCCGGGACAGCACCGCAGACCGGGTGGTTGTGACGGTGAATGTTTACAATAGCGCCGCTGCTCAGGAGGACCGTGCCAAGGCCCTGTCCTCCAGAAGCACGGAGGTTGAGTTATTAAATTCTGGGGAGACTTCATGAACAAAAAAGGTTTTACATGAATGGAGGTAATGGTGGTAATCGCCATTATCGCAGTCCTGATTAGCATCGCGATCCCTGTGTTCAACGGCTCCATGAAAAAAGCCGCCAATGCCACGGATGCCGCCAACGCCAGAAACTTTTTTCATAACAATCAGCGCATCGGTTCTTTGACCTTCAAAGGTCGGGAAAACCGGTGCGTTTTTGTTGTTCACGAAAAATTCAACGGGTCGAGATAGAATTGCGTCCAAACTTCTAGACATTTGCCCCCAACCTGTGATATAATTCAAGTGTATTCGTGGCCTTGCAAACGAATAATAAAAACGATGAGAAGGTGGTATTTGGTGGATTATACCAAGTATGCGTTAAAGAGCAACGAAGAACTGGAAGGGCTGCTCGCGGGGAAGGATAACCTCTTCGTAGTCGCCTGCAACAAGTGCTTCAAAGAGTTCAACACGACCGAAGAGCCGGAAATGGGGGCGTTTACGGCATTCGCGGAAGCACAGGGTAAGCACATCACCGGAACAGCCAAGGTGGATTTTCTCTGCAACAAGGTGCAGACCGAAAAGAAACTGGCAGGAATCCTGCCGGAGGGCACGCAGAACGTTGTGGTTATCTCCTGCGGCCTGGGCGTTCAGACTGTGGCAGACTTGGAAGACAAGCCTGTTTTTACCGCAACCAATTCCCTGAATTACGTTGGACACCATGGTATGGCCTTGACCCAGAAGACCTGCGGCGCCTGTGCCCAGTGCTATCTGAACGTCACGGGCGGAATCTGCCCCATCGTAGACTGCTCCAAGGGCCTGGTAAACGGTCAGTGCGGCGGCGCGAAGAACGGCAAGTGCGAGATCGATCCCAAGAAGGACTGCGCCTGGGAAAAGATTTACCAGCGCCTGGAAAAGCAGGGCAGAACTAAGGAATTCCTGGATCAGCCCGTGCAGCTGCGTGACTACTCTAAGGTCAACGTGGATGCCATCAAGCAGTATGTGGCGCAGGCCCGTGCTAAGCGGTACGAGGGCTTCTATGGCGGCGTCCATCCCACCGAACATAAAGAATATACGGAGCATTTGGCCCTGCAAAAGTTCCCGGAGCCCGATACCGTTATCATTCCCCTGGCAATGCACATTGGCGCTCCTGCCAACCCCGTTGTTCAGCCCGGTGATACCGTCAAGGTGGGCCAGTTGATTGGCGAGCAGGCGGGCTTTATCAGTGCGCCGGTGCACTCCAGTGTCAGCGGTACGGTAGTTGCCGTGGAGCCCCACACCCATCCCAACAAGGGCCCCGGCATTATGAGTGTGGTAATTAAGAACGACGGTAAGAACACCCTCCATGAGTCCGTTGTGCCCAATAAGCCTCTGGAAGAGCTGACTCCCGATGAGATTGTAGATATCGTAAAGGAGAAGGGCATTGTCGGCATGGGCGGCGCTACTTTCCCAACCTACGTAAAGCTGAAGCCCGGCAAGCCCATCGATGCCGTGCTCATCAATGGCTCTGAGTGTGAGCCCTATCTGACCGCCGACCATCGGGTGCTCCTGGAATATGCCGATGACATTGTCTTCGGCCTGCGGGCTATGATGAAGGCCGTGAGCGCACCGGAGGGCGTTATCCTTATTGAGGACAACAAGCCCGATGCTGTGGCTCTGATGGAAGAAAAGGTAAAGCCATACGAGAATATCCGCGTGGTCGCCGCCAAGACCCAGTATCCGGAGGGCGCTGAAAAGATGCTCATTAAGAAGGTCATGGGCCGGGCCGTTCCCAGCGGCAAGCTGCCTGCGGATGTGGGTTGCGTGGTTTCCAATACCTCCACTGCTAAGGCCATCTCCGATGCCATCCAGAAGGGGCTGCCCCTTATCGAGCGTGTGGTATCCGTTACCGGCGAATACATCAAGAACCCCGGCAACTACATTGTGAAACTGGGCACCAATGTGCAGGAGATCATTGATCACTGCGGCGGTGTGACCGGCAAGGATGTGGTTCTCAAGATGGGCGGCCCCATGATGGGCGCTCCCATTAAGGATACCAATGTGCCCATTATCAAGGGCTCCAACGGCATTATTGCCATTGCCGCAGATCACACCGAGGAGAAGGAATGCATCAAGTGCGGTCGCTGCATGGATGTATGTCCCATGGAACTGGCACCTCTGGAAATTTATAAGCTGGGCCAGCTGGGCGATGCAGAGGGCCTGCTGAAGCTGAACGTCATGGACTGCTTCTCCTGTAAGTGCTGTGAGTACATCTGCTCCTCCAAGATTCCTCTGGTTTCCAAGATCAACGCTGCCAAGGGCCTGGTAATGCCCTTGCTGAAGAAGAAATAAGGGGGAAACCGAATCATGTTAATGACAAAACTGAAATCCGAAGAGACCATTGCATCCCTGGCTTCCGGCAAGGTCTTTATCATCAATTGCCACGGCTGTAAGGAAGTGGGCTTCCCCGAGGAAGAGGCCAAGACTCTGCAGAAGAAGCTTGCTGACGAGGGCAAAGTGGTTGGAGTTCTGACCACCGACTACGTGTGCAACCCCGATGAGCTGGCTCTGCGCCTGCGCGCTGTCCTGGCACAGATCAGCGAGGCGGATGCTGTGCTGGTGTTCTCCTGCGGCGTGGGCGTGCAGACCATCTCCTCTGTACTGGAGGACAAGCCTGTGTATGCCTGCTGCGATACCATTGAACTGCCCGGCTTCCAGGGCGTAACCCCTCTGGAATACGACTGCGGTCAGTGCGGTGAGTGCTTCCTGAATCTCACCGGCGGAATCTGCCCCATTACTGCCTGCTCCAAGAGCCTGGTCAATGGCCCCTGCGGCGGCACCAAAAACGGTAAATGTGAGGTTTGCCCGGAGATGGACTGCGGCTGGGAGCGCATCATTCAGCGCCTGAAGGCTCAGGGCCGTCTGGATGTTCTGAAATGCCCCACGCAGCTGCATGATTTTAACACAGACGAGGCTACCAAGGCCGCCAAAGAATCTGAATAATGAGGAGCTAGTATAATTATGAGAATTACAGAACTGTTTGATAACGGCGAATTTGTTGTTACTGCCGAGGTCGGCCCTCCCAAAGGGATTCACATTGATGGCATGGTAGAAGATGCCAAGAAGTATCTGTCCGGTGTGCATTTTGTCAACGTTACCGATAACCAGTCCTCTGTCATGCGTCTGGGCTCTCTGGCTACCTGCAAGGTGCTGAAGGATGCAGGCCTGAACCCCATTTTCCAGCTGACCTGCCGCGACCGGAACCGCATTGCGCTCCAGTCCGATCTGCTGAGCGCTGCCATGCTGGGTATTGACAACATCCTGTGCCTGACCGGCGACCACACCAAGCTGGGCGATCATCCCCAGGCAAAGCCCGTATTCGACCTGGACTCCGTTTCCCTGCTGCATACTGCCAGCCTGCTGGAAACCGGCGTGGATCTGGGCGGCAATGCATTGGTGGGCGAGCCCCCCAAGTTTGCCAAGGGCGCTGTGGTTTCTCCCTGCTCTGATTCCGTGGATGCACAGCTGGTTAAGATGGAGCGGAAGGTTAAGGCCGGTGCGGAGTATTTCCAGACCCAGGCCGTGTTTGAGCCGGAGAAGTTCATCAGTTTCATGGAGCAGGCCAAGCAGTTCGGCAAGCCTGTTCAGGTGGGTATCATTATCCCCAAGTCTGCCGGTATGTGCAAGTTCATGAACAAGAATGTCGCCGGTGTGCATATCCCCGATGCACTGATCGAGGAACTGCAGGCTGACAAGGAAAAGACCAAGGCCGGTATCACCGGTGTGGAAATTGCTGCCCGGATCATCCGGGAGTGCAAGCCCTACTGCCAGGGCGTCCACATCATGAGCCTGGGCTGGGAAGACAAGATTCCCGCTCTGCTGGAGCAGGCCGGTCTGAAGTAATAGCACCCAAAGGGTGCATTTTGCAATGTGCCCTTTTCCACAACAACGCCCCCGCCGGATGACCGGTGGGGGCGTTGTTGAAAGGTTCTATGTCAATAGTAGCGAACTGTGGGTCACCTTAATTTTTTGCGTCATCATGTACCTATTCAGGGGAAAATTGAAACAGAAAAAAGTCACCAAAATTCTGATGCTTGTATGCATTGCCAGATTGGTCAGCGATGCGGTATCCTGGGCATTCGATGGGGTGCCGGGGCTCTTCTGGGGCGTTGTAACCCGGTGCAGCAACTAGTGGAATCTGGTCAAAAAAGAAGGGGAAAAACCGTCTCTTATTCTGAAAGCCTACTGGATTGCGGAAGCAATTGCGGTGACTTTGCTGACCCTGAACCTGCACTTTGGATGCTCGTCCGGTATCACGATCGGTTCCGCAAAAAGCTAAAATTTCTGGGGTGGTCTTATTTTATCCTGATGTCCGTGGCGACCGCTTATGAATATATGAAATTTGGCCTGTCGCTTCAGACCTACGCCCAGACCTTTTCGGCCTTGGTGGCGTTCTTTGTGGGAGAAATTTTTCACCGGAGAAAATCGCATTTTAAAATGCAGAAGCCTACAAAAAAAGGAAATATGGCGTTTTTTAGAAAAAGGAAAAATAATGCTTGACATTTCTTTGGGCTTCCTGTATAATACAAACTGTTCCGAGCGTGCTCGGAAGGTTTGGACGATTAGCTCAGCTGGCTAGAGCATCCGCTTGACGTGCGGAAGGTCATAGGTTCGAGTCCTATATCGTCC
>CAKTNN010000045.1 GCA_934589065.1 uncultured Oscillospiraceae bacterium
GTCAGCCTTTTTGTAATGACCTTCGGATTTGTCCTCGCTTTATACTGCAAAAACATTTTTGTGATCCTTACCGGGCCATTTGTGTATTCCATTTTAGAAAATTTTGTCCTGGCGATTCTCCGCTTGGAGAGACTGCGGCTGGTCGTCGCTTTTGATCCCGCAGCAGTCGATCCAAAGGTGGTATCGATCTCCTCTTTCTTCTTTGGCCCAATTGTTTTAAGCATTGTGATTGGCCTGACAGCGTTTCTCCTTTCTAAGAAAAATGCTGTCGTAACCATTTGAATCCGTTATGATTGCGCTTATCCAGAAAAATCTCCGCTTGTGGGGATACGGAAAGTCGCTTGCCCTGTTTGCCGGATGTATGCTTTTTTCCATCAGTGGGAGGTTAAACGGAGGGATTGCATACGAGCGGCACATCTTGTCGGCGGTATCAGACCATTACTATCTGACCTATTTTGTGCTTCCGATTGTACTGTTAAGCTGTTATTCCTTTATCGATGACGACGGAGAGTCAATCATCTTACGGTTTCAAAGCTACCATTCTTATTTTCTGAAAAAATGGATTGGGGTTGGTTTGATCGCAGTCATTCTGACGGCTGTTCAAACTGGGGCAATTCTTCTGTCCGGTATCGGATTACCTTTCGGCAACGCCTGGAATATTGTTGGGGGAGCAGCAGAAACAGAGCTGTTTCCCATATTGCAGCAGGTTTTCTCGAACCCTTTACAGGCGTTTGTGGGATTTACGCTCTATCAGTTTGTTGGGTGCTGGTTGATATTTGGAATCTGTATGTGGATTGGACACTTTGCCGGGAGAAAATGGACTGTCCGAATCATTATGGCTCTTTATATCGTTTCGGCTGTGTGGATAAAGCTTCCCGCGATTCAAAGCTTTCCACTGACAGGTTTTAATCATTTGCTGATTTTACACCACAATTTTGGAGCGCCGGCTCGTCCATGGATTACAGGATTCACGCTGCTGCTATTTATACTGACAATTCTGTTTTCTGTGCGGTTCGCGTGGCGGGAGCATTTGCCACAACTTCGCCTGAAACGTCACGGGATTGCCGCGTACTATTCCTACGAACTGATGACGAAGCGCAATATTCTGATCCTTCTGGCTGTTGTGGTTGGAATTACGCTTTATAAAGGGCTGGGATATGCAGAATCCGATGCAGAATGGATATATTCGCTGTTTGCGGGACACGGAACAGGATATTTTCAGGTGTTCCCGTTTCTGGAAATGCTGATTACCGGCGGTGTACCGCTATACCTGCTGGCGGCTTTTGTGGAACATACGGTTAATGGACAATCTATTTTTATTTCTGTGCGTGCAAAAAGCCGTAGGCATCTCGTGAAGGGGATCCTATTGGTCAGTATAAAATTTCTCATAATATATGCGTTTTTTTGGCTTATGGCTGGCCTTGTGGGGGTGGTTCTATTCAGAACTGGATCAACAATCCCTTCATTTCGGCTTCTAAGCTATGCGGTTTTGATGAAGTACCTCGATATACTTGCGCAATATCTGATTATGTTCAGCATTTATATTGCAACAAGGCAGGTAACAATCGGTTTTCTTGTGTTAGTGGCGGGGAATCTGCTCTGTATCCTTCCGGGAAACTGGATAACTTATCTGCCCCTTGGCCTTTCCAGCCTGACAAGAATTTCCATTGTGGAACTGGAGACTGGAATTTCTGCCGTATCCGCCTTAGGGATAGAGGCTGCCATTTCAACGCTGATGATTGCGGGAATCCTTATGTGTGGCTACAAGAAAATATTGAATTAGGAGGACAGAATATGAGTTCCTATATTGAAGTCAAAAATGTATCAAAAAGTTTTGGAGGCAAGCCAATTCTTCAAGATATTTCCCTGTCCATAGAACAGGGAACAACTGTTGGTTTGGTTGGCGCGAACGGCAGCGGAAAGTCAGTGCTGTTCAAGATTTTATGCGGTTTCGAGAAGCCTGATCGGGGCAGTGTTTATGTGCGCGGCAAACAGCTCGGTAAAAATGGCCGGGACTTCCCCGAAAGTTTGGGTGTATTTATCAATTCCCCCGGTTTTATCGGTATTTACAATGGCTTTCAAAATCTGAAATTCCTTGCGGACATTCAAGGGAAAATTGGAGAAAAAGAAATCCGACAGGCCATGAGCAAAGTGGGGCTTGACCCTGATAATAAAACGAAAGTAGACAATTATTCTCTTGGCATGAAGCAGAAGCTGGGGATTGCACAGGCGATTATGGAGGGGCAGGATATTCTGATTTTGGATGAGCCTTTTAACGCACTGGACTACAAAACCTATGAGGATGTAAAAACCATCATCCGTATGCTGAAAGCGGAAGGCAAGACCATTTTCCTGACTTCACACCATTTCAATGACATTGAACAACTATGCGATCAGGTGTACTCGATTGAAGATTGCAGACTAATTCCGATTACGGAGAAAATTGCTGCCCGCTATAGAGAGATGGAGTAACCCGTTAAGAGCAAGGGTGACGCGGCGAAGCCGTGACAGGGTGAGGCGGGAACCCGCCCGGTCAACCGCAGCAATCTCGAGGTTAGAAGAAACACCCAGTTTTTTCGCCGCCTTTCCCAATACGACTGTGCTACCATAGCAGGAGCAATGTTTTGTGAAAGGGGCAAGTCTATGAAAAAAACCTGGTACGATTTGCGCCACGCCCTGTGCATGGGCCTGGTGATGCCGATGCTTTTGACTGTTTTGGTGCGCCTGACGGCTGTCCGGGGGGAGGTGCCGGAATTCAGTCCGCCGGAAACCTGGGATAGCAGTAGGCAGGTGGTGTTCACCACCGGGGAAAGGGAAGACCTGCAAACCTACCTTGTGGGGGTGCTGCTGGGGGAAATCCCGGCGGACTTTTCTATGGAGGCGCTGAAGGCCCAGGCCGTGGCTGCCAGAACCTATACCCAAAAGGCCATTTCCACCGGGCGGAAGCACGGCGGGGCTCTGTGCACCCAGGCAAACTGCTGCCAGGCCTATTGCCCGGTGGAAACATATCTGCAAAAAGGCGGCAGCGAGGAGAATGTGCAGCGGATTCAGGAGGCGGTTGCGGATACCGACGGCCAGGTTTTGACCTACGGGGGAGACTACATAGAGGCCACTTTCTTCTCCTGCTCCGGAGGAAAAACGGAGGATGCGGTGGATGTTTGGGGAGTGGCGTATCCCTATTTGCTGTCCACCGACAGCCCGGGGGAGGAAAACGCCAGATACTATCGGGAAACCACGCTCTTTTCCAGGGAACAGCTGGAAAAGCTTCTGGATATAACCCTGCCGGAAGATCCGGAAAGCTGGGCATCCAACCTGGAGCTTACCCAGGGCGGCGGGGTGAAAAATGTGGAACTGGGGGGAAGCTGCTTTTCCGGGGTGGAGCTGCGGCAGAAGCTGGGCCTGCGCTCGGCGGCCTTTACGGTGGAGCCGGAGGGGGAAGGACTGACGTTTGAAACCCGGGGCTACGGTCATCGGGTGGGGCTGAGCCAGTTCGGAGCGGAGGCAATGGCACGGGGTGGCGCTGCATTTCGGGAAATTTTGATGCATTACTACCCGGGAACAACCCTGGAATGGGAGAAGAATCGGAAAAATGTTGAAAAATAGGGAAAGCTGTGATAGAATTATTGTTCAATAATGCTAGCTTTTCTTTAGAAGGTGATCCCATGAATTTGTATATTGACGGTCAGGCTGTCCAGGCGCAAAAGGAACAGAGCCTTCGGGCCCTTGTGCAGGAGTTGGGACTGGATACGCCAAGCCTTTCCCGGCGGCCTCTGGCTGCCAGAATCGCCGGGGAGGTATTTACCCTGAACTATATCCCTTTGCGGGATAAGGACGGGGAGGGGGAGCGCCCCTCCATGCGCCGAGCTATGACAGCCAGCGGCGGGCAGGTGCACCTGCTGCGCTATTCCGATTCCGCCGGGCGGGACGTGTATGTCCGCACTGCCCAGTTTGTCATGTTCCTGGCTCTGAGCCAGCTTTGGCCCAAGGCGGAGTCCACCATGGACTGCACATTGGGCTCCAGTGTGTTCATTTCCGTAAGAGGGGCGGAGGACTTTTCCGTCCCCCGGCTCAAGGAGCGGATTGCTGCCCTGGTGGAGCAGGATATCCCTCTGATTCGCCGCCAGGTACCCAAGGAGGAGGCCATTGCCTACTATGAAAAGACCCAGCCGGATAAGGCCCGGCTTCTTGGCTGGCGGCAGAGCCCCTGGTGCAGCGAATATAGCTTTGGGGAATATACCGACCATTTTTACGGGGAGATGGCCCCTTCCACAGGCTACCTTTCCGTGTGGGATGTATTACCCGCAGACGGGGGCTTCCTCTTTGTGTTCCCGGATGATCTGAACCCGGATCAGGTGGCGAAGCTTTCCCCCATGCCCCAGTTTTTCAGCGTTTTCTCCGAAGGGGAGCGGTGGGGAAGACTCATGGAATGCGAAAACGTTTCCGATCTGAACGAGCTGACGGTTTCCGGGAAAATCCGGGAGCTGATCCGGGTGAACGAGGCGCTCCACGAAAAGCGCTTCTCCCAGGTGGCGGATGCGGTTTGTATGCGTGGGGCCAAAGCGGTGCTGCTGGCAGGGCCCAGCTCCTCCGGAAAAACCACCTCTGCCCACCGTCTGGCAACCCAGCTGCGGGTCTACGGCAAAAAGCCGGTGCTCATGAGCCTGGATGACTACTACATCGACCGGGACAAAATTGCCCCCGGCCCGGATGGCAAGCTGGATTTGGAGCACATCAACACCCTGGACTGTGCCCTGTTCCGTCAGGATATGCAGCAGCTTTTGGACGGAGAAGAGGTCAGCCTGCCCTCCTTCAATTTTAAAACCGGGAAACGGGAATGGCTTGGGGAAAAGCTGCGCCTGACGGAGGACAGTGTGATCATTGTGGAGGGCCTTCACGGTCTGAACCCGGCAATGCTGCCGGAAAACGTGGATAAAAATCTCATTTTCCGGATGTACGTCAGCCCCCTGCTTCCCCTGAACCTGGATAACCACAACCGGATTCCCACCAGCTATCTGCGCCTGCTGCGGCGGATCGTCCGGGACTACGAAACCAGGGGTTCCTCTGTCCAGCGCACCCTTTCCATGTGGGAATCCGTGCGCCAGGGGGAGAAAAAGTGGATTTTCCCCTATCAGGAGAATGCGGATGTGATTTTCAACAGCTCCACCCTCTATGAGCTGGCGGTGCTGAAAAAGCACATTTACCCCCTGCTTGCCGCCGTGCAGCCGGAGGACGCCTGGTTTGACGAGGTGCGGGCCATTGTTAAGCTTCTGGATTTTGTGGTGGAGGCGGATGTGGACGATGAGATTCCCCCCACCAGCCTCGTCCGGGAGTTCATCGGTGGGAATACGTTCTACCGGTGAGGGGACGGGCACCTGCGGTGTGCCGCTGCCGCAAGGAGAAGATTCCCGAGGCAGTGCCATCGGTCACTGCATCGGAATGACGGAAAAATGTCATTGCGAACCAGCGCGCACGCTGGTGTGGCAATCTGCTCCGCTCAACCGGGAAAGACGTAACAGGTTTCTTTCGTTATGGTGCTACGTCTGGGCGGATATACGCTTAGTAAATGGAACACTGAAAACGTGCTGTGTTTGCTATTGACAATATATCAAAAAAGGAATATACTAGTCACAGATAGAAGGTGCTGCCGTGTTTGATGTTGATTTTTATCAGTTGCCTAACGGAGAAAAGCCTGTTGAAATTTTCCTGAACTCGCTGGACAAGAAAATGCGTGTAAAAGCATTGCACAGCCTTTCTATTCTGGAGGAATTTGGGAACGCACTCAGGCAGCCGCATTCCAAATCTGTCGGAAATGGCCTGTTTGAATTGCGAATCAAGTTTGCAAGCGATATTTCGCGGATATTCTATTTCTTTGTTGTGGACAATAAGATTATTCTGACAAATGGATTCGTTAAAAAGACAATGCGTACCCCAAAATCCGAAATTGAGCTCGCTCTAAAATACAAAGCGGACTACGAGAGGAGGCATTCCCATGAGTGATTTCCGGGATTATTTGAATGAACAGCTATTGAATCCGGAATTTGCTGAAGAATATGAGATACAAAAGCCCGAATACGAAGCAATCCGTGCAGTAATTGCTGCCAGGCTTGAACAACACATGACTCAGAAAGAGCTTGCCGAAAAGACCGGCATCCGCCAGTCCAACATTAGTCGGATTGAAAGCGGATCCACGAGCCCAACCGTGGAAACGTTGGCTAGAATTGCAGCGGGACTTGGAAAACAGTTAAAAATAGACTTTGTTTAAACCTCTGCCTAAAAAAGCACCCCAGACGAAAAGTCTGAGGTGCTTCTATTTTCTAAGCAAAATGTTTTCTACTTATGCCACAGGCGGGCAGGGATAACGGAGCAGCAGGGAAATAATCAGGCACAGGAAGATGGCCCCAAATCCCGTGACCATCCAGAAGCTTCTGCGGCGGACAAGCTCCCCGGTGATAAACAGCCAGGCAAGACTCAGAAGGGAGGCCACGGTGGCAACGATGGCGGAAATTACCCGGACAACGGCCCAGCCCTTGGCGGAGAACACCAGGAACAGAACAAAAACCAAAGCATCCCCAAGGAGAATTCTGGTCATCAGGCGCTCAAGCTCCCGATATCGATTTTTCTTTCCCACGTTGCATCCCTCCGGCGGACAAATTTCTAGGAGTATCTTATCACACCCTGTCGGAAAATGCAATCGTTTTGAGATAATTCGTTTATTTTTTTATTCGCCCTTGCACTGTAGTGGAAAAGATGGTATAATACCAAAAAAGTGTGCAAAAGTTTGTGGCTGCGGGGAAAGATGGGCTTTTCCCCAGCGGGAAGAAAAGGAATTTGAGTATGTCGGAACCCCAGTACCGGTTGGAGGGTATTGTCCACAGCAGGAACGAAACCATGGAGGACTTTGAGGGCCCTCTGGATGTTATTTTCCTGCTGCTGAGTAAAAATAAAATTGAAATTCAGGATGTTTCCATCACCGCCATTCTGGAGCAATATCTTGCTTATCTGGATGAAATGAAGCGGCTGGATATGGAGATTGCCAGTGAGTTTATCACCATGGCTTCCCACCTGATGCTGATTAAAACCAAGATGCTTTTGTCCGCCGCTGAGCAGCAGGAGGCAGAGAACGAGCTGGATCTGTTGCGTCAGAGCCTGATCGAGCGCCGCCGGAAGGAAGCCATGGAGCAGATCCGTCTGGCGGTTTCCCAGCTGGAGCCCCGGAACGAAATCGGGCGATGCATCTTTACCAAAGAGCCGGAGCCTCTGCCCAAGGCGGAGGGCTACCGCTACCAGCACGATGTGAAGGATTTGCTTCGGGCACTGGAAATGATTTCCGAGCGCAGCCAGCGTCAGCTGCCGCCCCCTACCCAGAATTTTAAGGGCATCGTGGGCAAAGAGCCCTATCCCGTGGCGAAAAAGTCCGGGGAGGTGCTGCGCCAGCTGATTCTGCGGGGCGTGGAGCGGCTGAAATCCCTGTTCCGGGGGAATAAGACCCGGTCAGAGGTGGTGGCCACCTTCCTCGCTATTTTGGAGCTGTGCAAAACCAATGCCATTACGCTGGAAGACGACAATTCGGGAGAAAATCCCAATGTCCGCCTTCTGGATCAGAAACTTGCCGGGGAAGGAGAAACCACCTGATGGAACAAGAACAGCTGATGCGCATTCTGGAGGCCATCCTCTTTGCCGCCGGAGAGCGGGTGGAGGTATCCCGCCTTGCCCAGGTTTTGGAGGTGGATGCCGGGGAAATCACCCAGGCCGCCGATCGCCTGGCAGATGAGCTGGCCTATAACCGCCGGGGCATCCGTGTCCTGCGGCTGGAAAACGGCTACCAGATGGTGTCCTCCGGAGAGATGGCGGACTATATTACCAAAACGCTGGAAACCCGCAAGCCCCCGAAGCTTTCCTCCTCTCAGCTGGAAACGCTGACGGTGATTGCCTACTATCAGCCCGCTACCAAGGCCATGGTGGAGCAGATCCGGGGCGCAGACAGCTCCTATTCCGTGGCGGCGCTGCTGAACAAAAAGCTGATTGAAGAGGCAGGACGGCTGAATGTGCCGGGCCGCCCCATCCAGTATAAAACCACTCCCGATTTTTTGCGAACCTTCGGCCTGAGTTCCTTAGAGGAGCTGCCGCCCATTGAGAAAATCGCCTTTGGCGAGCCCATCGAGCTTCCTGAGGAGGCGGCGGTTGCCCAAAGTCCGGAGGAAAAATAAATGGGATGGCTGATTTTCCTTGGAATTCTGCTTTTGCTGGGGTGCCTGCCCCTGGGCATCCGCGTCCACTATGGAGAGGACGGGCCCCGGGCGGCGCTTTTGCTGGGAAGAATTGCGGTTACGGTGTATCCCTTCCCCGGTTGGCTGCAAAAAAGAATGTTCGGGGAGAAAAAGCCCAAAAAGGAAAAACCGGCGGAAACGCCTAAGGTCGAGCAGCCAAAGAAAGAGGAAGCGCCCGATGGGGGCGGCTCCTGGAAAAAATTCCTGCCCCTGGTTTCCCTGGGACTGGATGCCCTGGGGGCGCTGCGCCGAAAGCTGCGGGTAAACCACCTGGTTTTAAAGCTTACCCTGGCGGGGGATGACCCCTGCGACCTGGCTGTAAACTATGGCAGGGCCTGGGCGGCGGTGGGGAATCTGCTGCCCCGGTTAGAGCAGGCCTTTGTCATCCGCAAGCGGGAGATTGAGGTACAGTGCGACTTTCAATCGGAGGAAACCCGGGTTCTTTTTTGCATGGATGTGACCATTACCCTGAACAGACTCCTGGGCCTGGCGGTAAAATACGGCTTCCGTGCCGTGAAAATATTCCTGAAAATGAAACGTGTGAAGGCGGTGCAGACCAATGAGTGAAAAACTTCCCAATATGCTGGAAACTACCATTCAGAAGATTCGGGAAATGGTGGATTCCAATACCGTGGTGGGGGAACCTATAGAAACTTCTGACGGCGTGACCATCCTGCCGGTGTCCAAAATCAGCATCGGTCTGGGGGGCGGCGGCTCCGATTTTGCTTCCAGCAAGGTTTCCACCCAGATGCCCTTTGGCGGCGGCGTGGGGGCAGGTGTCAAGGTGACCCCTGTGGCATTCCTGGTGGTAAAGGACGGCAATGTGCGGATTTTGACCATTGCAGAGCCTGCAAACTCCACTGCAGACCGAATCGTGGAAATGGTGCCCGATACCCTGGACAAGATTTCCGCCTTCCTGGATTCCCGGAAAAAGCCGGAATAACCGCCCCATTTCCTGGGTATTCTATCCCAGGGTGAGGAATATGAAATCATTTTTTGCCAAAACGGCAGCTGTTTTCCTGGCTGCCGTTTTGCTGTTGCCCCTAAAGGTGCAGGGGGTGTCTGCCAGGCGGGCGGTGTGTGTGGATGCCGTGACGGGCCGGGTGCTCTTTTCCCGGAATGCCGGGCAGCGGGCGCTGATTGCCAGCACCACCAAGATCATGACGGCGCTGGTGGTTTGCGAGCAGTGCAATGTGCTCTCCCAGATGCGCATCCCCAAGGAGGCGGTGGGCATTGAGGGCTCCTCCATGTATCTGAAGGAGGGGGAGGTGCTCACATTGCAGGAGCTCCTCTATGGGCTGATGCTCTCCTCCGGAAACGATGCGGCGGTGGCCCTGGCGATTTTCTGCGGAGGAAACGTGCCGGGATTTGTGGAGCTGATGAACGACAAGGCCCGGCTTTTGGGCCTGAAAAACACCCATTTTGCCAACCCCAACGGCCTGGACGCCCCGGATCACTACTCTACGGCGGAGGATCTGGCCTGTCTGGCGGCCTACGCCATGGAAAACCCCGTGTTCCGGAAAACCGTCTCCACCAAAACCGTTGCCATCGGCAGCCGGTATCTGCGCAACCACAATAAGCTTCTGTGGCTGGTGGAGGGGGCAGAGGGGGTAAAAACAGGCTACACCCGCTCGGCGGGAAGAACCCTGGTTTCCAGTGCCTCCCGGCTTGACCGGCGGGTGATTGCGGTAACCCTGGATGCGCCGGGGGACTGGCAGGATCACGCGGAAATGCTGGGGGAGGCTTTTGAAGCGTATCAGATCACCCGGATCGTTTCCAGGGGAGATAAAATTGCCTCCCTGCCCGTTATCGGGGGAGAAAGAAGCGTAGATTTGCTGGCAGACGGGGATTTTGACTGCGCGCTGGCATCCGGCGAGTGCCCCCAGGTGGCCTTTGGCGGGCAGAGCTTTGTCTATGCCCCGGTGGCGGAGGGGGCGCGGGCCGGCACAGGCTATATTTTGCTTTCCGGAAAGATTGTGGGAAGCGTGCCCCTGGTGTACGGCGCCACCGTAGAGCAGACCCGCTCCAGGTGAAAATGTCCCTCCCTGTGTGAGGCAATCTCGGGGTTGGACAACCGGGGAAGTCGGTACAAGAAGATTCCCACGGCACTACGCCCGCAGGCGTGTACAGAGCGCAACCGCCGCAGGCGGCTCTTAGCGCGGAGTAGTGACATCGGTCACTGCCTCGGAATGACGAAAAGGGGTGTCATTGCCTTCCCGGTGCCGCACACTACCCCCCTTGTCATTGCGAACCAGTGCCGCAGCACTGGTGTGGCAATCTTGAACCCCGACAACAGAGAAAGCTGGTACAAGGGGAAGATTCCCGAGGCAGTGACATCGGTCACTGCCTCGGAATGACGAAAAGGGGCGCCATTGCCTTCCCGGTGCCGCACACCACCCCCTTGTCATTGCGAACCAGTGCCGCAGCACTGGTGTGGCAATCTTGAACGCTCCACTGCGAATCATCAGAAAGAGGTAACTATGAAAGAACGACTGCAAAAGGTGATTTCCACCAGGGGGCTGGCGTCCCGGCGAAGGGCCGAGGAACTGATTTCCGCAGGAAAGGTGACGGTAAACGGTGCGGTCGCCGCCCTGGGGGACAGTGCCGACCCGGAAACGGACGAAATCCTGGTGGATGGGCAGAGATTGCCGGAAAAGAACGGAAAGGTCTACCTGATGCTCTACAAGCCCAGAGGCTATGTGACCACCATGTCCGATGAAAAGGGGCGGAAAACCGCAGCCGAGTTGGTAAAGGACTGCTCCCAGCGGGTATATCCCGTCGGGCGGCTGGACATGGATTCCGAGGGGCTGCTGCTGTTTACCAACGACGGCGCCTTTGCCCAGGAGCTGACGCATCCCAGGCATCGGGTGAACAAAACCTACCTTGTTTGGGTCACGGGCTTCGCCCCCGGAAAGGAAACCCTTTTGCAAACCCCCATTGTGCTGGATGGCTACCGCATCCGCGCGCCGGAGGTGGTGCTGCTGGAGGAAAAGGGGACAAAAGCAAGGCTGCAAATCACCATCCACGAGGGCCGCAACCGGCAAATCCGCCGGATGTGTCAGGCCCGGGGCATGACGGTTACCCGCCTGAAGCGGATATCGGAAGGAACACTTTCTCTGGGGAATCTGCCCCTGGGGGCGTGGCGGTACTTAACGGAGGAGGAAGTGAAAAAAATCCTCTCTGACATGACTTGAAATCTCCATCCAAGTTTGCTACTATTACTCTGTGCGAGTTTTTTACTCGCCAATATAAACAGAATACGGGAGGTATCACCATGAGTCGTGATATTCTTTCATTATTAAAAGACAATATGCCGGAATTTTCCAAGGGCCAGAAGCGTATTGCCCAATACATCCTGGAATCCTACGATAAGGCCGCCTTTATGACCGCCAACCGCCTGGCCCAGAATGTTGGGGTTTCCGAGTCCACCGTGGTGCGGTTTGCCGTGGATTTGGGCTTTGACGGCTATCCCAGTATGCAGAAGGCCATGCAGGAAATGGTGCTCAACCGCCTGACCTCCGTGCAGCGCATTGAGGTTGCCAACGACCGGATGAAGGACCAGGATGTGATTTCCACCGTCTTCCATTCCGATATGGAAAAGCTCCGCCAGACCGAGGAGACCGTCAGCCGGGAGGAATTCAACGATGCGGTGGCTGCCATTCTGAAAGCCAAGCGGGTGTATATCCTGGGCGTGCGTTCCGTAGCCCCCCTGGCAAATTTCCTGGGCTATTACCTCAACTATATGTTCAACAATGTCCATGTGGTTTCCGGCCTTAGCGAAGGGGAGATGTTTGAAAAGATCGTTGGCGTCAATTCCAGCGATGCGGTGGTTGCGTTCAGCTTCCCCCGGTATTCCGCCTCCACCACCAAGGGGGCACGGTACTGCTGCTCCGCCGGTGCAACGGTGATCGGCATTACAGACAGCAAGCTCTCCCCCCTGGGCCAGTGCTGTGACCATGTGCTGGTTGCCAAGAGCGATATGGTTTCCTTGGTGGACAGCCTGGTGGCCCCTCTGAGCATGATCAATGCCCTGATCGTTGCTATTGCCGCCAAGAAGGAAAAGGAAATTGCCCACACCTTTGAAAGCCTGGAGCGTATCTGGGACGAATACAATGTGTACGAAAAACAGGTAACGGGCCATGACGCATGACCTCATCGTAGTAGGCGGCGGCCCTGCCGGGATGCTTGCCGCCGTCACCGCCGCCCGGAAGGGGGCAAAGGTACTGCTGCTGGAAAAGAATGACCGGCTGGGGAAGAAGCTGCTGATCACCGGCAAAGGCCGCTGCAATGTGACAAACGACTGCACAGCGGAAGAGGTGCTGCAAAATACCCCCCGGAACGGTCGCTTCCTCTACAGCGCCATGACGGCCTTCCCCCCGGAAAAGACAAAGGCCTTTTTTGAAAGCCTGGGCTGCCCCCTGAAAACCGAGCGGGGCAACCGGGTGTTTCCCCAGTCCGACAGTGCCTATTCCGTTCTGGATGCCCTGAAAAAGGCCCTTCACGATTCCGGCGTAACGGTCAAGACCGGGAAGGCAGCCCATATTCTTACCCAGGATGGGGCAGTCACCGGCGTGCAGACGGATTCGGGGCCCATGTACGCCCCCAGTGTGATTCTTGCCACCGGCGGGGCAAGCTACCCTGCTACCGGCTCTACAGGGGACGGCTATCTTTTGGCCCAGCAGCTGGGCCATACCGTGGTATCCCCCGAGGGAAGCCTGGTTCCCCTGGAAACGGAGGGGCAGGACTGCCAAAGAATGCAGGGCCTTTCCCTGCGCAACGTGGGGGTGAAACTCCTGAACGCCAAGGGTAAGGTGCTCTACAAGGATTTTGGGGAGCTGCTATTTACCCACTTTGGGATTTCCGGCCCGACGGTGCTCTCTGCCAGCTGCCACCTGAAAGGGGAGGGCTGCCGGCTGGTGATCGATTTAAAGCCCGCCTTGGAAGAAAGCAAGCTGGATGCCCGGATTTTGCGGGATCTGGAAATGTATCAGAACCGCTCCATGGAAAACGCCCTGACGGATCTTTTGCCCCGGTCTATGATCCCCGTGGTGCTGGATCGGCTGGAAATTGACCCCAATTTGCAGGCAAACAGCCTGACAAAGCCGAAGCGCCGGGCAATGGTAGAGCTGCTGAAAGGCTTTTCTTTGGGCATCACCGGCAAGCGCCCCGTGGCGGAGGCGATCATCACCTCCGGCGGCGTAAAAGTTTCGGAAATCGACCCAAAGACCATGGAATCCAAGAAAGTAAGCGGCCTTTTTTTTGCAGGAGAGCTCATCGACTGCGATGCCTATACCGGGGGCTTTAACCTGCAAATCGCCTGGGCCACCGCCTACGCGGCAGGACTTGCCGCCGCGGAAAAAAAGAGGCATTGACAAAATAACGCTTCTGTACTAGAATATCTCAGGTACCTTTGAAAAGAAATTTGCCGAAGGGAGAATTTTCATGTACGATAAGCTCGTAAATTACGCTGCCAAGCAGCTGGAACTGGACGCCTCCGAAATCAAGCCCGACAGCACCTTTGAAAGCCTGGGTATCGATTCCCTGGACATCGTAGAGATGATCATGGATTTGGAAACCGAGCTGGGTGTGGAACTGGACATGGAAGATCAGAAGATCACCACCTTCCAGGAGCTGGCTGATTTTATCGAGAGCAAGCTGAACTGAATACATATCTTGTTAAGGCCGGATCGGTCTATAACAAGGTCGCACTAGTCGGGGAGTTAGCGGTGCCCTGTACCTGCAATCCGCTGCAGCAGGGATGAATTCCTATACCCGGGTGAGTATATA
>CAKTNN010000046.1 GCA_934589065.1 uncultured Oscillospiraceae bacterium
GGCCGTTTCGACAACGCGCCTAAGTACATCGACCCCCGTCAGGAATAAGAGGAGGACGAAACAATGGCTTTGTTTGAAAGTTACGAGAGAAGAATTGACAAGATCAATGGCGTCCTCGCTCAGTATGGCATTTCCTCTGTGGAAGAGTGCCGCGAGATCTGCCAGGCAAAGGGCTTCGATCCCTACGAGATCGTAAAGGGCATTCAGCCCATCTGCTTTGAGAACGCTTGCTGGGCTTACACCGTGGGCGCTGCCATCGCTCTGAAGAAGAACGTGAAGACCGCCGCTGAGGCCGCCGAGGCGATCGGCATCGGCCTGCAGGCTTTCTGCATCGACGGTTCCGTGGCAGAAGACCGTAAGGTCGGCCTGGGCCATGGCAACCTGGGCGCTATGCTGCTGCGGGACGAGACCAAGTGCTTCGCCTTCCTGGCAGGCCACGAGTCCTTTGCTGCTGCAGAAGGCGCTATCGGTATTGCCCGTTCCGCCAACAAGGCTCGTAAGGAGCCCCTGCGGGTTATCCTGAACGGCCTGGGCAAGGACGCTGCACAGATCATCTCCCGGATCAACGGCTTCACCTACGTGCAGACTCAGTTCGACTACTACACCGGCGAGCTGAAGATCGTCAAGGAGTACAAGTACTCCGATGGCGAGCGGGCTGCCGTTCGCTGCTTCGGTGCTGATGATGTCCGCGAGGGCGTTGCCATCATGCATCACGAGGGCGTGGATGTTTCCATCACCGGTAACTCCACCAACCCCACCCGCTTCCAGCATCCCGTTGCCGGCACTTACAAGAAGGAGTGCATCGAGCAGGGCAAGAAGTACTTCTCCGTGGCCTCCGGCGGCGGCACGGGCCGTACCCTGCATCCTGATAACATGGCAGCTGGCCCCGCTTCCTACGGCATGACCGATACCATGGGCCGTATGCACAGCGATGCTCAGTTCGCCGGCTCCTCCTCCGTTCCCGCTCACGTGGAAATGATGGGCTTCCTGGGCATGGGCAACAACCCCATGGTCGGCGCCACCGTTTCCGTGGCCGTTGCCGTTGAGGAAGCACTGAAGAAGTAAGGCAAAAGTTCCTTCCTGCGAAACGCAAGGGACTGCCAAAAACGCGTCATAGAGAACCGGCCCGCTCCGGTGGGGCAATCTCTTTCTCCGGGTTACCGGGAACCTGAGATTGCCCCATCGTGCGGCTTGCCCGGATTTCTGTGACTGTGCGTTTTTGGCAGTCCCTTTTTGCATCGGAAAAGAATGCGCAGCCGTAAGGAAATTTGACCGGTTGAGAGAAATTCGGAGGAATCGGAAACAAAAATTATTCCAAATTTTTGTCGCACTGCGTAGAATAGACAAAGTTTTAAAAAGCCTGCGCCGGGAAAATAGGTAAAATCAACAAGAAAACGGCAGCAGAAAAATGAAACAAAAATTAAGCTGAAAAAATTCTAATTTTTTTCGATTTTCTCATTGATTTTAGGCAGCATTTGACTTACAATAGAGGCCGTATGGATTGGAAAAGAAAGTCCGTGAAACTGTGAGCAGAGGTGTTTGGTGATGCTGAATATCGTACTGGTGGAGCCCGAGATTCCCCAGAACTGCGGCAACATTGCCAGAACCTGTGCGGCAACCGGATGCCGCCTGCACTTGATCCGCCCTTTGGGGTTTGATATCTCCGAAAAGGCCGTCAAGCGCGCGGGCCTGGACTACTGGAACCTGGTAGAGGTGCTGGACTATGAAAACCTCCAGGACTTTTTTGCCAGGAACGATGTGCGGGAAATGTGGTGCCTTTCCACAAAAGCACCCCGGTGCTATACCGAGGCGGAATATCACGACGGAGCTTACCTGTTCTTCGGCAAGGAGACCAAGGGGCTGCCGGAGGATTTTCTGGAGGCACACCGGCCCAGCTGTGTTCGCATTCCCATGCGCCCGGAGGCCAGAAGCCTGAACCTGAGCAATGCGGTGGCAATTACGGTTTTTGAAGCTTTGCGGCAGCTGTCTTTTCCAGACCTGAAAGATTTTGGAAAAATGCGGGAGATATCCCGGTAATTTGGAGGAATCAATATGAACTACAACAAAAAGTCCATCGAGGATATTGACGTATCCGGTAAGCGCGTTCTGTGCCGCTGCGACTTCAATGTTCCCACCAAGAATGGCAAGATTACTTCCGACAAGCGTATCGTGGCTGCTATGCCCACCGTTAAGTACCTGGTGGAGCACAATGCCAAGGTGATCCTGTGCTCTCACATGGGCAAGCCCAAGGGCGAATTTAAGCCCGAGCTGAGCCTGCAGGTCGTTGCCGACCGTATTTCCGAGCTGCTGGGCAAGCCTGTCATCATGGCAAAGGACGTTGCCGGTGAGGACGCCAAGGCAAAGGCTGCAGCTCTGAAGGACGGCGAGGTAATGCTGCTGGAGAACACCCGCTTTGAAAAGGGTGAGACCAAGAACGATCCCGAGCTGAGCAAGGCTCTGGCTTCCATGGCAGATGTATTTGTGAACGATGCCTTCGGTACTGCACATCGTGCCCATTCCTCCACTGCCGGTGTGGCTGACTATCTGCCCGCCGTTTGCGGCTACCTGGTTCAGAAGGAAGTTTCCATTATGGGCAAGGCCCTGGCAAACCCCGAGCGTCCCTTTG
The DNA here is from genome assembly GCA_934589065.1 of uncultured Oscillospiraceae bacterium. GTDB lineage: Bacteria > Bacillota > Clostridia > Oscillospirales > Oscillospiraceae > Faecousia. Next base: position 2,627 of record CAKTNN010000046.1, read on the forward strand.
TTGCCATCCTGGGCGGCGCCAAGGTCTCCGACAAGCTGAACGTTATCAACAATCTGCTGGAGAAGGTGGATACCCTGGTAATCGGCGGCGGTATGGCCTTCACCTTCCTGGCTGCCAAGGGCTACGATATCGGCAAGAGCCTGGTAGACAGTGAGAAGATCGACTACTGCAAGGAAATGATGGCAAAGGCTGAGAGCAAGGGCGTTAAGCTGCTGCTGCCCGTGGATGCCGTGGTTGCCGCTTCCTTCCCTGACCCCATCGACGGAGAGATTGCCGTTGAGACCGTGGCTGCCGATGCTATCCCCGCTGACAAGATGGGTCTGGATATCGGCGAGAAGACCCAGGCCCTGTTTGCAGAGGCCGTGAAGAGCGCCAAGACCGTTGTTTGGAACGGCCCCATGGGCGTGTTCGAGAACCCCACCCTGGCAAAGGGAACCATCGCCGTGGCTCAGGCTCTGGCAGATTCCGATGCCGTGACCATCGTCGGCGGCGGCGACAGCGCTGCAGCCTGCGAGCAGCTGGGCTTTGCTGACAAGATCACCCATATTTCCACCGGCGGCGGCGCTTCCCTGGAGTTCCTGGAAGGCCTGGAGCTGCCCGGCATTGCCTGCCTGCAGGATAAGTAATTTTTAAGCGGGAACACCAAGAAAAATGTCTGCGGCTGTAGGCGGATCTTTCGCCGCCATGCCGCGGATTTGAAAGCGGGACGTACACAAAGTACGCCGACCCTTCCAAATCCTTGCCTGACAGCGAAATCTCTCGCCTACAGTCCTTGCCAGTTTCCTTGAAGTTCCCTTAAGAAATCCAAAATTTAGATAAAATCTGGTCAATTACATTCTTTTCAGAGTGTAGACATATAAGCAACAAGGAGAAAACAAGAATGAATAGAAAGTATCGCAAGACTGTCATCGCCGGTAACTGGAAGATGAACAAGACCCCCTCCGAAACCAAGGAGTTCATGACCCAGCTGAAGGCGATCATGCCCAGAGGCCGTTGGTGCGATGTCGCCCTGTGCGTTCCCGCAGTGGATATCCCCGCTGCTGTCCGTGCCGTCCGGGAGACCCGTATCGGCATCGGTGCTGAGAACTGCAATGCCAATGCTTCCGGTGCTTACACCGGCGAGATTGCCACCAATATGCTGGTAGATGCCGGCTGCAAGTACGTCATCATCGGTCACTCCGAGCGCCGCGCTATGGGCGAAACCGATGCCGATGTCAATGCAAAGGTTCTGGCTGCTCTGGAAGCAGGCCTGACCCCCATTATGTGCTGCGGCGAAACTCTGGAGCAGAGAGAGTCCGGCATTACCACCGAGTGGATCACCATGCAGATCAAGCTGGGTCTGGCTGGCGTTCCCGAGGAGAAGATCCGCAAGGTGATCATTGCCTACGAGCCCATCTGGGCCATCGGCACCGGTCGTACCGCTACCCCCGAGCAGGCTGAGGAAGTCTGCGAAGGCATCCGTACCGCTGTCCGCAAGCTGTACTCCTCCAAGAATGCCCGGGCCATCTCCATCCTGTACGGCGGCTCCATGAACGACAAGAACGCCTTCGAGCTGCTGGCTCAGCCCGACATCGATGGCGGCCTGATCGGCGGCGCTTCCCTGGTTCCCGAGAAGTTCGTCAAGATCATCGAGGCAGCCAACCAGCCCAACGAATAATCCGAAACCCTAAATAAATGTCATTGCGAACCAGTCCGCAGACTGGTGTGGCAATCCCCCAGATTTTCAAGTGCGATTTGGAGATTTTGAGGCTACGCCTGTCCGGGGGGATTGCGACATCAGGGATACCGGCCTCTTCGCAATGACATTTTTCTTTGGGTGGGAAAATCCAAAAATACAGCTCTTTCATGAGGTGTTCATGATGAAAACCCTATTTTTATCCGCAAACGCCCAGGAAACCCCGGAGATCGCGGCAACCATTATCCGTAATGGCGGCTTGGTGGCAATCCCTACGGAGACGGTCTACGGACTGGGCGCCAACGGCCTGGATGAAAAGGCCGTTCTGAAAATTTTTGAAGCCAAGGGCCGCCCCCAGGACAATCCTCTGATTCTCCATGTGGCAGAGCCCAGACAGATGGAGCGCTTTTGCCACGATATTCCGGCAGCGGCCTACACACTTGCGGAAAAATTCTGGCCCGGCCCACTGACCATGGTGCTGCCGGTAAAGGACATTGTGCCCAAGCGTACCACTGCGGGGCTCAATACCGTTGCCGTCCGATGCCCGGACAGCAATGTGACCCGGAAGATTATCGCCCTGGCGGGCGTGCCCATTGCGGCCCCCTCGGCCAATATTTCCGGCAAGCCCTCCACCACCACCGCCGAGCACGTGCGGCATGACCATGACGGAAAAATCGATGCCATTGTGGATGGCGGCCCCTGTCGGGTGGGCGTGGAATCCACCATTGTGGACTTGACGGAGGATCGTCCCAGACTGCTGCGCCCCGGCGGAATCACTCCGGAGCAGCTGATAGAAGTGCTGGGGGACTTGGTAATCGATAAGGCCGTTACCGCCCAGATTGACAAGGATGCGGTGGTCAAAGCCCCCGGAATGAAATACCGCCATTATGCCCCGGCAGAGCCGGTGGTGATTGTATCCGGCAGCCGGGAAAAGGCGGCGGAATATATCCACCGGCATTTTGAGCCCGGAGACCGGGTGCTGTGCTTTGAAGAGGAGTTGCCGCTATATGAAGGCCTTGCCCCCCTGGCCTACGGCAAGGAATCGGATGTAAATACCCTGAGCGCGGGACTTTTTTCCGCACTGCGGATTCTGGATGACCCCAGCATTCACAAGGTGTATGCCCGGTGCCCCGTAGGGGGCGGCGTTGCCTACGCCGTGCAGAACCGGCTGAAAAAGGCGGCTGCCTTCCACATTGCAGATGCGGAGGCAGAGGTGTGATACTGGGAATTACCGGCGGAACCGGCTGCGGAAAAACCACCCTTCTTTCCTGCATCCGGGAGCAGGGCGGCCTGGTGCTGGACTGCGATGAGATCTACCACGAGCTGCTCTGTACAGATAGGGCGCTTCTGAAAAAAATAGATGCCCGATTTCCCGGAACGGTATCGGGAAACGGGCTGGATCGAAAAAAACTGGGGCAGGTGGTCTTTGCGGATGGGCAGGCGCTGCTGGACCTGAATGCCATCACCCACAGCGCCGTGAGGCAGGGAGTGCTTTGCCGGTTGGAAGAAAAGCCCAAACTTGCCGCCATCGATGCCATTGCCCTGTTTGAAGGGGGACTGGCCCCACTGTGCGATGTGACGGTTGCCGTTACCGCACCGGTGGAGAGCCGGGTGGGGCGGCTGATGCTCCGGGACGGGATTCCGGAAAGCTACGCCCGCAGCCGAATTGAGGCCCAGCATCCCCAGAGCTGGTTTGCTTCCCGCTGCGACTATGTACTGGAGAACGCCGGGACCCAGGCGGATTTCCGCCGAAAATGCCTTGCCTTTCTAAAGGAACTTGGTATAATGAAAGGCGAAACCATACAAGATACCAAAGATGGAGGAAAACTATGACTACTGAAGAACTGCGGGATTCCCTGCTCTATAACCCGAAAAACGGTCTGCTGGAGCTGACCGAAGAGCAGCGCCGGGAAATGGAAAGCTACTGCAAGCGCTATGCTGCCTTTATGGATAGCTGCAAGACCGAGCGGGAGGCAACTGCCTGGGCAACGACGGAAGCCGAGAAGCGGGGCTTCCGGCCCGTTGTGCCCGGCATGGAGGTAAAGCCCGGCGATAAGGTATATATGAACAACCGGGGCAAAAGCTTCCTGATTGCCGTTGTAGGCAGCGAATCTCTGGAAAAGGGCGCCAATATCTGCGCGGCCCATGTGGATTCTCCCCGGCTGGATCTGAAGCCCCAGCCTCTGTACGAGGACAGCGAGATTGCCTACTTCAAGACCCATTACTATGGCGGCATCAAGAAGTACCAGTGGACCTGCGTGCCCCTCGCCATCCACGGCGTGGTGTGCAAGAAGGACGGCAGCGAGGTTACCGTGACCATTGGCGAGGATGAGAGCGACCCCGTCCTGGTGGTTTCTGACCTGCTGATTCACCTGTCTGCTGACCAGATGAAGAAGACCCTGGCAGAGGGCATTGCCGGTGAACAGCTGAATGTGATCCTGGGCACGGAGCCCCTGGAAGGGGAGGGCAGCGACCTGGTCAAGCTGAACATGATGCGTCTGCTGAACGAGAAGTACGGCATGGTGGAAGAAGACTTCCGCACTGCCGAACTGACGGTGGTTCCCGCCGGAAAGTGCCGGGAAGTTGGCCTGGACCGGAGCTTGCTGGGCGCTTACGGACACGATGACCGGGTGTGTGCTTATGCAGAGCTGGAAAGCATCCTGAATCTGGAGAGTACCCCCAAGCACACCGCCGTGTGCATTCTGGCGGATAAGGAGGAGATCGGCTCCGTGGGCATCAGCGGTATGCAGAGCCATGCCTTTGAATACTTTATGGAGATCCTCTGCGACGGACAGGGCGTCAAGCTCAGCCAGTGCTTTGCCAATTCCTTCTGCCTGTCTGCGGACGTATCCAATGCCTTTGACCCCAACTTTGCCGATACCTGCGACCGCCGGAACAACAGTATGCTGAACTACGGTGTCTCTATCTGCAAGTACACCGGCGCCCGGGGCAAGAGCGGCGCTTCCGATGCCTCTGCCGAAGCTATGCAGCACGTCCGCTCCACCCTGGACAAGGCCGGAGTGAAGTGGCAGATTGCAACCCTGGGCAAGGTAGACCAGGGCGGCGGCGGCACTGTGGCTGCCTATATGGCAAACCGCAACATCGTCACCGTGGATGCCGGAGTGCCCGTGCTGAGTATGCATGCACCTCTGGAATTGGTCAGCAAGCTGGACTGCTACGAGACCATGCTGGCCTGCCGGGCCATTTATCTGGCATAAAAATTCGAGAAATTGTTTTACGTCTCCTCTGACGGAGACAAAAAAACTGTCATTGCGAGCCGGTCAGCAGACCGGTGTGGCAATCCCCCGGATAGGAAAAATCTGGGAGGTTGCCACACCGGTGCAGGATGGCACACAATGGCAGTTTTCTTTTGGGGCATTCTTTTCTTACAGCGCGATGTCCAGCTCCACCGGGCAGTGGTCGGAGCCCAGGACGGCGGTGTGAATCACGGCATCGTGAATCTTTTCCCGCACCCGGTCGGATACCAGAAAATAGTCAATTCGCCAGCCTGCATTCTTGGCTCTGGCCTGGAATCGGTAAGACCACCAGGAGTATTCGATTTTCTCCGGGTAGAGGAAGCGATAAGTGTCCGTAAAGCCGCAGTGCAGCAGCTTTTGGAAGGCCTCCCGCTCCTGAATGGAGTAGCCGGCATTCTGCTCGTTTGCCTTGGGATTTTTCAGGTCAATTGCCGTGGCGGCGACATTCAGGTCGCCGCAGACGATCACGGGCTTTTGCCGATCCAGCCGTCCCAGGTAATCCCGGAAGGCTTTTTCCCAGGCCAGGCGGTGATCAATTCGGGCCAGCTCCTGCTGGGCGTTTGGGGTATAGCAGGTGACCAGGAAAAAGTTTGGGTATTCCAGGGTGATCAGCCGCCCTTCGGTATCCAGCTCCGGCGTGCCAATGCCGTAGGTCACGGAAAGAGGGGGCTCTTTGGCAAAGATAGCCGTACCGGAGTAGCCCTTTTTCTCGGCGGAATTCCAGAACTGGCTGTAGCCCGGGGTTTCCAGCTGAATTTGCCCAGGCTGCAGTTTGGTTTCCTGCAGACAGAAAAAGTCGGCGTCCGCTTCTTGAAAATAATCCAAAAAGCCCTTGGTAACACAGGCCCGCAGGCCGTTAACATTCCAGGAGATGAGTTTCATAGGGAATCCTTTCTGTTTCTTATTCCGTTTGGGGGGCAGCGGTTTCCAGAGTGGCGGTATCGTCCTGGAAAACAAAGGCGTCCCGCTTCAGGGTGACCTGATGGTCGCCGCTGGAAACGGTCACATAGTTTGCCTGGCACAGGGAAAAACAGGTCTGGGCCAGACAGGCCCCTGCCAGGGTAAAGGAGATGTCCGCCAGCTGGTTGCCGATGGCGCTAAGGCGGATGGATAGGGTTTCATCGGAAAGTTCCAGCTCCTCCAGCCGGATGCCCGCAGGATAGATGGCTTCCAGCTCTTCGTCCTGGGGGCCCAGCAGATAGAGCCGAACCAGATATTCCAGGCTTTGCTCCGTAACATCCCGACGCTCCCGGGCAACCGTTCCCTGGGAAATGCTGTAGATGTAATCTTTTTTGGGGTAGACAAAATAGATGCTGTCGTCCTCAGCCTTGGATGTGCAGCCGGTTAGCAGCAGGCAGACAAGCAGAATACTCACAAATCGCTTCATACTTCGTCCACCTCCGTATCAAAAGTGGGGAAGGTAACGGTAAACACCGTGCCTTCGCCGAGAACACTGCGCACCTGAATTTCTCCGCGGTTGCGCTGAACGATGGCCCGGACAATTGCCAGGCCCAGCCCGCTGCCGCCGGATTGACGGGAACGGGCTTTATCCACCCGATAAAAGCGCTCAAAGATGTGGTTCAGCGCTTCCTCGGGGATGCCCATGCCGGTGTCGGCAACGGTCAAACGGGCAAAATCCTCTGTTTGGTCTACGGTAACGGTTACGCTGCCATCGGGACGGTTGTATTTGATTCCGTTTTCGATCAGGTTGAAGACGATTTGGTACAGGTCGTCTTCGGTAATCAGTACCGTGCTGTCCTGGGCCAGTTCCGTCCTAATCTCTACGCCGGAGCGCTCTGCCACAGGCCGCAGCATCCGGACCACCCGATGGATGGTGGGGAATATGCGGATCAGTTCGCTTTCCGGAGGCTCCTGACTGTCTACCTTGGTCAGGGACAGCAGCTTGGCGGTCATCCGGTTCAGCCGCTCCGCTTCGGAGCCGATATCCTCCACAAATTCCCGCATGGTTTCGGCATCCATATCATTTTGCAGGATGGAATCGGTTAAGAGCTTAATGGAAGCCAGGGGGGTTTTCAGCTCGTGGGATGCATCGGACACAAACCGACGGCGCTTTTCTTCGGAGGTTTGCAGCCGTTCCGTCAGATCATTGAATTCGTTTGCCAAAATGGTCAGCTCATCGTTGCCGCCAACGCTGACCTTTTGGTTGTAGTTGCCCTTCTGAATAATGTGCATGGAGTTCAGAATGGCCCGCATCCGCTGGGAAAAATGCCGGGAGTAGAGCAGAGAGAAGAGAATCACAGCCAATTCCAGCACCACGGTAATCCGCAGGATGGTTTGCAGCAGCAGATCAATCACTGCGCCCTGGGAGGTATCGTATTCTGCAACATACACAGCCCCCACAATGGAGCCATAGCTTACAATAGGGGTGGAGGCACGGGAGACCATAGCCCCATCGTGATATTTCCAGGAGAATACATCGTTTCCCTGGCAGGCTCCCAGTATTTCCGGCAGCAGGGCATAGCCGCCCAGGGAGGAGCCTGTGCTGTCGTAGATGCACAGCCCCGTCTGGTCGGTGACAATCAGCCGGGAGGCCCGCAGGCTTTCCAGTTGACCCAGCACATTGGAAACGGTGGCATTGCTCCAAACCTCCAAGGTGGAGAGCTCATCGGAGGCAAGCTGGCATTTTTCAATCATGGCACTTTCTTTATTCTCGTAGAAAAGCCGCTGACTCAGCCGGGTACACACCAGATTCATCACTACCAGCACCACGGCGGTGATGACCACGTAGGTCATGGCATAGTGAAATTGGGCGGTGCGGTAGCTGCGAATATCGTTATTTGCTGAAATAGTACCCCACCCCCCATTTGGTCAGAATGTGCTTGGGCTCAGCCGGGTTTTCTTCCAGCTTTTCCCGGAGACGACGGATGTGCACATCCACGGTACGAATATCGCTGCGGTATTCGTAGGCCCAGATGGTATCCAGCAGTGCCTCCCGGGAGTAGACCCGGCCTGCATTGCGCATCAAAAATTCGATTACGTCAAATTCTTTGGCGGTGAGCACCACCAGCTCGCTGCCCTTATAGGCGTTGCGGGCATCCAGGTCCAGGGTGATATTTCCTCCCACCAGACGGTTGCCTGCCTCTTTTTTCTCGTTCGCGCCGGTGCGGCGCAGCATCGCCCGGATTCGGGCTTTCAGCTCCAGAATGTTAAAGGGCTTGGTGAGATAATCATCGGCACCGTGGTCAAAACCAATGAGCTTATCCATGTCGTCGGCCTTGGCGGTGAGGAGAATAATGGGAACATCGGAGAATTCCCGAATTTTTCCGCAGGCGGTAAGGCCGTCCATTACGGGCATCATCACATCCAGAACGATGAGATCCGGGGACTGCGTTTTTGCCAGATCCACGGCCTCCTGACCGTTGGAGCCGGTAATTACCTCGTAACCGTCGCTTTTCAGATTAAACCGAATTCCCTTTACCAGCAGGGCTTCGTCGTCTACCACCAGAATCTTCATAATGGGTCTCCCTTCAATTTTTGGGGGAAATCCCCCGGAAGCTGTAAACAAGCTATGACTATTTTGGAAACACCGCCGAGATGCACATTGACGGCGATTTGAAAAACTGCTATAATCACAAAAGAATTATACACGAAATTTCCCTGCCGGACAACCCCGGCAGCAAAATATTAGGGGGAAATATGAAAAAATCCATGCTTTGCCTGTTTTTGGCACTGGCCCTTATGGTTGGCTGCCTGCCTGTGGGGGCATTCGCCGATGAGACGACCCAGGGGGTAATAGACGATACACCCGCATTAACGGAGCCGGAACCGGATCTTGCAGAGGATGCCCAGGCGCCTCAGACGGATTTTGCCTTTGGCAGTGTGTCCATTTTCAACGGCTGCCGGACGCTGGACGGTCAAATGCCCCTGGCGGGATCTGACCGGAAGCTGGAATCGGCCCAGAGCGCCATTGTCTACGAGCGCAATACCAAAACGCTTGTTTATGCCTATAACCCGGATATGAAGCTGGCTCCCGGCTCCCTGTCCAAAGTCATTACTGCGCTGATCGTCGTGGAGCGTGTGCCGGATCTGGATTCCGTGGTGACGGTGGGGGCGGGTATCGCCTCCCGTATCCCCGGCGGCGCAAACTCTGCCAAGCTCAAAAGTGAAGAGCAGCTTACCGTCCGGGATCTGCTGCACCTGCTGATTCTGCAAAACGCAGCCGATGCCGCCGTTGCACTGGCGGAATATGTGGCGGGTACGCGGAGCGCTTTTGTGGATCTTATGAACCAGCGGGTCAAGCAGATTGGCTGCATCAATACCTCCTTTACGGATGTCCACGGCGTGGGTTCCGGCAATCAGTACACCACCGCCCGGGACATGATCCGCATGATGATGGAGGTAACGGAAAACCCCACCATGTTTGAGCTCCTGTCCACCCAGAAATATACGGTTCCGGCTACCAATCTATCCGATGAGCGCACCTTTGTTTCTCTGAACTATTTGATGGAAACTACCATCGTGCCCAAGTATAACTATAAGCAGGTCACCAGCGGCTTTGCCAGCTATTCCGCCAATACCGGCGCCAGCGTGGTGTGTACCGCTGACAGCTCCACGGAAACCAAACAGGGGCTGAATCTTGTGTGCGTGGTTATGGGCGCAACCCGTCAGTTTGCAGAAAACGGCTGGACGGTAAATAACTACGGTAACTTCGATGAAATGGTGGCGCTGCTGGAATACACCTATAAGAATTTCAAGGTCAATCGGGTGATTTACGATGGCATGGCGATGGAGGAATTCCCGGTGAGCGGCGGCAATAACGATGCCGTTGGCATTGCCAATGAGGACATCGATACCGTGCTTCCGGCAAAGGCCCAGATGCGAAACCTGATACGCAATGTCTCGGTGATCAATGGCGGCCTGACGGCCCCGCTGAAAAAAGGAGATTTAATTGCCACCATAGAGCTATGGTATCAGAATTCCTGCATCACAGAGGCGCAGCTGCTGTGCCAGGAGGATGTAAGGACGGCAGCGGACTCCGGCCTGACGGTATACAGCGCGCTGGCACCCAAGGCAGACGGGGGCAGCTCCGGGATCTCCAAGGCAATCACCATTATTTGCGCGGTGATTCTTGTGCCGGTGCTGAGCTACCTTGCCATCAATTCTTACCTGCGCAGCCGCTATCGGGCCCAGCGCCGCCGCCGAAGACAGGCAAGAAGAAGGAGCCGCTGATATGGAGAAAATGGACTGGGATACCCTGGAGCAGGTCTGCCACAGCTGCACCCAGTGCGGCCTGTGTACAACCCGGCACAATGTGGTCTTCGGGGTGGGCAACCGGGAGGCAAAGCTCCTGTTTGTAGGAGAGGGCCCCGGCGAACAGGAGGACTTGCAGGGCATTCCCTTTGTGGGGCCGGCAGGAAAGCTTTTGGACGATATGCTTTCCATCATTGACCTGACCCGGGAAGACTGCTATATTGCCAATATCGTCAAGTGCCGTCCGCCCAGAAACCGGGATCCCCAGCAGGAGGAACAGGCGGCGTGCTTCCCATACCTGGACAATCAGATCGATCTGTTGGATCCCAAGATCATTGTCTGCCTGGGCAGAATTGCAGCGCAAAAGCTGATAGCCCCGGATTTTCGCATTACCAGTCAGCATGGGCGCTGGTTCTTCCGCCAGGATCGGTGGTATATGGCAATGTATCACCCTTCTGCACTGCTGCGGGACGTGTCCAAACGCCCGGAATCTTTCGATGATCTCCTCACCCTCCGGGCAAAGCTCCGGGAATTGGGAATGCGGCAAGACTAATACTTGACTTTTTGCGCCGTTTCGGCTATAATACTTAGGTCTTAGCCGATGCTAGTGTAGCACAGTCGGTAGTGCATCTCACTCGTAATGAGAAGGTCGCCTGTTCGAGTCAGGTCACTAGCT
>CAKTNN010000047.1 GCA_934589065.1 uncultured Oscillospiraceae bacterium
TCTGTCAGAATTAAAGAGCTATAACAGAAAAGGAGCTAACTGACGAATGGAATCAGTTAGCTCCTATTTTTATGAATAAACACAAAAAGGCATTACCGACTGCAAAAGTCAGTAATGCCTTTTTAGAATTTATTAAGATAATTGTACCCACAAACCACAGGAAACGCACAATAAATGCGTTTTGCAGTCTGCTATCATTTTGCTATCAAATCTGGAATTTTTAAGCCGAAAGTCCTTTGTTTATGCGATTTTTCAGACTTTTTCAATTTATTCCCACTCCACGGTCGCGGGGGGTTTGCTGGTGACATCGTAGACCACACGGTTGATGTGCTTGACCTCATTGGTAATCCGGTTAGAGACGGTTGCCAGGATGTCGTAGGGAATGCGGGCCCAGTCGGCGGTCATGAAGTCGTCGGTGGTGACGGCGCGGATGGCAAGCAGGTGGTCGTAGGTGCGGTGGTCGCCCATGACGCCTACGGTGCTGACACCGGGGAGGACGCAGAAGAACTGGGCCATCTGGCGCTCGTAGCCGTTTTTCGCCATCTCATCCCGGAGCACCCAATCGGCCTCCTGGAGAATTTTCACCTTCTCGGCAGTGATTTCGCCGATGATCCGCACACCCAGGCCGGGGCCGGGGAAGGGCTGCCGCCACACAAGCTCATGGGGAATGCCCAGCTGCTCGCCCACCCGGCGGACTTCATCCTTAAAGAGGCTATTCAGGGGCTCGATAATATCCAGGAACTTCACGTCATCGGGCATTTTAACCTTATTGTGGTGCGTCTTGATCTTATCGGCGTTGCCCTTGCCGGACTCGATACAGTCCGGGTAGATGGTGCCCTGGGCGAAGAAGGCGTCCTCGCCCCCCTGGCGGCGAACCTCGTCCCAGAAAACCTTATAAAATTCCGTGCCGATGATCTTCCGCTTCTGCTCCGGGTCTACAACACCCTTCAGGCACTCCAGGAAATGTTCCTGACAGTTGACCCTTACAAAGTGCATATCAAAGAGGCTGGTAAAGGTGTGCTCTACGAAATCGCCCTCGTCCTTGCGCATCAGACCCTGGTCCACAAACACGCAGGTCAGCTGATCGCCAACGGCCCGGCTGATAAGGCCCGCAGCAACGGAGGAATCCACGCCGCCGGACAGGCCCAGAATGACCTTCTTATCCCCGATACGCTCCCGCAGTGCCTTTACGGTATCCTCAATAAAGGAATCCATCTGCCACTGGCCCTCACAGGCGCAGACATTGTAGAGGAAATTCTTTAGAATCTGATTGCCGAACTGGCTATGGGTCACCTCTGGGTGGGCCTGGATGGCGTAAATCTTCTCTTCCGCATTTTCCATAGCGGCAACGGGGCACTTAGCGGTAAAGGCGCTGACCTCATATCCCTGGGGCAGCCGGTCGATCCGATCGGTGTGGCTCATCCACACGATACTCTCGGTGGGTACATTTTCAAAGATCAGAGAGTTCTTCTTGGATACGGTCATATCGATTTTGCCGTATTCGGAAGTCTCGGCGGTGATAACGCTGCCACCAGCCATCCAGCTGATAAGCTGAGCGCCATAGCAAATGCCCAGCACAGGAATGCCCAGCTTCAGCACCACAGGATCGTAGTGGGGAGAGGACATATCAAACACGCTGTTGGGGCCGCCGGTAAAGATAATACCCTTGTAGCCCCGGGCCTTGATTTCCTCAGGGGTGATGGCATTGTACTGCTCGATCTCCGCGAAGACGTGGAGATCACGGACTCTGCGGGCAATCAGCTGATTGTACTGACCGCCAAAGTCCAGAACCAGGATTTTTTCCAATCAGAATACCTCCGTTTACAGATTGATTTCTGCGGTCTCCCGCTTTACGTCCTTAAGCAGGGGCTCCACGGTTTTCAGGAAGGACTCCACCTGCTCCGGGCAGCGGCCCACATAGAGTTTGGGATCCAGCAGCGCCTCGATTTCCGCCGGGGTCATGCCGAATTCCTTCCGGGCAGAAAGCAGCTCCAGCAGGTTGCAGCTTTCGCCGTTTTTCATCCGGGCTGTGGCCTCCATGGAGCAGGAGCGAATAATTTCATGCAGCTCCTGCCGGTCGCCGCCACGCTTAACGGCCTCCATCATCAGGTTCTCGGAGGTCATAAAGGGCAGATACTCCCGCACGGTGCGCTCCACGATCTTCTCGTTTACGTGAAGGCCATCGGTAACATTCTGGGCAAGCCGCAGCACGGCATCGGCGCACAGGAAGCCCTCCGGGAGGCTGATGCGGCGGTTGGCGGAATCGTCCAGTGTCCGCTCCAGCCATTGGGTGGAGGCGGTCATGGGAGCATTCAGAGCATCCGCCATGAGATACCGGGACAGGGAGCAAATCCGCTCGCAGCGCATGGGGTTGCGCTTATAGGGCATTGCCGAAGAACCGATCTGGTTCTTTTCAAAGGGCTCTTCCACCTGGCGGTCATGCTGCAGCAGGCGGATGTCGTTTGCCATCCGGTAGCAGCTCTGGGCAATGGAGGACAGCACATTGAGGATGCGGCTGTCCAGCTTCCGGGGGTAGGTCTGCCCGCAGACGGCAAAGCACTTGGTAAAGCCAAAGTCAGCGGAGATCATCCGGTTCATTTCGTCGATCTTGGCGGTATCCCCATCGAACAAATCCATAAAGCTTGCTTCCGTGCCGGTTGTGCCCCGGCAGCCCAGAAAGCGCATATTGTCAATGACAAAATCCAGCTCCTCCAGGTCGGAAAGGAAGTCCTGCATCCACAGGGTTGCCCGCTTGCCCACGGTCACCAGCTGTGCGGGCTGATAGTGGGTATAGCCCAGAGTGGGCATTGCCTTATAGGCATCGGCAAAATCCCGGAGATTTGCCAGTACCTTTTTCAGCTCGTTTTTCAGATAAATCAGGCCGTCCCGGTAAATCACGATATCCGCGTTATCGGTGACATAGCAGGAGGTTGCACCCAGGTGGATGATTCCGGCGGCAGAGGGGGCGACCTGCCCGTAGGCATACACATGGGCCATCACATCGTGGCGCACCAGTTTTTCCCGCTGGGCAGCAACTTCGTAATCAATATCGGTGATGTGTGCTTCCAGCTCTTTTACCTGATCCTCGGTGATGTTCAGGCCCAGCTTGTGCTCAGCCTTTGCCAGGGATACCCAGAGTTTCCGCCAGGTCTGGTAGCGCACGTCCTGGGAAAACAGGTGCAGCATATATTCGGATGCATACCGGGAAGACAGGGGAGATTCGTAGCGATCGGTCATAGCGGCCTCCTTTTAGCGGTAGATGATGCTGTCCCGTTCGGGGCCAACGGAAACATAGCCAATGTGGCAGCCGATATTCTGCTCGATATACTCCACGTACTTCCGGGCGTTTTCGGGCAGCTCCTCCCAGGTGCGGCAGCCGGAAATATCGCACTTCCAGCCGGGGAGGTACTCAATCACGGGCTTGGCATCCCCCAGCACAGCGGGGAAGGGGAATTCATCGGTCTGCTCCCCATTCAGCTCATACCGGGCGCAGACAGGGATCTGATCCATATAGCCCATGACGTCCATCTTAGTCAGAGCAATGGAGGTAGCGCCCTGGCATCTGACGCCGTAGCGGGTAGCCACAATGTCGATGGGTCCCACACGGCGGGGGCGACCGGTCTTCGCGCCGAACTCAAAGCCCGCATTGCGCAGGGCTTCCGCCTCCTCGCCAAACATTTCACAGGTGAAGGGGCCCTCACCAACACAGCTGGAATAGGCCTTTACAACGCCCACGATGCTGTCAATTTTCACATTGGGGATACCGGAGCCCACAGGTGCATAGGCCGCAATGGGATTGGAGGAAGTGGTGTAGGGATGGATACCGTAGTCCAGGTCCCGCAGAGCCCCCAGCTGGGCCTCGAAGAGGATCTTCTTGCCCGCCTTCTGGGAATCCCGCAGGAATACGCCGGTATCGCAGATATAGGGCTTGACCTTTTCGCAGTAATCGTTCACCCAGGCCATAAGCTCATCCATGGTCACAGGCTCGGCGCCGTACACGCCGGTGAGGGTCAGGTTCTTCCACTCCAGCAGGTCAGCCAGATGGGCCTTCAGGTGCTCCGGGTACAGCAGTTCGCCTGCCAGAACGGTCTTCTTTGCAAACTTATCGGCATAGAAGGGGGCAATGCCCTGCTTGGTAGAGCCGAACTTCTTGTCGGCCAGTCTGGCCTCCTCCAGGCCGTCCAGCAGCCGGTGCCAGGGCATCAGCAGGGAGGCGCGGTCGGAAATTTTCAGGTTATCGGGAGTGATCGCCACGCCCTGCGCCTGCACCTCCTGCATTTCCTTCCACAGGTTTTCGGGATCCAGCGCAACGCCGTTGCCCAGGATGTTCACAACGTCCTTGCGGAAAATACCGGAGGGCAGAAGATGCAGAGCAAATTTTCCGTATTCATTGATAACCGTGTGGCCTGCATTGCCGCCGCCCTGGTAACGGACCACGATATCGTAGTCCTGGGTCAGCAGATCCACCATCCGGCCCTTGCCTTCATCGCCCCAGTTAATGCCAACGATTGCGCAGTTTCCCATAATGTGATCCTCCGATTTTATTACAAATATTGTGTCTTTTGGTATCTTTCTATACGCACGGAAGCTCCGGTGGGCTTTTTGCCTGCCGGAGTTTCCCATAGGAAATATTTTCAGGCAGCACTGCACAGGCGGCGGAAAAGATTCTCTGTCTGCCGCAGGCGAATGGTGCAGTGTTGTCTTTTTTACTTCAAGTGCTCTTCCAAGCGGCGCATGATCTCGGCGTAGGCCTCTTCTACCCCGCCCAGATCCCGGCGGAAACGATCCTTATCCAGCTTTTCGTGGGTCTTGCTGTCCCAGAGCCGGCAGGTATCGGGGCTGATTTCGTCAGCCAGTACAATGGTGCCATCGCTGAGGCGACCAAACTCCAGCTTAAAGTCCACCAGGGTCACGCCGCAGGTCAGCCAGAAAGCTTTTAGTGCTTCGTTCACCCGGAAGGAATAATCTTCAATGGTCTTGATTTCCTCAGGGGTTGCCAGCTTCAAAGCCAGGGCATGGTAGGTATTGAGCAGAGGGTCGCCCAGAGCGTCATTCTTGTAGGAGAACTCGATGGTGGGCTGATCAAATACAATGCCCTCTTCCACGCCGTAGCGCTTGGCAAAAGAACCGGCGGAAATATTGCGGACAATCACTTCCAGCGGAACAATGGAGACCTTCTTCACCAGGGTTTCCCGCTGGCTCAGCTCCTTTACGAAATGGGTGGGGATGCCCTGCTTCTCGAGATACTGCATCAGCCGATTGCTCATCTCGTTGTTAATCACGCCCTTACCGGCAATCGTGCCCTTTTTCAGGCCGTTGAATGCGGTGGCGTCATCCTTGTAATCCACGATCAAAAGCTCAGGATCGTCGGTTTTAAATACCTTTTTTGCTTTTCCTTCGTACAGCTGTTCCAGTTTCTCCATAATGAATCCGGTCTCCTTTTTGGTCAAAAATAAGATGATACACAGGAAAAAAGAGACGAAGCCGCCCCCGGGGCTCTCACCCGTAGACACCATTCGTCTCTACCTTCAAATTCTACAATATCCCCCATCGTTTGTCAACGGGCACATGGACAAAACTTTCCGCGAGAAAGGGGGATATCTTAGCACATTTTAACGGGAGTGCCCGCATTTGCCGCAGGTTTTGCAATCCCCGCAGCAGCCGCACTTGCATTTTTTCTTACCGGCCCGCAGGGCGGCAAGAAAGCCCAGCCCCACAGCCAGCAAAACCAGAACGCTTTGAATATTCATTTTTCACCTCAGGCAAGGCCGAACAAGCTTCCGATCAACCGCACCGCAAAGGCCACCACCCAGGCAATGGCGCACTGGGTAACTACCGTAACAGCAGCTGCCTTGGCAGAGCCCATCTCCCGCTTTACGGTATCGATGGCGGCAACGCAGGGGGTATACAGCAGGGTAAACACCAAAAATACCACTGCGGTGAAGGGGCTGAACAGAGTGGTGATTCGGCTTGCATCTCCTCCAAGGAGCAGGGTCAGGGTGGAAACCATGCTCTCCTTGGCGGTAAAGCCGGTGATGAGAGCGGTGGATGCCCGCCAATCCCCAAAGCCCAGGGGTTTAAAGATGGGCGAAATCAGGCTGCCCAGCAGGGCAAGCAGACTCACCTCCGGGCTGGAAGCCACATTCAGCCGGATATCGAAGGTTTGCAGCACCCAGATAATCACAGAGGCAGCAAAGATAATGGTAAAGGCCTTCTGCACAAAGCCCTTGGCCTTTTCCCAAATCAGCTGCCCCACACTCTTGGCACTGGGCAGGCGGTAGTTCGGCAGTTCCATCACAAAGGGAACCGGCTCACCGGAAAAGCTGGTGTGTTTCAGAATCAGGGCATACAGGATGCCGCAGACAATGCCCAGGGCGTACAGCCCGATCATTGCCAGGGGCTGTATGCGCCGGGGGAAGAAGGCGGAAACCAGCATGGTATAGATGGGGAGTTTGGCAGAGCAGCTCATAAAGGGCGTTAAGAGAATGGTCATTTTCCGGTCCCGCTCACTGGAGAGGGTGCGAGTTGCCATAATGGCGGGAACAGAGCAGCCAAAGCCAATCAGCATGGGCACAAAGCTCCGCCCGGAAAGTCCCAGCTTCCGCAGGGGGCGATCCATTACAAAGGCTACCCGGGCCATATAGCCCGTATCTTCCAGAATGGACAGGAAGAAAAACAGCGTTACAATGGTGGGCAAAAAGCTCAGCACGCTGCCCACGCCGGCGCAGACGCCATCCACCACCAGGCCGTGAACCACGGGGTTAATCTGCCAAGCGGTGAGCGCCCAGTCAATTCCCCGGGTCACCCACTCCACTCCCAGCTCCATAAGATCGGAAAGGGTACCGCCGATGACGGTAAAGGTCATTACAAACACCAGCGCCATAATGCCCAGGAAGCAGGGAATGGCGGTATATTTTCCGGTGAGCACCCGGTCGATTGCCATGGAGCGCTTGTGCTCCTTGCTTTCGTGGGGACGCACCACCGTCTTTTTGCACAGAGTTTCCAGGAACTGAAAGCGCATATTCGCCATTGCAGCTTCCCGGTCCAGGCCTGTATCCTGCTCCATAATGGAAACCAGTTGGGCAAAGGCCTGCTGTTTTTCTGCGCTCAATTGCACTTTTTGCTCCATCAGGGCATCCTTTTCCACCAGCTTCGTTGTGGCAAACCGCACGGGCATCTTGGCACGGCGGATATCCGCCTCCAAAAGCATGGCGGCGGCATGGATGCACCGGTGCACCGCGCCCACCGGGTCCTTGGGGTCGTCGCTTTCCAGGCAGAAATCCACCCGCTGGGGCTTCTGCTCTGCCCGGGCCACATACAGCGCATGGTCAATAAGCTCGTCGATGCCCTCATTCCGGGCGGCGCTGATGGGAACCACCGGGATGCCCAGAATCTCTTCCAGCTCGTTGATGCGCACGGAGCCGCCATTGGAGCGAACCTCATCCATCATGTTCAGGGCCAGAACCATGGGAATTTCCAGCTCCATCAGCTGCATGGTCAAGTAGAGGTTTCGCTCAATATTGGTCGCGTCTACAATATTGATAATACCGCTGGGGCGATCATTCATCAGAAAATCCCGGGTGACAATCTCCTCGTTGGAGTAGGGAGACAAAGAGTAGATGCCCGGCAAGTCCGTCACCGTAGCCTCCGGGTGATTGCGGATTGTGCCGTCCTTCCGGTCAACGGTAACCCCGGGGAAATTACCCACGTGCTGGTTTGCGCCGGTCAACTGGTTGAACAGGGTGGTCTTGCCACAGTTCTGGTTGCCAGCCAGGGCAAAGGTTAAGGGGCCATCCTTCAGCTGGATTTCCTTACCGGAGCGGCTTTCACCCACGCCAGGATGGGGAATGGGCTGAATTCGAGGCTCCCGCCCGTGAACCGGCAAGGGGTCTGTATGTACATTTTCAATTTCGATCCATTTTGCTTCTTCCAGGCGAAGGGTCAGCTCATATCCCCGCAGAGCAATCTGCACCGGGTCGCCCATGGGAGCAACCTTTTGCAGCATAACCTCCGTCTGGGGGGTCAGACCCATATCCAGCAGATGGTGCCGCAGCGCACCATCGCCGCCCACTGTGCAGATAAACGCAGACTGGCCCGGTTTCAGTTCGTCCATTGTCATGGTTCTATCACCTCAAAAAGAGAATCCTGTCACTTTTTACGCCGTCATTATAGCACCGGTTCTTACTGTTAGGCAAGGCAAACAATAGTCCCGCAGCTATTGACAGATATGGACGGTTTCTCTATAATTGTACAAATCACTTACCAGAAAGGTCTGCTTTTATGAAACACGTTACCCTCCGGGCCGCTTTCCTGGATACCCTGCCGGTTATGACCGGCTATCTTTTTCTGGGCTTTGGCTTTGGAATTCTGATGCAGCAAAATGGCATGGGCATTGCCTGGGCACTGACACTGAGTCTCTTTGTCTATGCCGGCTCCATGCAGTATGTCGCAGTGGGACTGTTGACCGGAGGAGCCAGCCTTCTGACCACGGCGCTGACTACCCTGGCGGTAAATGCCCGCCACCTGTTTTACGGACTGTCCATGATCGATGCCTACAAGGATACCGGCAGAAAAAAGCCCTACCTTATTTTCGCATTGACGGACGAAACCTACTCTCTGGTTGCCGGCAAGGTCATTCCTCCGGAAATAAACCGCCCCCGGTACTACTTTCTGGTATCTGCTCTGAATCAATTCTACTGGGTGCTGGGCACGGCCCTGGGTTCTCTCATGGGCAGCCTTTTGCTCCTCAACTATGAAGGAATCGATTTTGCCCTGACGGCCCTGTTTGTCACCATCTTCACGGACCAGTGGCTGCAAACCAAGAATCACAGACCTGCCATCATCGGCATCGGTGCCTCGGTCCTGTGCCTGATTATTTTTGGCAGCAGCGCCTTTTTGATCCCCGCCATGGGGCTCATCGCCCTTCTGCTGCTTCTGACCCGGGAAAAGGAGGCCAAGCAATGACCCATCGGATTTTTATGATCGCCATCATAGTTGGGGTAACCGCCCTGATCCGCTTTCTCCCCTTTCTGATTTTTAACGGCAAGCAGGAAACTCCGCCCATCATCAGCTACCTGGGCAAGGTGCTGCCCTACGCCATTATGGGAATGCTGGTGGTATACTGCCTGAAAGGGGTATCCTTCTCCGCCAGTCCCTACGGCGCGCCGGAAATTCTGGGCGTGGCAACGGTGGTAGCGCTGCACCTGTGGAAGCGCAACACCCTTTTGAGCATTGCCGGGGGCACCATATTCTATATGCTTCTGGTGCAATTGGTTTTTTGAGCTGCGGTATAAATCCCTGTCGGAACGAAAATAATGTTTGCAATGGGCGCTCCCTGTTGGTATACTTGTAAAGAACGTGTATTGTATCATTTACATAGACATTACAAGGAGGAGTACGCGTGAGTTTCGCAAACATCATTTCCCTGCTGGGCGGCCTGGGTGCTTTCCTGTTCGGAATGAAGTACATGGGCGATGGCCTGGAAATGGCTGCCGGATCCAGAATGAAAGATCTTCTGGAAAAGCTGACCCGGAATAAATTTCTGGGCTTTCTGCTGGGTGTCTTTGTTACCGTAGTCATCCAGTCTTCCTCTGCCACCACCGTGATGGTTATGGGCTTTATCAATGCAGGCATCATGGATCTTGCCCAGGCTACCGGCGTTATTTTCGGCGCCAACATCGGTACCACCATCACCAGCATCCTGATTGCTCTGGATGTTTCCGGCATTGCTCCTTTCTGTTTGTTCATCGGCGCATTCCTGATGCTCTATTCCAAGAAGACCCAAACCCGGCACATCGGTCAGATCATTCTGGGCTTTGGCCTGCTCTTCCAGGGGCTTCACACCATGAGCAGTGCCATGAAGCCATTGAAAGACGTACTCTGGTTCCAGGAATTCATTATGAACGCCCGCAATCCGCTGCTGGGCATTCTTGTAGGCGCGGCCCTGTGTGCCGTGATTCAGTCCTCCTCCGCCGCCGTAGGTATTCTGCAGGCCCTGGCAATGCAGGGACTGATGCCGCTGTACTTTGCCTCCTTCCTGATCTGCGGCATCAACATCGGCTCTGCCATGCCCACCATTCTGGCCTCTATGAACGCCCGAAACAACGCCAAGCGGGCCGCCATGGTCTACCTGATTAACAACCTGGTGGGCGCGGTGATTATGACCATTGTCACCTTGCTCTTCCCCTATACCCAGCTGATTGAAAGCCTGGTTCCGGACCCCATGTTCCAGGTTTCCGTGGTGCACATCATCTTTAAAGTGGTTTCCGCCGTGGTGCTGCTGCCTCTGACCAATCAGGTGGTAAAGCTCACGTATCTGCTGATCCCCAAGCAGAAGCACGAGGATGCCTGCCGTCTGGAATTCATCGATGTCAACCTGGTGGGTTCTCCCAGCGTCACCCTGCTGCAGATCCGCAATGAGGTTGAGCGGATGGCGGGTCTGGTGCGCACCAATATCCAGCTGTCCATGGAAGCCCTGCTCAGCGGCAGGGTTGCCGATGCCAAGCAGATTGAAGACAACGAATCCGTCATTGACTATCTGACGGATGCCATCAGTGACTTCCTGGTAAAGCTCAATGTCCAGGAAATGTCCGACCGGGACGCCCAATACGTCAACCGGGTTTTCCAGACGCTTTCCGACCTGGAGCGAATCGGCGACTATGCCGAAAAGCTGCTGCACCTGACGGAGCAGCAGGAGGAAAAGAATGTTACCTACTCTGCCTCTGCCATGCAGGAGCTGACGGTAATCAACGACAATGCCACCCAGCTCTTTGACCATGCTGTTGCAGCCTTCTACCAGCAGAGCCTCCACCTGGACGAGCTCAAGCGTATGGCAAAGACCCAGCGCACCATCCGCAAGCTGACCAACCAGTCCCAGCTGAACCACATGGAGCGGCTGAGAACGGGGGATTGCGGTGTAGAAGCCGGCATCCTCTTCGGGGAGATTCTGAACTCCCTGAACCGTATCGGCGGTCACGCCATCAATATCGCCGAAGCCTCTACCCTTCCCCGGAGCAGCGAATAAAGGGATTATCTTTCGTCCTCCATTCGTCTTTGCAAAATCGTCCGGTGTGGTGACCGAAGAAAATGCCCTTGGGCGTAATCTCGGGCGTGGTACAGCACTGGTTGATCAAAACCACCCCATGTACAAAAAAGCGGAGCGGCATTCCGGAAATTCCGGAATGCCGCTCCCAAATTTTTCATTTACTCAATGGCAATGGTGGTCTTCTCAGGCAGACGCTTCTTATCCGCCTTAGGCACGGACAGCTTCAGAATGCCATCCTCATATCTAGCCCCAATGTCGCTGGGCTGCACATCGCCCACATAGAAGCTCCGGCTGCAAGTACCGGCGTAACGCTCCCGGCGGATGTAACGACCGTTTTTATCCTGCTCGTCCTTATCCAGGCCCTTGGTTGCACCAATGGTCAGGTAACCGTTCTTCAGATCAACGGTGATCTCGTCCTTCTTAAAGCCGGGCAGGTCAATATCCAGCTCGTAAGCATCGTCCAGTTCCCGGACGTCGGTCTTCATCATATTCTTTGCATGCTTGCCGTAGAGCGGATTCTCTGCGGGGGCTGCAATCATGCCAAAGGGATCGTTAAAGAAATCATCAAACAGGTTCTCACCAAAAATGCTAGGCAACATAAGTCATTCCTCCATTCCATTCTTCCGCTGGCGTCCATCGGATGGGCGTAGGCGTTATCATGTTGCTTTTCTTGGTTCCTCTCTCAAGGAACAGCTATACTATACCACTGTTTTTAGCACTGTCAAGGTTCGAGTGCTAAAAATGGCGTGAACTTTTTTTGAAGTCTTTGAGAAGAATTTGTGTATTTCTCATATTAATTGGGAAAACTTTTCAAAAATGGCTTGAAGTTCGTTAGAAAAGTGCTATAATTCGCCTGTAGGCTTTCCTTCGGCAGAAAGCCTCAGGAGGCGAAAACAAATGGCATTTGGCGACAGAATCCGTCTTGCCAACGCCGCCGGGCTCTATGCCCGCAAAGGCATCCTTGGGTATGCCATCGACTACCAGGAATGGACGGATTTCTACAGAGCCCTGTCCACGGATAAGCTGCGTCAGGAGCAAGCCCGGTTTCACCGGGAGAGCACTCCATCCGCCGCGCACCAGGGCGCCCGCTACGCCGCACTGCGGCACATCCTTCGGGGACGGGATATCCGGAAGCCCTGAGCTTTCCAAACGGGAAGCCGCTTCCCCTATTTCCCTTCCCCGTAAAATTAATGCTTGACAACCCACGCTTCCCATGCTATAATAGCCAAGCACTTAGGAAGTGCGTCCTCAATATCGCGGAGTAGAGCAGTTGGAAGCTCGTCGGGCTCATAACCCGGAGGTCGTAGGTTCGAGTCCTGCCTCCGCAACCATAACGAGTGTTCTTATAGGATTTGATATCCTGTAAGAACACTCGTTTTTTGTTACTCATTTTGAGCCGGTTCGTAGGTTACATACACGCCACGACGGGTATTCACGGTAACATTTGGGACAGGCAGAGGTTCGGTATCCGGGATAAACAGGGCACCAATGCAGTTGTAGTGGATCGTCAGACGCTGTACCCATTCGCCGTTAATTTTCTCTGCCTGATGAACTTCAATGCGGTTAATGAGCTCATTCAGCATCCGGGGTGTCCGTTTCTTGGCACGGGTATATTTGCGGACGGTGGATAGAAACAGATCCGTAGAAACGGAGTTGCTGGGCAGCTTATCAATCTCATGGTGGAGAAGTTTCATTTTTTCTGCCAGCTCTGCTTGCTCGGCCTCATACCGCTGGGACATTTTGGCGAAACGCTCCCCATCCTTAGGTTTGCGCTTGCGGATCTTTCCGCGCTTTTCCTGGATTTGCTCCCAGATTACACGGTCAATGATGGGCTCATGGACGTCTTTGAAAACCAGCCAGTTCTCCCGGTCATTATCGATCCGCTTCTTATTTTTGTAGGATTTGGAATAGGTTTTGAAGTTGAGGATATCTCCACAATATTCCTGGATAGACAGCATCTGCATAATGGTAGTCTTGCCCCACTTGGTAGGACGGTCAAGATCACCTTTGCCTGGGCGTTTAACACCCCGTTGCTGCCAATAGGCCCTGGGTGTCAGGACTCCATCCCGTTCCAGCTGGGCTGCAATCTGCTCTGTGCCCATGCCATCCAGAGTCATACTGAAAATCCGCCGGACAACACTAGCCGCTTCCTCCTCGATGATCCAGCGCTTCGGATTATCCGGGTCCTTGATGTACCCGTAAGGCGGTGGCCCCATGGGTTCACCAGCACTGCCCTTGATCTTATTGCTGATACGGCGCTTCTTGCTGATATCACGGGCATACCATTCGTTTAGCCGTTTTTTATTTCAATAACTGCTATGTCTTTGTCCAGCAGTGCGGTCAGTTCATCAGTAGAAAGTCCCTCA
>CAKTNN010000048.1 GCA_934589065.1 uncultured Oscillospiraceae bacterium
CTATGAACGCAGAAAAACGGCGTGACCTTCGGGTCACACCGTTCTCTGCGACAAAATAGTTACTTGTCACTATTAAACCTTGGCTTTGCGGGGGAAGAAACTTATAGCCGCAGCAGTTTGGCGATCTTTTCGCCCTTGGGGAGCAGCAGACAGTCCTCCCTGCGGATGACCTTCAGGAAAATGACGGCGGCAACGTAAACAACGCCGCCAATGGCAACGGGCACGGCGCAGAGAATCAGCCGGCTGGTGACCCCCAGGGTGACCAGGAAGAACCAGCTGCCAAAGGCAAAGGCACCCATAAGCAGCCCCGAAAGCAGGGGACGCAGAACATTCTTCATAATTGCCGGGGGATTGTCGGATACCGCCCGGAGGGAGAAGAGATTCAAAACGGTGATAATCACATAGCAGGTCAGATTGCTGATGGGCGCGCCCACAATGCCAATGGCAGGATTGCCGGAGAGAAAATACACAGCCGCCAGCCGGACAATTCCGGCGGCAACCATATTCACAACAGGTCTTGTCACGTGTCCGTGGGCCTGCATAATGGCGGTGGTCACAAGGACAATGGCATTAAAGAAGACGCACACCCCCAGGATGGTCATCAGCTTGGTGGCAAGCTCCAGCCGCTCTCCGGTATAGCCGCCCAAAAGTGCGGTGATGGGCCGGGCCAGGATGGCAAGCCCAATGGCGCAGGGAATTGCCAGCAGTCCTGTCAGCCGGGCGGCTGCCTCTTCCGTCTCCCGCGCTCCGGCTTTGTTGCCGGTGGTAATCTGGGCGGTGATGGCAGGGATGATGCTGACGGTGATGGGGGTGATAAAGGCACAGGGCATATTAAAAATCGTCTGTGTCATTACGTGAACGCCCCGCATGGTGTCGGCAGCCTTCTGGGTGATGCCGGAGGCCAGAAGCTGGCCCATGTAGATTTTGCTTGCCAGGGCGGTGATGATTTGCAGGCAGGCAGAGCCCAGGGTGATGGGAATGGCAATGACCAGCAGCCCCCGGGCGGTGGCGGCAAAGCTCCAGGGGGTATCCTCGGATTGAGGAAGCTCCCGGTAGTGCTTATGGAAGCAGCCGAAGAGGTAGATGGAGCTGATGAGACAGCTGGCGGTTACGCCCAGTATGGCGCCGCCTGCTGCCAGGGGGATGCTTCCGGTAATCCGCAGCAGCGCCAGAGCGGCGGACATACCCACCACCAGCCGGATGACGGCCTCAAGCACCTGGGATACGGAGGTGGGCAGCATATTGCCTTGCCCCTGGAAGAAGCCCCGGAAGGTTGACATAATGCAAATCAACAGTACACAGGGGCCCAGAAAACCGATGGCGGCCCAGGCATCCGGCTGATTCTGGAATCGCGCCAACTGGCGGCAGAATACCGTCATAAGCAGGCTGCCCACAATACCCAGTGTCAGGAAGATGCTCCGGGCAGTGGTATAAATCCTGCGAACCTGATTGTAGTTTTCCAGAGAATTGGCCTGGCTGATCATCCGGCTCATGGCTACGGGCAGACCGGCGGTGGAAATCATAAGCAAGACATTATAGATTTCGTATGCGGTATTGAAGTAGCCAAAGCCCTGCTCTCCGATAATGGCATTGAGGGGAATTTTATAGACAGCGCCGATGATTTTCACAATGGCGGTCGCCATTGCCAGCAGCGCAGTGCCCTGAAGAAAATTCTGATTGGTCTGCTTGCGCTTATCCGACATTGTCTTCCTCCTTGGCAAAAAGCTTGGGGATGGCATAGCCCGTCAGTTCCTCCACCACGGCGTTCAGGTCAATGGTGGGGAACTTGCCGTTCTGGTAGAGAATCTTACCCCGAACCATGGTCATTGCCACGTCGCCGCCCTTGGCGGCATAGACAAGGCCGGTCATCACATTGTGGCAGGGCATCAGGTGGGGGGCGGTGAAGTCCACCAGGACGATATCGGCATCCATGCCCTCCTTGAGCATTCCGCACTCGGCGCTTCTGCCCTGGGCCTGAGCGCCGCATACGGTCGCCATCATCAGGGCCGCAGAGCTGGGAAGGGCGGCAGGGTCTCCCGTGGAAGCCCGCACGGACATGGCGGCGCCCCGCATCACTTCAAACATATCCAGGTTCCCTGCCTGGATGGCGCCGTCCGTGCCCAGACAGACATTCATCCCGGATTTCACAAGATCCAGAATGGGAGCACATTTTATGCCGTTTTTGGCATTGGAAAGGGGCAGTGCCACAGCGGAGGCGTGCTTTTTGCCCAGAAGCTTTGCTTCCTCCGGGGTCAGGTAGCTGCATCCGGTGGCGGCAGCGGGCACGGCAAAGAGCCGGTGGCAGCTTAAAAGCTCCCCGGGGGTCATGCCGGTGCGGTCCAGGCAGGAGTCCACCTCGGTCTGGTTTTCCGCCAGGTGGAGCTGGATGCCCAGGTTCTGCTCGCTGGCGTAGCCCGCCAGAGCCTCCCACAGCCGGTAGTTGCTGGTGTACTCGGCATAGATACCGGCATCGATACGGATGCGCCCATTGTCAAAGCCGTGCCACTTGGAAACCATCTTTTGCAGCTCTTTACACTGCTCATCGGTTTCAAAATCAAAATCCTCGTTTTCATCAATGAACCGGTAGCTGGAAAGAGCCAGGTTGGCCTTGATGCCGGATTCTGCCACGGCCTGGGCGGTGGCATTGGGATAATAGTAGAGATCGGAGACGGAGGTTACACCGAAGCGGAGGCACTCCGCGATGGATAATAGGGCTGCGGCCTTGGCACTGCGGGAATCCATTTTGTCTTCCTTTTGCAGCAGAGCTTCCAGTGCTTCCTTGTTGGTGAGGTCGTCGGTAAAGCACCGCAGCACGGAGGTTGCCAGATGGGTGTGGCAGTTTACAAGGCCGGGGAGGGCCACCATGCCCGTGCCCTCAATGATGGTCTTGGGCAGTTCCTCCGGGACTTTTTTGGAGATAAACTCAATTTTGCCATCGGTAATGCCGATGTTGACGCCAAACAGCACCTCCATTCCGGGGGCCATGGTTACGGCGGTCACATTGGTAATCAGTGTATCCAAAATAAACTTCCTTTCAGGGTGAAATGGGTGAGAAAAGGGGCAGTCGCCCCGGATGTCAAAGGGGCTGCTGATTTAGAATTTCAAAAATTTCCTGCTTCTGCTTCAATACGTCATCAAAGGCGGAAATGTACTGCTCAGGGAATTTGGGGTTGTGGAAACGGGTCAGGTGTCCGTCCGGCAGGTTGACCTTGGTCATGCCTCCGCCGCCCAGGGAGAGGATGGTGTGGGTTTCCTCCATCATGTAGATATTATACAGGCAATCTCTGCCATCCCGGCTCCAGCCCACATTTTCAAAGGAGCCGGACATATATTTTTGCCGGTACAGGTAGTAGGGCTTATACCCCAGGGCCCGGAGGGTTTCCTCTGTGTATGCAACCATTTGGGCCACCTCTCGGATTTCCGGAAGGTTTTCCCGACGTTCAAAGAGATCCGCGCCCTTTTTCAGGGCCAGCGTATGTACCGTGATGTTGGCAGGGGAAAGGGCGGCGACGGTATCCAGGCTGTGGCGGAAGCCGGTGAAGGTGTCCGTGGGCAGTCCGGCAATCAGGTCCATATTGATGTCACAAAAGCCGGCATCCACTGCCTGACGGTAGGCCCGCTCCACATCGGAGGCGGTGTGGGGCCGCCCGCAGGCACGAAGTACGGAATCCACCATGGTTTGGGGATTGATGCTCACCCGGTCCGCGCCGTGGTCGTGGGTTGTTTGCAGCTTGCTGTCAGTCAGGGTATCGGGCCGTCCGCCCTCTACGGTAAACTCCAGGCAGCGGCTGAGGTCCAGGTTTTCATGGAGGCTGTCCAGCAGCCGGGCCATTTGGCTGTCAGAGAGGGTGGTGGGGGTTCCACCACCGATATACAGGGTGCGGATGCTCCGCCCGGAGTCTTTCAGAAGGGACGCCGTATATTCAATTTCTTTGAGAAGCGCCGCAAGATAGGGCTCTACCAATTCGGTTTTCTTTCCCACGGTGCGGCTGACAAAGCTGCAATAGGTGCACCGGGTGGGACAGAAGGGAATGCCCACATACAGGGAAATATCGGAAGGGAGGGCCTTCTTCACGGCTTCCACCGTGGATACGGAACAGTCCACCGCCAGAGCCCGACGCTTCTCGGTTACATAATAAACATCCCGCAGCATCTTTTCTGCCGATTTTGGGGTTCCGCCCTCCAATAGGTGCCGGGTGGTCAGCTTGGTGGGCCGGACGCCTGCCAAAGCGCCCCAGGCGGGCTCGGTTTCCAGCAGCTGCCGGGCAGCCAGATATATGCTCTGCTGCAAAATCCGCCGCCGGAGGCGGACGGTTTCGTCGGCGGCCTTCATCCGGCGGGCGGCTTTTGCGGTGCGCCCGTCCAGGGTGATTTGGGCCGTGGCGGTAAGCCAGGCAGAGCCCCGGGAAAGGCGGGATACCGCTTCCGGCTCCGCACCTTCCGGAAACAGGGAAAGCAGCAGCTGCTCCACGGCGTAACGGTCGTCATGACCGATGAGTTTCAGATTCATAGGGTTCCTTTCTCATAAAAGAAGGATTTCGGTTACAGGTAGGGGTTCGTCTTCTTTTCCCAGTCCAGGGTGGTTCCGTGACCGTGACCGGGGTAAACCTGGTAGTTACTTTCCAGGGCTGCCAGACGGCGCAGAGAGTCCCGCATGGCTCGTCCGTTGCCCCCGGGAAGATCCGTCCGTCCGCAGGAACCGGCGAAGAGGGTATCCCCGGAAAATAGGTGCTCTTCCATAATCAGGCAAACGGAGCCGGGGGTGTGGCCCGGTGTTTCCAGAACGGATACGGCAATCCCGGCAAGGGTCAGCTTGTCCCCGTCACGGTAGGTATCGGTGTAGTAAAGCGGGCCGTTCGTAAGCATGGGGGGCAGCGCCAGGTCTTTGGCGCAGAGGTATACCTTGCAGTCCGTTTCGGCGGCAAGCTCCTTAACGGCCCCCACATGGTCAAAGTGGCAGTGGGTCAGAAGAATTGCCACGGCGGTCAGCTTCTTCTCCTCCAAAAAGGAGAGGATGATTCCCGGCTCATAGCCGGGGTCGATGATCAGACAGTCCTGACTGCCTTTTTGTCGGACAATGTAGCAGTTGGTCTGATAATCCCCCAAGGGAAGTGTGTCAATTTTCAGCATTGGCTTCTCCTTATCCCCTTCTGGGGCTGTTCATCAGCTGGTCGGTATCCAGAATCAGGGTAACAGGGCCGTCATTCAGGGATTCCACCTTCATGTCGGCACCGAAGCGACCGTGCTGGGGAGGATAGCCCAGCTCTTCACAGATTGCCAGGAATTTTTCATACAGTGCATTGCCCAGCTCCGGCCCGGCGGCCTCCGTAAAGCTGGGGCGGCGGCCCTTCCGGCAGTTTCCGTAAAGGGTGAACTGGCTGACAACCAGTACTTCGCCGCCGATGGCATCCAGGCCCAGGTTCATTTTCCCGTTTTCATCCTCAAAAATTCGCAGCCCCAGGGCCTTTTCTGCAAGGCATCGGGCGTGAGCTTCCGTATCCTCCGGGCCAACGCCCAGCAAAATCAGAAAGCCGGGGCCGATTTTGCCCACGGTTTCCCCGTCGATGGTGACGGAGGCATATTTCACTCTTGTTAAAACAGCACGCATAATGGCGCACCTCCTTAGTTCTGGCCCCGTTTGGAGCCGGTTACATCCCGGATGTTCAAAAGCTTGGTGCGGATGGCTTCCAGCTCGGCGGTGTTTTTCACCTCAAACCGGATGGTGATGGCACTGCGGCCTCCCGGCAGATCCTTGCCGGAGAGCTCCTTTACCCGCACCCGGGCGGTGGTCAGGGCCGTGGCAACGTCCAGCACCAGGCCGTCACGGGTGATGCAGTCCAGCTCCAGGGTGGTTTCAAAGGGCTGCTCATCCTGGTTCGCCCAGCGAACCCGTACCCAACGGCCTGCCTGTTTGGGATCCTCCCGGTTCTGGGCGTTAGGGCAGTCCGCCCGGTGGATGGAAACGCCAAAGCCCTTGGTGATAAAGCCCACAATGGCATCCCCTGGGACGGGGGTGCAGCACTTGGCAAACTTAATCATGCACGAATCGATGTCTTCAACGATCACGCCGTTGACGGCATGGCGGTTCTGCTTTACGGCCTCGCTGTCGGGGTTTACCCGCAGGGGCGTCTGGGGCAGCTTTTCCGTGGCCTGGGCCTTGAGGGAACGGTTGATGTCGTCTCGGATCCGCCCCACGGCCTTTACTGCGGTCAGGCCGCCGTAGCCGATGGCGGCGTACATATCGTCCCAGGTGTCAAAGGCCAGCTTGCGCAGCAGCTGCCCTTCCAGCTCCGGGTCGGTGATGGCGGTGAGGGGCAGGTTTTCCCGCTTCATTTCGGATTCAAAGGAGGCACGACCGTGGACGATGTTCTCGTCCCGCTTCTCTTTCTTGAACCACTGCTTGATTTTGGTGCGGGCCTGGTTGCTTTGGCAGATATTCAGCCAGTCCCGGCTGGGGCCCTTGGCGCTCTTGGAGGTGATGACCTCCACAATGTCGCCGTTGCGCAGGGGGGTGTCGATGTTGGCAATCCGGTTGTTGACCTTCGCGCCCACCATTGCGTTGCCCACGCCGGAATGAATGGCATAAGCAAAGTCGATGGGGGTGGAGCCGGAGGGCAGGGAGACGATCCGGCCCTTGGGGGTGAAGACGAACACCTCATCATCGAACATATCGATTTTCAGGGACTGCACATATTCTTCCGCGTCGGAATCCTGCTGGCTTTCCAGCAGACGGCGCACCCATTCAAAGTCCTTTTCGGAGCCGGAGCCCGTGCCCTGCTTGTATTTCCAGTGGGCGGCAATGCCGTATTCGGCGGTTTCATGCATTTCCCAGGTGCGGATCTGCACCTCAAAGGGAATGCCCTGAGAGCCGATGACGGTGGTGTGCAGGCTCTGGTACATATTGGGCTTGGGGGTGGAAATATAGTCTTTAAACCGGCCCGGAATCAGGTTAAAAAGATCGTGGATGTGACCCAGCACGTTATAGCAGTCGGGGATGGAGTCCACAATCACCCGGAAGGCATAGATATCGTACAATTCGTCCATGGTCTTCCCCTGGGCCTGCATCTTCCGGTAGATGGAGTAGACGTGCTTGATGCGCCCGTAGGTGGTATTGTGGATGCCCATGGCGGTTAGGCGCTGGGTGATTTTTTCCTGAATGGTGCGCATGAAGCTTTCGTCCTGCTCCTTATGCGCCTGCAAATAAGCGGTGATTTCGTTGTATTCCTTGGGGGCCAGGTACTTTAAAGAGGTATCTTCCAGCTCCCATTTGATCTTCTGCATACCTAGCCGGTGGGCGAGGGGTGCATAGATATCCATGGTCTCCTGACACTTGGAAATCTGTTTCTCCGGGGTCTGGTACTGCATGGTGCGGATATTGTGGAGCCGGTCGGCGATTTTGATCAGCACCACCCGGATGTCCTTACTCATAGCCATGAACATCTTCCGCAGGTTTTCCATCTGGGCCTGCTCCCGGGAGGAAAAGTCGGCTCTGGTCAGCTTGGTAACGCCTTCTACCAGCTCTGCAACGGTGGAGCCGAAGAGCTTTTCGATTTCTTCGTGGGAAGCATCGGTGTCTTCAATGCAGTCGTGGAGCAGAGCGCCCAGAATGGCGTCCATATCCAGGCCCATTTCCGTAACGATCTGGGCAACAGCCAGAGGGTGAATGATGTAAGGAGAGCCGTCCTTCCGCTTCTGGGAGGCGTGCTTTTTGTTGGCATAGTCCACAGCCTTGTCAATCAGGGCAAAGTCAGCGCCGGGCATCCGCTTGCGGATGGTATCCATCATGGAATTATAGTGTTCTTCAAAGGTTTCCATAGTATCTAGGTCAACTCTCTTTCCCGCGGAGAAGCGTTTGCATAGTTGTGCTTTGGTTCAGATCCGCCTTGCCCGCAACGTGGTTCAGACGGATGAAAAGGGACAGGTGTACCCGCTTCTGTTCCAGCAGGCCCACGTCCCGGAAAATGTCCAGGCAGGTCAGCAGCTGCTCCAGGCTCAGCGCCTCGCCGGAGCGCCGGACGATTTTCCGGCACAGGCACAGGGGACTCTCCTGCAAAGTGCCCCCGGGTACAGAGGCAAGATAGCGCCATACACAGGCCAGGGTGGCCCGGGAGGGCAGCAGCGCCAGGGCAATCTCACGGTTCATCTGCCCTTTGCGCATGGCCTGGTAGTGGAGGACATCCATGGAGCAGGGGGCGGCGCAGGCAGGGCGGATATCCACAATGTTCATCTGCACGGAGCGCTCACCCCGGTATTCGTTGATCTGGGGGTTAAAGGCCACATCCACAATATCCCCGGGGGCAATGGAGGCCGATTCCGGGCTGGCGGAGAAGAAAATGGCGTTCAGGGAAACCCGGCCCTTCCGCAGCCGCAGCCGGGTGTGCCGCCCGCCGCCCACGGGCTGAACCCGGTCGATGGTCAGTGCCTGCATCATTAGCGTTGGCTTGGGGCAGCCGCTTCCACAGGGCTCCAGCACCTGCAGAGATTCAATTTCCGGGATGGTGAGCATCTCCGGGGAGATGGCGCAGTCCAGCTCCAGCACCGTGCGGTGGGTCCCGTTTTCATAGTAGTCTGCCGCCATGGCGCAGATTCGGCGGCGGAACTCCGGAATGTTTTCCTTGGAGATGGTAAAGCCTGCTGCCAGCTCATGCCCGCCGTAGCTTTCCAGCAGGGAGGAGAGCTCTGTCAGGGAGGCAAACAGGTTAAATCCGCCGTGACTGCGGGAGCTGGCCTTGCCGTGGGAGCCATCCAGGCATATTAGAAAGGCCGGGCAGGCAAATT
Source organism: uncultured Oscillospiraceae bacterium (assembly GCA_934589065.1). GTDB lineage: Bacteria > Bacillota > Clostridia > Oscillospirales > Oscillospiraceae > Faecousia. Next base: position 8,779 of record CAKTNN010000048.1, read on the forward strand.
CCTCTGCAATGCGGCTGGCAACAATGCCTACGACGCCCTGATGCCAGCCCTCGTCTGCCAGGACGATGGCCTCCGGAGGCGCGCCCTCCGGCAGCATGGCAATGGCGGTGGAGTAGATGTCGGATTCAATCTGCTGGCGCTGACGGTTTAGCTCGCACAGCTTGGCGGCAACCTCTTTGGCGTGGTCTGCATCCTGGGTCAGGAACAGGTCTACCGCCAGATCCACCTGACCCATGCGCCCGGCGGCGTTAATCCGGGGGGCAAGCATAAAGCCGATGGTGGTAGCGCTGATGTTCTTTTCGTCGCAGCCGCACTCGGCAATCAGGGCGGCAAGTCCGGGGCGGGTGGTGGTGGAGAGGGCCTTCAGCCCTCGGGAGACAAACACCCGGTTTTCTCCCACCAGGGGGATGACGTCTGCAACCGTGCCCAGGCAGACCATGTCTGCGTATTCCTTCAGAACCTCCTCCGGGTTACCGGACAGGGCACAGGCAAGCTTAAAAGCAACGGCAACGCCGGAAAGATTTTTGTGGGGATAGCCGCCGTCGGGCCGGTGGGGGTCAACCACGGCAATTGCCTGGGGCAGGCGATCCTTGCATTCGTGATGGTCGGTGATTACCAGATCCATCCCCAGGCGGCGGCATTCTTCCGCCTCTTCGATGGCGGTGATGCCGCAGTCCACGGTGATGATTAGGGCGACCCCTTCCTTTTGCAGCTGGCTCAGGGCGATGCTGTTCAGGCCGTAGCCCTCTTCCAGCCGCCCGGGGATGTAGCTGATGCAGTCGGCCCCCTGCTTGCGCAGAAAGTCGGTCAGCAGGCACGTGGCGGTAATGCCGTCTACGTCGTAGTCACCGAAAACCGCAATTTTTTCGCCCCTGGCAATGGCGGCGGCAACCCGTCCGGCAGCCAGGGCCATATCCGTCAGCAGATAGGCATCGGGCATGGGGCAATTGCAGTCCAAAAATTTGTCTGCCTGCTGAGCGTTTCCCATTCCTCTGCCCGCCAGCACCATGGCGGCAAGGGGGGAATACCCACCGGATACCAGGGCATTTACACTGCTGACGTTTGGCTGCTTCACATTCCAGATTCCGTATTTCAATTCCATACACATCCAATTAAAACATTTTCCCTACATTATATCAAAAAACTGCCCTTCGCACAATAGGCATAAGGGAAAAACTTCGGTATGGAAATGGGGCGAAGATGAATGATTGTGCCTTATTTTTCCTCCGGCAGGGCCTGAAAGACCGTGGCAGCCACCAGAGGAAGCAGCAGCATTCCGGCAAGACCCCAGAGACGGTAGCCGCAGTACATGGCAATCAGGGTAACAAGGGGGTCCAGACCCAGATGGCTGCCAACCAGCCGGGGCTCCAGAACCGACCGCACCAGAGCGGCACAGACATAGAGCCCCAATAGTCCCAGAGCCCGTACGGCGCCGCCTCCAAGAAGGCTCACAAGGGCCCAGGGGAGCAGCACCGTCCCTGTGCCCAGCACCGGCAGGGCATCCACAAGGGCGGTGAGCAGGGCAATCAAGGGTGCGCTGGGAATCCGCAGCAGCAGAAAGCCGCACAGCAGCAGGCAGAAGGTGACCCCCATCAGCTTAAGCTGAGAGACAAGCCACAGCTTTCCCGCAAAGCCCAGCTTTTTCAGGGTGCGCCCCCAGCGCTCCAACCGTTCCGGAGAAATTTTGGTATGGATCCACCCCCGCAGAAAGGAGAGTCTGGTGCAGATCAGATACCCGGAAATCAGGGCCGTGCCCAGGGTAATGGCCCCCTGGGGCAGCCGGGTCAGCAGGCTGCCTGCGGTGCCCAGGGCAAAGCTGCTGGCCTTGGACAGGAGCGCGGTGCCGCCGGAAAAAAGCTCCGTCACTGCCTCCTGATACCCGGCCCGCAGCCCCTGGGGAAGGCCGGAATCCAGATTCAGCAGCCATTTTTCCAGCAGCAAGACACCGGACTGAGCCTTTTGCAGAATGGACGGCAGGGCGTGGGTCAGCAGGGGAAGCTGGGATACTGCCAGGGCAGCCGCCAGCAGAGCCAGCAGTCCCAGCCCGGCAACCAAAGCGCTGAGGGCCAGGGCACAGGCCATTGCCTTGGGAAGGCGGCACCGGCGCGTCAGAAAAAGAGCCGCCGGTTCTGCCGCCAGAGCCAAAGCAGCCCCCAGAAAAAATGGCATCAGCAGGGGCAGCACCAGCTTCAGCCCCAGCCAGAGCAGGACCAGGGCAAGGGAAAAAATCAAAGAGCGTTTAACGGAATGTGTCATACAGACTCCTTTGGTGGGAAAATAGCGGGCAGAATTGTGAAAAGAAACAGGAAATGGGCTTGCTTTTTCTTAAAACTATGTTACAATGTAACCGGATCATGAACAGTTGTGCGTCATGTGAGCGCATGCAATACAGGAGGCCGTATATGTCCAATAAACCGCAGTACTACATCGTCGAGGCATCTGCCCTGCCGGAGGTTTTTCTCAAGGTGGCAGAAACCAAGCGACTGCTCTCTACCGGTGAAGCAACCACAGTCAACGAAGCAACCCGCATGACGGATATCAGCCGCAGTGCGTTTTATAAATACCGGGATGCCGTGATGCCCTTTCAGAACATGATGATGGGCCGGATCATAACTTTCCAGCTGCTGCTGCACGATGAGGCAGGCCTGCTGTCGGAAATCCTTCTGGTATTTGCCGAGGCCAATGCCAATATTATTACCATCAATTCCATTGTTCCCACCAACGGCACGGCGGTGGTTACCATCTCCGCGGAGACCATGGATTTGAATCTGCCCCTGGAAGAGCTGATGCAGAAGCTGAACAATACCCACGGTGTTGTGAAAGCAGACGTTCTGGCAGGCTAAAAGCATATTTCCCAAACCGCCCCTTATGTGGGCGGTTTTTCGGTTTCTCGGAAAAGCCTGCAAGGGGATGATAGCCTCAAAAACGGGGATTGCCACACCAGTCTTCGGACTGGTTCGCAATGACAGGCCGTTTTTCTAGCAGCCCCGTTTTTTGAACCAATCGGCAGGAAGGGACATATCCTGACAGTGGAGGGATGCTGGATGCTGATTGTTCAGAAATACGGAGGCACATCCCTGGGGGACGAGGGGCGGCTTTTGCGGGCCGCCAGGAGGATCACGGCCCTGGCCCGGCAGGGAACCGGGGTGGTGGCGGTGGTTTCCGCCCAGGGTAACACCACAGACGAGATGATCGCCAAGGCCGCCAGGGTCAACCCCAGGGGAGCCCTGGGGGAAATGGATGCCTATCTGGCAGCCGGAGAGCAGATGAGCGCGGCGCTGCTGGCAATGACCGTCGGGGCTCTGGGGTGGAGCGCCGTGAGCATGACGGGATGGCAGGCGGGAATCCATACGGACGGCTTTTTCGGAGCGGCCCGGATTACCCGCGTAGACCCGGAGCCAATCCAAAAAGAGCTGGAAAAAGGAAACATTGTGGTAGTGGCGGGCTTCCAGGGGGTTACGGACGAGGGAAGAATTACCACCCTTGGCAGAGGCGGCTCGGATACCACGGCGGTTGCCCTGGCGGCGGCCCTGGGGGCGGAGCGATGCCAGATCTTTACGGATGTGGACGGGGTTTATGACCGGGACCCCCGGCGCTATCCCGATGCCACCCGGTTTGGACGCATCGGCTATGAGCGGATGCTCTCCATGGCAAGAAGCGGCGCCCAGGTGCTCCATGACCGGTGCATCGAGCTTGCACGGGATAAGGGCATTCGTCTGGAAGTGCTCTCCGCCCTGGAAGATGGCCCCGGAACCATTGTGGGATAAGCATAAATCTCCCCCAAAAAGGTGTATGCTATTCCGGAGAAAAAAGAATTTTTTCTTCTTGACAACAGGGGAAAGATGTGTTAAAATTTCCAGGTAAATCAAGAAGGCTGAACATCCGCCTCACCGTAAGCAAAAGCAAAACGGTCTATTCCACAAAAAATCCCATGGGGGCTGTTGTGCGAGTACGCGGATGCTTTGGCATCCGCTTTTTTGTTATTTGTTTTGGAGGTGCTTACCATCGCAAAGTTAGACCATCAGCTTAATGAGGAAATCCGGGACAAGGAAATCCGGCTTATCGGCGCCGACGGCGCTCAGCTGGGAATCGTGTCTGCGGCCCAGGCCAATGCCATGGCGGAAGAGCAGGGTATGGATCTTGTTAAGATCTCTCCCAACGCCGTCCCCCCTGTGTGCAAGATTATGGATTATTCCAAGTTCTGCTTCGATCAGAAGAAGCGGGAGAAGGAAGCCAGAAAGAATCAGCGGGTCGTAGAGGTCAAGGAGATTCGCATGAGCCCCAGCATCGACACCAACGATCTCAATACCAAGGTCAAGGCTGCCCAGAAGTTCCTGGCAGACGGCAACCGGGTGAAGGTCAGTGTCCGCTTCCGCGGCAGAGAGATGGCACACACCAATCTGGGCGAGAAGCTGCTGATGGACTTTGCCGATGCCTGCGCAGAGGTTGCTTCCATGGAGAAGAATCCGAAGCTGGAAGGCCGCTTTATGGCGATGTTCCTGACCCCCAAGAATAGCAAGTAAGTTTTTACGACACAAGATACGGAAGGAGAACTACCTATGCCCAAGCTGAAAACCCATAGCGGTGCAAAGAAGAGATTCAACCTGAC
>CAKTNN010000049.1 GCA_934589065.1 uncultured Oscillospiraceae bacterium
AAAAGTTTATCTATCCTGGGCTTGATGGGGTAGGCCGCTATATCAACAAAAAGTATTCCAGCGATACCCGGCAAAAGAAGACTGGCAAATGAGCTATGACTATTCCGAAAATATCCTCGTGCAGGAAAGTGCTGGACATCTGCTCCGCAATGAGCTGGTGGTGTTCTGGCATACCCAGGGCAGCGGCAAAAGTCTGACCATGGTCATGCTGGCAAAGTATATTTTAATGGAGTTGGCCCCCCTGTCACCCGCGTGTGGTCATCGTAACAGACCGCAAAGAGTTGGACGGGCAGATCGCTGCCACATTCTCCAATACAAGACTGAACCCCGCCCGTGCCAACAGCAGAAAGCACCTCGTGAAGTTGGTTGGCAGCGATAGAGCCGATGTCGTTACTACCATTATCAACAAGTTCAACACTGTAGAGCGGCAGGAGGCTGTAAACGACTCCCGGGATGTGTTTGTGCTTGTCGATGAAAGCCATCGCTCCAACTACGGGCTTATGGCAACCAAAATGCGCAGCGTGTTCCCCAATGCCTGCTACATCGGCTTTACCGGAACACCACTGATGAAGCGGGAAAAAATACCATGGTCAAGTTCGGCAAGGCTCCACAGGCAGGGCAACGGTGTTTTTGCCTGGGTAATTCCAGATAAATATGAAGTACGTCAGAAATATTTTCAACATTTGTGATATTAACATCTTCCAAATTGAGAACTTTTGCGGTATAATCTTGGTTGAGCATAGAGATCATCCTTTCTTGTGATTGTGTGGTGCTTTTATAATAAAGGATTTCGTCTCTATGCTCAACCTTTTTATATGACAATGGGGCCAGGCTCACGCCTGACCCCAACATTTATTATAGAACCGAAGTTTTTCGCATCTGTAATACAGATGCATTGCTACTATTGTAAAGGCTATAAGATTGGGCATTTCCTGGGAAAAAGGTATAATTACCAATGCAGACGTGCGGCAAATGCTCAACGTTTCTTCCACAACGGCGAATCGGATTCTTGTAAAATTTACGGATAAAGGGAAACGCCCCGAAGGAGAGTCTCCGGAGGGCATACCGCCTGGGGCGTTTTTGCGCGGGGCTCCCCGGAATATAACAAAAAGAGAGCCGCGGCCCTGGAATAACACTAAAAATGTCGGAAAAGACGAAAGCTGTGTCTTGAAAAATAAGAGGACCTCCTGTATAATAACAGATAAAATGCCATTATAATCGCATAGTTCGGCGCTCGCGGAGGAACCGCTGGAAAGGCGTCCGGATAAAAGTTTTTGGAGGATGAGATGAAAAAGCGACGCAAGTATGGATTTCTGCTGCTGTGCCTGAGTGCTCTTTTTGTTCTGCCCTTTCCGGCGTTGGCGGAAAAGGCAGAGCCGGAAACGATTCGGGTGGGGTGGTACGAGGATTCCTACCATACCACCGGAGCCAACGGGGAACGGAGCGGCTACGGGTATGAATACGAGCAGGCGGTGGCGGGCTACACCGGCTGGAATTACGAATACATAAAGGGGGACTGGGCAGAGCTGCTGGAAATGCTCCAGTCTGGGAAAATTGATTTGATGGCGGCCCTGTCCTATACGGATGAGCGGGCAGAAACCATGCTGTTTTCCGAGCTGCCCATGGGGCAGGAAAAATACGAAATCTACGTAGACCTTGCCAATACCGATATCTCTGCTGCCGACTTGAGTACCCTAAACGGCAAGAGAATCGTCGTCATGGAAAAAAGCGTGCAGGGAACGCAGTTTGCCCAGTGGGAAGAAAAGCACAATGTGCATACCCAGCACCTGGATATAGATAGCTTTGCGCGTACCCGGCAAATGGCGGAGGAACGGAAGATCGATGGCGTCGTCTCTGTGGAAACCCCTGCCTGGGTGGAGGCGGGAATGTCTGCCGTTGCCACCATTGGCGGGTCGGATGTCTACTATGGCATCAGCAAAAATCGCCCGGATCTAAAGGAAAAGCTGGATAGCGCCATGCGGCGCATGGAGAATGACAAGCCCTTTTATGCGGAAGAGCTTTACCAGCGGTATCTCTCTGCACAGTCGGTTGCGGTGCTCTCCGGCGGGGAAAAGGCATGGCTGGAGCAGCATGGCGTCATCCGTTTGGGCTGGGTAAAGGACGACATCGGCGTCAGCTCCATGGATGCCCAAAGCGGGGAACTGGCGGGAGTGCTGTGCGACTACGTGGCTTACGCGGCGGACTGCCTGAGCAATCAGACACTGAAATTTGAGCTCCACGGCTTTGATACCCAGGAGGCGGAAATTCAGGCGCTGAAAGACGGAAAAATCGATGCGATTTTTCACGTGAGCCAAAGCCCGTATGCCGCAGAGCAAAACGGCTTTTCCCTATCCAATACTGCGTGGACATATCATCTGGCTGCGATTACGGCGAAGGAGCGGTTTCATGAAAACGAAGAGAACCGCGTCGCGGTTATCGGTGGAGATGAAATCCTAAAGTGGTTTCTATCCTATTACTATCCCCATTGGCAGATTGTTGAATTTGATTCCACAAAGGAAATTGATCAGGCGGTTCTGGATGGGCAGGTGGATTGCTTTGTCACCAGCGCCGGTCAGGTTTCCGCCTTCCTCAAAAATCATAAGCTCCACAGTGTGGTTTTGATGCAGTCGGGGAATGCGTCCTTTGCGGTGAAACGGGGAAATTCGGTGCTGCTGTCTGTACTCAACAAGACCTTGAAGACCATGCCCACCTCCATGCTCACCGGAGCGGTCTCTATGTATGATAATGCTCCCAAAAAGGTGACGCTGACGGAATTTATAAAGGACAACCTGCTGCTGGCAACGGCGGTATTTGCATCCTTGTTCCTGGTGGTGCTGGCGGTGATTCTGGGATTGCTGCGGCGCTCCAGGGATGCAGAGGCCAGGGCGAAGGAAGCGATGGCCCAGGCGGAACGGGCAAACGCGGCAAAGTCCAATTTCCTCTTTAATATGTCCCACGATATCCGTACACCAATGAACGCAATCCTGGGTTTTGCGGCGCTGGCGGAAAAGAACCCGGATACCCCCCAGCCGGTGCAGGACTATCTCCGTAAGATCCAGGTCAGCGGTGAGGGAATGCTGTCCATCCTGGACAATGTGCTGGAAATTTCCCGGATCGAGTCCGGGAAAATGGTATTGGAGGAGACACCTCAGGTGGCGGGGAAGGTCTTTGATTCCTGCATGGTGATGATGAACCCGGAAATTGAGAAGCGGCACCATACCGTCACTGTGGAAAAGGAAATCCAGTGTCCCTATCTTTTCGTTGATGCGCCCCGGGTGACGGAGATTATTCTGAATCTAATGAGCAATGCCATCAAATATACGGCAGACGGCGGTAAAATCCACTGCGCGCTCCGGCAGTCTGCCCACCCAAAGGAAGGGTGGATTTATCAGCAGATTACGGTGTCGGACAATGGCATCGGAATGTCGGAGGAATTCCAGCAGCACATTTTTGAAACCTTTGCCCGGGAGCGTTCCTCCACCGCCAGCGGCGTGCAGGGAACGGGATTGGGCATGGGGATTGTGAAAAAGCTGGTGGATTTGATGGGCGGCACCATTTCCGTCAGCAGCAAGCCGGGGGAGGGCTCCACCGTTTCCGTCCGGATTCCTGTGCGGATTGCCTCCTATGAAGATACCCAGCCCAAGCGCTCCACTACGCCTGCCGGGGCAGAGCGCCTCCGGGGGAAGCGTATCCTTTTGGCGGAGGACAATGACCTGAATGCGGAAATCGCCATTGCTCTGCTGGAGGAGGAAGGCCTGCAGGTAGACCGGGCAGTGGATGGCGTGCAGTGCGTGGAAAAAATGGAGCGGTGTGCTCCGGACTGCTATGCCCTAATCCTGATGGACGTGCAGATGCCGTTCCTGGATGGCTACCAGGCGACTAAGAAAATACGCCTTCTCCAGGATAAGAAGAAAGCCAATATCCCCATCATCGCCATGACGGCAAACGCCTTCTCGGAGGATAAGGCCCGGGCCTTGGAGACGGGGATGAACGACCATGTTGCCAAACCCATTGATATGGATATTCTTGTAGGGGCGCTCCTAAAGTACCTGTAAAGGGTACTCCGTGGGGGATAGAATTCACTATATGCAGAAACACCGAGCCGTCAAAGCTCAGGCGGGGAACAGAGCATTCTGTTCCGGCAGCCAAGGCTTTGACGGCTCTATGCGTTTATCTATTCAGATATTTTGCCGGAATTTCCAAAGGAAAAACTGCCATTGCAAACCGGAGCAGTGCGCTCCGGCTCGAAATGACAGTCTCTTTTTTGGGGGCTTTCTTTTATTTGGCGGCAGGGCCTTATGTGCGGTATGGATTATATGGTATCCAGATACATATTCAGCGTCTCCGTCAGAGAGCCGCGCAGGGCGTATGCAAGGGCCACTGCAGCCAGCAGAGCCAGGCCGGGGATGAACAAACGAACCTTGTAGGGAAGCGTCTTGCGGCTTTCCTGCAGGGCAGCCTTGGGAAGGGGAACCAGACGCCGGTAGCCCAAAATCGCCAGGGGGAACACCAGCACATAGTAGGGAACGGTGTACTGCCCCTTGGCTTCCCAGAAGCAGTGAAAGAGGAAGCCGCCCAGCAGAATCACTGCCAGCAAATCTTCGCTATTTTCTCTCCGTTCTCCGGTGGGCATCCAGGCCCACAGAACCAGACCGCCATAGACAAAGCTCTGCAAAACATTCATGCTTTGTGCGGCGTGATACTGACCCGGAGTCGAAAGAAAATCCTTGACCAATTGTGCCATTAGGGGGGGTGCTCCGTTGCATAGCATCATAACATCGTTCAGCCACAGCCCGTGGAACAGAGGCTCGCTCCATTGGGTAGCATTTTTCAGCACCAGGAAACGAACCAGGGAGAAAGGATCGTGCAAATAACCCAGGAGGATTTCTTTCAGGTCTGCCATGGCAATTTGATTTTGGATTGCCGCGTTCTGACCGGATTGGGCATAGGTATCGTTGGCGTAGCTGCTCCACCATCCGGGGGAGGACTCAACCCCGTCACTCAGGCCCATTACCAGCCAGGTGGAGGTGGGGTAGCCGTTGTTCAGCGTGCAGCCGGAAAGCCGCTCCATAATCGCAATGGGCAGCTTGGTTGCTGCCAGGAAGCCTGCAATCAAAAGAAGAATCGGCAGCAGGACGCCCTTGTTCTTTTTCAGAAGGCCGCAGTAAACCAGGTATAGCAGTGTGCCAACCGCGAAGATTTCGTAATTGGGCTTGATCATCACAGCCAGGGACAGGGCAAGCGCGCCCAGCAGCGCCCGATACCAGCCGCCGTTTTTGCAGAACCGGATCATCAGGAGCATCCCCACCATGGATAGGGCCAGGCCCTGCAGGGTGCCATAGACAAAGGTAACATAAAACATCAGCGGGAAGAACAGCACGCCCAGCACCGTGACGGTCAGGCAGCCGGAATCCTTCATGCCGAAAAGAAGACCGAATTCCCCCATGGCCCAGAGAATGACCATATAGGCAAAGCAGTTGATATACTGAAAGCACATAATGTTTTCGTGTCCGAAAACGGTCATCAGCAGGCAGTGGTATAGTGCCAGTCCTGACTGGTGGGGATAAATGCTCATGTAGTTGCCGTTTTCAAAACCCCAGGAACTGCCTTCCAGCAGGGCCTGAGCGGCGCCCCTTGTCCATTTTGCATCGGTCAGAGGCAGAAGCCTTGCATAGCCGACCCACCAGATCGCCGCAGCCCCGGCAGCCAGGATGAGAATATAGCGGAGGGCTTGCAGTGTGCGCCCTTGCAGGGGAGCAGGAGGCACCGGTAGTTTCCGGGAATAGACAAGGCCCAGGCACAGCGCCGCAAACAGCAGGCACAGAGTAAGGGTATGGTCTTTGCAGATCCAGGCGATTTCGTTGTAGGGCAGATAGCTGGTAAAAACCAGAGAGCTGACAAACAGCCACAGGGCAGTCAGCCCGAATAGAAACCGCACCAGCCGGCGGTAAAATTGGCAGCAGCCCTGCCGGAGATCCTTCATGGAAACACTTCCTTTTTTATCTGTAAAAACGTGCATCGGAAGCCGGCGCTTTGAAGCAATGCAGGATGCAAAATAATCTTCCAAAATATGATGCACAATTACCAATTATAACAGAATACATAAGGATTGCAAGAAAAATTATTCGACAAACTTACACAAAAGCGGCGCACAATTGCCGCGCTTTTTCTATACTGGAAAAAGAAGGATTCCTGTGATATGATAGAATAAATACGTTTAAAGGAGACTGCTATGCTGCCGGAAGCGTTTTTGGATCGGATGAAAGCCCAGCTGGGGCAGGAATATGAAGCTTTTTTGGAGAGCTACCAGCGCCCCCGGGCGGTTGCTCTGCGGTTCAATCCCCTGAAAGGGGATGCGCCCGCCTTGCCCTTTGCACAGGCGCCTGTGCCCTGGGAACCCATGGGGTACTACTACGCCCCGGATGCCAGACCCGGCCTGCACCCTTACCACGAGGCAGGGGTTTACTATCTTCAGGAGGCCAGCGCTATGGCGCCGGTTGCCCTGCTGGACCCCCAGCCGGGAGAGCGCATTTTGGATCTGTGCGCAGCCCCCGGGGGAAAAAGCACCCAGATTGCCGGCCGGCTTCTGGGGAAGGGACTGCTGGTGTGCAATGAGATTAGCCCCGCCCGGGCGAAGGTGCTGTCAAAAAATATTGAGCGGCTGGGGGTTGCCAATGCGCTGGTGACCAACGAAAAGCCGGAAACGCTTGCCCGCCGCTTGCCCGGCTTTTTTGACCGGGTGCTGGTGGATGCCCCCTGCTCCGGAGAGGGGATGTTCCGCAAGGAGGAGGCTGCCGTTACGGACTGGAGCCCGGAAACCGTGGAGATGTGCGCCGCAAGGCAGGTTTCCATCCTGGAGGAGGCAGCCAAAATGCTGCGTCCCGGAGGCCGGCTGGTGTACTCCACCTGTACCTTTGCCCCTCAGGAGGACGAGGGGGCTGTGGCGGCATTTTTAGACCGTCACCCAGAGTTTACCCCGGAACAGGTGGATGCCCCCTGGTTTACCCCGGGAGAAAACGGCTCCTACCGGATGTGGCCCCACAAGCTGCTGGGGGAAGGACATTTTGCTGCCGTACTGCGTAAGTTGGAGGGGGAGGAAGCGAAAATAGCTGTAGAGCATGGAGAAAAGCTTCCCAAGGCCTGGGAGAATTTTGCAAAAGAAGTGGGCATTGCCTTGCCCAATGGCTGTGCCGTCAGCTTTGGCTCCCGGCTGTTCTGGCTGCCGGAGGGGGCGCCGGAATTAAAGGGACTGCGGGTGCTGCGTCCGGGCCTTGAGCTGGGGGAGGGGAAAAAGGATCGCCTGGAGCCTGCCCATGCCCTGGCACTGTGGCTGAAAGACTGCAATGCGTGCGTATCCTATCCCTGGGATTCTAAAAAGACGGCAAGCTATCTCCACGGGGATGTGCTGCCCGAGTCGGTGCGGGGCTGGTGCCTGGTGCAGGTGGATGGCTACAGCATCGGCTGGGGAAAAGGAGACGGCAAGCAGCTGAAAAATCACTATCCCAAGGGCCTGCGCCGGTGAAAACCGTTTTTCTTCTTTACAGATTTCCGGTTTTGTGCTAGAATACACTAGAACTGTCATGTTCTATCCCCAATCCATCATGAGGAGAGGATTATCCCTTGGCCAGATATGAAATTAACGGCGGCAACCCCCTGGTCGGTACCGTCACTATCAGCGGCGCGAAAAATGCGGCTGTAGCTATATTGCCCGCGGCGCTCCTGGTAAGCGGAAAATGCCGCGTTGAAAATGTACCGGATATTTCCGATGTACGGATCCTTCTGGACATTTTGGAGGGCATGGGCGTTAAGCTCAGCTACCCGGAGCCCCACGTTGTGGAGCTGGACAGCTCTGATGTCCAGTGCACCATGCCGGATCCGGAACTTGTAAAAAAGATGCGTGCCAGCTATTATCTCATGGGCGCGCTTTTGGGCCGCTTCGGTCATGCCCATGTGGCGCTGCCCGGCGGCTGCAACTTTGCATCCCGTCCCATCGACCAGCACATCAAGGGCTTTTTGGCTCTGGGTGCGGATGTGGACGAAACGGAAGAGTATATCGCTCTGAAGCCCTCGGAGGAGGGCCTGCACGGGGCGCGGATCAGCCTGGATATGGCAAGCGTCGGCGCAACCGTCAATATTATGGTGGCGGCAACCCTGCTTCCCGGGCAGACGATTATTGAAAACGCCGCAAAAGAGCCCCACATCGTGGATTTGGCAAACTTCCTCAATACCATGGGCGCGCGCATTACCGGCGCGGGTACGGATACCGTAAAGATCCGGGGCGTCAATTCCCTGCGGGGGGGCTCCTACGCCATCATCCCGGATCAGATCGAGGCGGGAACCTATATGGCTGCCGTTACGGCGGCAGGGGGCAACATCCTGGTGCAGAACGTGATCCCCAAGCACATGGAGTGCATCACCAGCAAGCTTCAGGAAATGGGCGCGCGGGTGATCGTATTTGACGATGCCATCCGGGTTATGCGCTCCGGCTCTCTGCGCCAGACCACGGTAAAAACCAGCCCCTATCCCGGCTTCCCCACGGATATGCAGGCCCAGGCCTGTGTGTGCATGGCCCTGGCAAAGGGCACCAGCCGCCTGACGGAGAGCGTCTACGAGACGCGGTTCTTCGGCTACTGTACGGAGCTGGAAAGCATGGGGGCGAACATCCGCATTGAAGGGAAAACGGCAACGGTGCGGGGCGTGGAGCAGCTGTATGGCGCAACGGTATATGCCCATGATCTTCGGGCAGGCGCGGCACTGGTGATTGCCGGACTCAGCGCCAAGGGCACCACCACGGTGGAGGATATCCACTTTGTGGAGCGGGGCTACGAGGATTTGATCGGCAAGCTGACTGCCCTGGGGGCAGACATCAAACGGCTGGAAGACTGAAACAATGTGGGCGGCTTTGGAATTTTCTAAGGCCGCTCTTTTGGCAGGAGGAATGACTATGGCTACTATGGAACAGCAGGCGGAAGATATTGTGGATATCATCCTGGAGGACTACCGCAACGGTCGCAGCATCGACCGGATGGACCCCTTTGCCCACCCGGACAAGGAAGTGGTCATTGATATGATCGGCAAGCTGATGCGGATCGTCTACCCCGGCTTTACCAGAGATAAGAATTACCGCATTTACAATACCCACCACAATGTTTCCATGCTCATTGAGGACGTGATGTACAACCTCAATAAGCAGCTGACCATGGTCTTCCGCCAGGAACTGGGGGAGGAGAAGGCTGCCCAAAAGGCCCAGGAAATCAGCCTGAACTTTTTCCGGGAGATTCCTGCACTGCGGGGGATCATCCAAACCGATGTGGATGCTTTTTATGAGGGCGACCCGGCGGCCTACAGCACCGATGAAATCGTGTATTGCTATCCCGGCATCTTTGCCATTACCGTTTATCGTCTGGCCCATGTGCTCTATACCATGGGGGTGCCCCTGCTGCCCAGAATCATGACCGAGCACGCCCATTCCGTCACGGGAATTGATATTAACCCCGGTGCAGCCATCGGAAAGTATTTCTTTATTGACCACGGAACCGGCATCGTGGTGGGCGAAACCACGGTGATTGGCGACCATGTAAAAATTTATCAGGGCGTAACCCTGGGCGCGCTTACCACCCGGGGCGGGCAGAGCCTGCGGGGCAAGCGCCGCCATCCCACCATTGAGGACAATGTGACCATCTATGCCGGCGCATCTATCCTGGGCGGCGCCACCGTCATCGGGCGGGACAGCGTTATCGGCTCCAATGTCTTTATCACCAATTCCATTCCCCCCTGCACCACCGTCAGCGTCAAGAGCCAGGAGCTCCAGATTCGCCAGCGGGGAGAGGGCAAGTGCCCCGAGCCCTTCTGGCCCGAGGAGAAATAAAGCGCAGACTGGGCCGCCCCGAAAGGGCGGCCTTTCAGGCTGTCGAAAAACCCCTTACGGGCTTTTCCGACAAATTTTCTGCAGTCTGCTGCGCGCACTCCTTGTTCGCCTACGGCGAACAACTCGCACACTTACAGCCTGAGATGTATTTTCTGTCAGGTACACGCCCCGACAGAAAATGATTTGATTTTATTTGTCGGCTTACGCCGCCAAACTCTGCGAGGCTTTTTTGACAAGCTGTGGGCCGCCCCGAAAGGGCGGCCTTTTTAAAGGGAATTCGTCAAATCCACCAAATTATGCGCCTAAAAAATGGGGACTTAAACGATTGCGCAAAAACGCAAAATGTGGTATCATATCGTTATCCCGGTGGGACTCTGCTACTCCACAAAATAGCACTGATCCTGCTAAAATAAAGGAGGAAACCCCGCTTTGACTCGCGGTGCGGCAGTGTGGAGACCTGTCGTAATGCCTCTGCTGTTTTACCCGGCAGTGTGCGAGGGCATATATTGAGGATTCAGTATGTCCTGAGTCAGAAAACTATGGCAAGTGTAACCCTGAAGAACATCAAGAAAGTCTACCCCTTTAACGGCGACGATGCCAAGAAGAGCAAGAAAAAGAAGGGTGGAGAAGTCAAGAAGACCAATCTGCAGATCACCGATGAGGGTGTTGTAGCAGTTCAGGCCTTCAACCTGGATATTCAGGACAAGGAATTCATCGTTTTGGTCGGCCCCTCCGGCTGCGGCAAGTCCACCACCCTGCGTATGATCGCCGGTCTGGAAGAGATTTCCGATGGCGAGCTGTACATCGGCGATCGCCTGGTAAACGATGTGGCCCCCAAGGATCGGGATATCGCCATGGTTTTCCAGAACTATGCTCTGTACCCCCACATGACGGTTTATGATAACATGGCCTTTGCTCTGAAGCTGCGCCATGCGTCCAAGGAAGAGATCGACCGCAAGGTGAAGGAAGCTGCCGAGATCCTGGACATCACCCAGTACCTGGGCCGTAAGCCCAAGGCTCTGTCCGGCGGTCAGCGTCA
>CAKTNN010000050.1 GCA_934589065.1 uncultured Oscillospiraceae bacterium
GCAATCTTGGCCTCGAAATTGGAATGCTCAAGGCGCAAAAATAGGGCTGCTGCAAAAAAGAATTTTGCAACAGCCCCACTTTTCCCTTTGTACAAACTGCCCCGGTTAACCGGGCTAAAGATTGCCACACCGGTGTGTGCCGGTTCGCAATGACAAATCCAACCGTCATTCCGAGGCAGTGACCGATGTCACTGCCGTGGGAATCTTCTCCTGTTCCAACTACCGGAGTTACCGGGCGCGTTTCTCCTCACCCCGTCACGGCTTCGCCGTGCCACCCCTCCCCATCCGGGGAGGGACTTTTCCCTTTGTACAAACTGCCCCGGTTAACCGGGCCAAAGATTGCCACACCGGTGTGCGCACCGGTTCGCAATGACAATGGAAAGGCGCAAGATTGCCACACCGGTGTGTGCCGGTTCGCAATGACAAATCCTACCGTCATTCCGAGGCAGTGACCGATGTCACTGCCGTGGGAATCTTCTCCTGTTCCAACTACCGGAGTTACCGGGCGCGTTTCTCCTCACCCCGTCACGGCTTCGCCGTGCCACCCCTCCCCATCCGGGGAGGGACTTTTCCCTTTGTACAAACCGCCCCGGTTAACCGGGCTAAAGATTGCCACACCGGTGTGCGCACCGGTTCGCAATGACGAGGGAGATGCATGAGATTGCCACACCAGTCTGAGGACTGGTTCGCAATGACAAAAAAAAGGCGTGAGATAGCCCACGCCGGAGTTATACAATCGCAAAAAGCAAGAGCGCACCGGCTCGCCGGTGCGCTCTTTCAGGCTGTCGAAAAACCCCTTGCGGGCTTTTCCGACAAATTTTCTGCAGTCTGCTGCGCGCACTCCTTGTTCGCCTACGGCGAACAACTCGCACACTTACAGCCTGAGATGTATTTTCTGTCAGGTACACGCCCCGACAGAAAATGATTTGATTTTATTTGTCGGCTTACGCCGCCAAACTCTGCGAGGCTTTTTTGACAAGCTGCAAGAGCGCACCGGCCCGCCGGTGCGCTCTTTGACATTTACGCGCTTATTTATGCCTTTTTCCGAATTCGCAGCCAGTGCAGCAGCTCGTGGACGGCAATGCCGGTACAGGTTCCGGCGGTATCAATCCATACATCGATCAGGCTAGAGCCCCGGGCATCGGCGAAAATTTGAATGGTTTCGTCGGCACAGGCCGTGAGCAAGCCGCACAGCAGGCACAGGGTCAGGCGGTGCACTCCCTTCTGTCCGCCCGCAGTAAATGCGCCCCCCAGGAAGAAGCCCAGGGCCGCATACTCGGAAAAGTGGGCGCACTTGCGCAGGACAAACTCCCCTTTGTCTCCAAAAACGGAGAATACCTTCCCCACGTACTCCATGAGTCCACCGCTGATCTCTCCGCTGACCTCCCCCGGAAGCATGGAATTGCCCCAGATAAACGCCAGCAGCACCACAGCCAATAGGCTATAAACCCACAGACGATAATTGTGTTTGTCCAATCAAATCACTCCAAGATGTTCCAGCAAAATCTTCACACCCAGCAGAATCAGAATCACACCGCCGACAATCTCCGCTTTCTTTTCATACCGGCTGCCGAACACGTTGCCCACCTTCACGCCAATGGCAGACAGGACAAAGGTGGTAGCACCGATGAGCAGCACCGCCAGCCAGATATTGGCGACCCCTGCCATTGCCAGGGAAATGCCCACCGCCAAAGCATCAATAGAAGTAGCAACCGCCATAATAAACATGGTCTTAACGGAAAGATCGGCATCCGCCGTTTCCTCTTCGCTTCCCAGAGCCTCCCGGAGCATATTCACACCGATGATTACCAGCAGGCCAAAGGCGACCCAATGGTCGATGGCGGAAATGGCATCGATAAACAGCGTGCCCAGGAAATACCCGATCAGGGGCATCAGTGCCTGGAAGCCGCCAAACCAGGCGCCGCAGCAGAGCTGCGCCTTCCAGCTTGCCTTTTTCATGGCAAGGCCCTTACAGATAGAGACGGCAAAGGCATCCATACTCAAACCGACTGCCAAAATAAACAGTTCTGCGAAGCCCATGGTTTCTTCCCCCTAAGTATATACAATCTCTCAGCCAATCATTCGGGTAACCAGCTGCACCAGCAAAACCGCTGCGGAGCTGCTCAGGGCTACCACGATCAGGCTCTTTTCCATGTAAGACAGCACCACTGCCACAGCAAGGGCTGCAATTCCCGCTGCAAGAGATCCTGCTCCGGACAAAATGGAGGGGAAGGTCATCGCCGTCAGGCAGGCGTAAGGAACATAATAGAGAAACGATCGCAGAAAAACGCTCTTAATGGGTTTGCGGAATATGGTCAGGGGCAGCATCCGAATGAGATAGGTTGTGATTGCCATTGCGGCAATATAAATATAGATATTCATGCCTGCTCCTCCTTTACCGGGAACAGCACCGCAGCGGCTCCCGCGGCAATCACAGTGCTGATGACGATGGCGATACCGGCAGAGATATTTTGCAGGAAGGGAACCCAATCCAGCAGGCTGCTGCACACCAGGGCCAGCAGCACCGCCACCAGCACCGGCTTTTCCTTTTTCGCCGGAGGCACCACAATGGCAACAAACATTCCGTAGAGCATCACGCCCAAAGCCGTGCGGATGGATTCCGGCAGCACAGACCCTGCCAGAGCCCCCAGCACCGTGCCCCCTGTCCAGCCGATAAAGGGCAGCAGCCCCAGCCCCAATAGATAGGGAACCGTCAGCGGTTCTTTTCGGGACATCGCCAGGGCGAAAATTTCATCCGTATTCATAAATGCCACCAGCATTCTGGGCAGAATGCCGATCTTCTCTCCCATGCGCTGGCTGAGGGCCAGGCTCATCAGGGCATAGCGGCTATTGATGATGATTTGGGTCAGAATAACCTCCCACAGCCCCGCCGCCGTCAGGATCAGGGTCAGTCCTGCGAACTGACCGGCGCTGGTCACATTGGTTGCGGAAATCACAGCCGCGGGCAGGACTCTGATTCCCTGGGCGGCAGCCAGCGTGCCGAAGCCAAAGCTGACTGACAAATAGCCCATGCCTACAGGCAGCCCCCGCCGGACACCCAGGCTGTACTCTTTCCAATTCATAGCCAATCTCTCTCTTTGCGTTTGTTTTCCGATGAGCGGATAGTTTTAATATTCTATCGCTTTCTCATGACTGCGTCAAGGGTTTCTTTTTGTTTTCTTCCCGCTGTTAGCAGGCAAAAATAAGGGGTATTACAGAGGCATTGCAGCAAAAATTGCCACACCGGTGTATGCCGGTGTGGCAAGGATGCGTTTTCAGCCCAAAGGCGTTTTTAGAAGATGGGCACGACTGCGCCGGAGTAGGTGCTATTGATGTAGTCCTTCACTTCCTGGCTGGTCAGAGCCTTGACAAGGGCCTGGGTCTTCTCGGTGTTCTCGTTGCCTTCCTTCACGACCAGAACGTTTGCGTAGGTCTGAGCGGAAACGGAAGCGGCATCCTCGGTCGCGATGGCATCGGTGCCTGCGTTCAGGCCGGCATTCAGCGCATAGTTGCCGTTGATAACAGCCAGAGCAACGGAGTCACGGACACCGGCAATCTGAGCAGCTTCCATTTCAACGATCTCGACATCCACGGTCTTCTCGGTAACATCCAGAGCGGTAGCCTCCATGCCAACGCCTTCCTTCAGCTTCAGCACGCCATTGGCCTCCAGCAGCAGCAGTGCACGGGCACGGTTGGAGCCATCGTTGGGGATTGCGATCTTGTCGCCGTCAGCCAGATCGGCAATGGAGGACTTGGTACCCGGATAGATGCCGAAGGGCTCGTAGTGGATAGCAGCTACGCTGACCAGATGGGTGCCGTTTTCCTGGTTAAAGGTATCCAGGTAGGGCTGATGCTGGAAGTAGTTGGCATCGCACTCGCCGTCTTCCACAACGTTGTTGGGAACGACATAGTCGGCGTACTCGGTAACCTTCAGCGTCCAGCCGTCCTTTGCCAGCACGTCACCGGAAACCTTCAGGATTTCGGCGTGGGGCGTGGGGGAAGCGGCAACGGTGATGGTCTTGTCGCCGGTGCTCTTGCTTCCGCAGCCAGCCAGGATGCCCAGGCACAGAACCAGGGCCAACAGGACAGAAATGGTCTTTTTCATTTTCTTTTTCTCCTTTTCAAAAAGGTTTATTTCACGGAAAATCTTTCCGGTGAAAACATGGTTTTTGTTTCAGCTGCGGTTTCTCAACCGCTTGTCGCACTTAACGGCAATGTGCGTGCCCACAGACTGGAAGATCTGTACCAGAATAATCAGGCCGATTACGGCAACCCACATGACCAGGAACTTGAAATTATAGTAGCCATAGTTGATTGCCATCTTGCCCAGGCCGCCGCCGCCAATGATGCCAGCCATAGCGCCATAACCGAGGATAGTGCCCACGGTGATGGTTCCGCCGGAAATCAGGCTGGGCAGCGCCTCCGGCAGGAGCACCTTGCGGACGATCTGGAAGGCGCTGGCGCCCATGGACTGGGCCGCCTCAACAACGCCCTGGTTCACTTCCCGCAGGGAAGATTCCACCATCCGGGCCACCAGAGGAAAGGCCGCAATCACCATGGGGGGAATGGTTGCCGCCGTGCCCACTTTTGTGCCCACAATGATTTTGGAAAGGGGCAGGGCAATGATCATCAGAATCAGGAAGGGTACGCTGCGCAGCAGGTTAATCAGCGCATTGAGCACCGTCATGATCCACTTGGGCAGGGGACGAATGCCCTCCTTCTCCCCCGTAACCAGCAGCACGCCCAGGGGCAAGCCGATAATATAGGAGAAGATAACCTCCAGAATCAGGGAGTACATCGTCTCCCACAGGGCAAAACCATATTCATTGCAGATTATTTCCATCTGCTGAGCCACCTTGGCAGCATCGGAAAACAGATCAAACATTCTCTTTTACCTCCTCCGCACTGACGCCCTGACAGCCGTTCAGGAAATTCAGGATTTCCTTTTTCTTCTCCGGCTCCTCCGGCAGAGAAATCAGCATGGTGCCGAAGGCCTTTCCATCCACATTCCGGGTTGCCGCGCCCATGATGGATACGGGGATGCCGGTGGTGGTGATCAGCCGGGCAATCACCGGCTCTTCCGATGCAGAGCCATTGAAAGCAATGCGGGCAATGGGTATATTCCGGCTCAGGGACAGCTCCGGTACATTGGGGCTGACCAGCCGCCGGCCGGCCTTGGACTTGGGATTGGAGAAAACATCCACCACATTGCCGATTTCCGCCACCTCACCGGAATCCAGGATGGCAACCCGGTTGCAGATCTGCTCAATCACAGACATCTGGTGGGTGATGATAATCACCGTAATTCCCCGCTCCCGGTTGATGGTTTGCAGCAGGGAAAGGATCTGACCGGTGGTCTTGGGGTCCAGGGCCGAGGTTGCCTCGTCGCACAGCAGCACCTCCGGATTGGAGGCCAGGGCCCGGGCAATGGCAATCCGCTGCTTCTGACCGCCGGACAGCTGCACGGGGTAGGAATCCGCCTTGTCCGGCAGGCCTACGGTTTCCAGCAGCTCCTTTGCCCGCTCCCGGGCCTGCTTTCTGGGCACGCCCTCCAATTCCATGGGGAAGCAAATATTGTCCAGCGCCGTGCGCTGCTCCAGCAGGTTAAAACTTTGGAAAATCATGGAAATCTTCCGCCGCTGCAGCCGCAGCTCCTTTTCCTTTAGTTCCGTCAGGTCCTTGCCATGGAACAGGACGCTGCCCTTATCCGGGCGCTCCAGCAGATTGATGCAGCGCACCAGGGTGCTCTTGCCCGCGCCGCTCAAACCGATGATGCCGAAAATGTCTCCCTGTTCAACGGAAACGGATACATCCTTCAGTGCATTCACCTGGTTTTCCCCGGTGCCGAAGGTTTTGCTCAACTCCTCAAGCTCAATGATTCCCGCCAAAAAAATTCCTCCTTACAAACGAAAACGTCCTTGTGCATAAACGCACAAGGACGGAAAAATCCGTGTTACCACCTTGCTTCGCACCAACCTCACGGCAGATGCCTCTGAGGGTACAGTCATACCCCTGCGCGATAACGGGCGCACCCGTCACAGGCTAAAATCTTCACCCATGCGGCTCAGGGGCCATGTTCAGCAATCCCTTACGCACCCCTTTTCACCAACCGGGGCTCTCTGATGCGGAAGCGGTAAAGCTTACTCTTCCCTTCCATGCCTTGTTTTCGATGGGGACATCATACTCCAAGAAAAGCGGTTTGTCAAGGGATTTGTGGCACTTTCGCTATTGTCAAATATAAGGGTTCGTTATAAGAAACCGTTATATCGGTTTCTTTACGTCTCCGCGCCTTGGTATTCCAGGAGCTCCAGCACCTGCTGCCCCCGCCGGGTCAGGGCAAGGCTTCCCTTTACCGGGCAGGCCATATACCACTGGGCGCTGTACCCCTTCAAGGGGAGATCGTAGTCCAGGGAAACCAGGTTTTTCTTTTCCAGGCATTGGAGAAGAAGGCTGTAGAATTCTTCTGTATTCTCCCCTTCTTCCCGGTAAATGGGGAGCAAATCTTCTGTCTTTCTTCCAACCGGGAGAAAGGGGATCTGCCCCAGCTTTTCCAGGAAGGCAATTTCGTCCTTTGTAAGGCTCAGGCTTTTTGCGCAGCCGCCGCAGCTCCCGCAGGAACCGCTGCAGCCGCCGCAGGAAGAACAATCGTGCATAATCGCTCCTTATAGGCTTCTTGCGTGGCGCTTGATGGCCTGGAAGGATTCGTCGCTGATCACGTGCTCCATCCGGCAGGCATCCGCCGCCGCCGTTTCCTCGGACACCCCCAGGTGAATCAGCATGGAGGACAAAACCGTATGCCGCTCATAGATGGTTTCCGCCAGGGTGCGGCCCTTTTCCGTCAGCTTCAGTCCGCCGTTTTTTTCAACGGTGATATAGTTCTCCTGGCGCAAAATGCCCATTGCCCGGGAAACGCTGGGCTTGGAGTAGCCCAGGTATTCCCCCACATCCACAGACCGGACAAAGCTGTTCTTTTTTCCCAGTACCAGGATTGCTTCCAGGTACATTTCTCCAGATTCGTGTACACTCATAGTTTATCTCCTAACTCCGAATCAATTCACATTTTTTGTGGCTACCAAAGGGATTCCCGTATTTCCGGCATCAGCCTTCAATACATCCCCGATGTGGATTGGGGCCCGGGCCCGGATTGCAGCGGCATCCCTCATCACATCAAAAATTTTCCCCTTGGGCACATCCTGCGCCGTTTTGCAGGGAACCATGCGGATTCCCTCTGTGCTTGCCTCCACCGCTACGGTGGTGGTAACAATCCGTCGGGGATCCGTCACTTCTTTCTCTGCGTACTTGGCGCCGTTTTTGCAGGTATTTCCGGTAACGGACTGGAATTTCCCGTTTTCCAGGGTCACTTCCAGCTGGCAGCCCAGGGGACAGCCGATGCAAGTCAGCATTCTTTTTTCCATGGTCACGCCTCCTCCGTCAGGATGCGGATGCGTTTTGTCCCGCCATGCTCCCGGAACATCTGGCGCGTCAGCACCACCTGTTCCATTTCTCCGGGGGCCATCACCGGACGCTTCCGGGCAAGTACCCGTTCCCCGTCCAGATACACCGCAACCGTTCTGTTTTTCAGCACGCCGCCCACCCGGAATCGGAGGATAAGCTTCTCTTCCATCCGCTCCGGATCCACGGCTGCCGGAACGGTATAGCGGATGCCGCCGGATGCCTCAATGGGGATGGGATGAGAAGGAATCCCCCCATTTGCCAGGTATTTTGCCGCATTTTTTCCGGCGGCAGCCGCCTCCTGGGATACAAAATCCACCAGGTCATGAACATGAAGTACATTGCCCGCTGCAAAAACGCCGGGGATTTCCGTTTCCAGGCTCTCGTTGACCCTTGGGCCGTTGGTCGCCGGATTCAGATCCAGGCCCATGGAGCGGGAAAGCTCATTTTCGGGTATCAGTCCGCAGGACAAGAGCAGGGTATCGCAGGCGATCTCTTCCTCCGTCCCGGGAATGGGGCTGCCTTTTTCATCCACCTGGGCAACGGTTACGCCGGTAAGGCGCTGCCTGCCGTGGATATCCACCACGGTGTGGCTCAGCTTCAACGGAATGCCATAGTCATCCAGGCACTGGACGATGTTCCGTTTCAGTCCACCGGAATAGGGCTGCAGCTCTGCCACCAGTTTCACCTTCGCCCCTTCCAGCGTCATGCGGCGCGCCATAATCAGGCCGATGTCGCCGCTGCCCAATATCACCACTTCCCGTCCGGGAAGCATTCCCTCTACATTCACCAGGCGCTGCGCCGTCCCGGCAGTGTAAATGCCTGCAGGCCGGAAGCCCGGAATATTCAGCGCGCCTCTTGGACGTTCCCGGCAGCCCATGGCAAGGACAATGGCCTTTGCGGAAATATCCATCAACCCCCGCTGACGGCTGACGGCGGTAATCACCTTTTCATGGGAAATATCCAGCACCATGGTATTCAACCTGGTCTCGATTTTTCGCTCCTCTACCTGGGAAATGTATCTGGCAGCATACTCCGGCCCTGTTAGCTCCTGCCCGAAGGTGTGCAGACCAAAGCCATTGTGGATGCACTGATTGAGAATGCCCCCCAGCTCCCGATCCCGTTCCAAAACCAGAAGGTTGGTCACGCCGGAATCAAAAGCAGAAATCGCCGCTGCAAGCCCTGCAGGGCCGCCGCCGATAATCACAAGATCATATTGCTCCATCGTCACACCTCTGTCTTTCCCTGCGCGGTGATCATTCTGGAATTTTTCCCGGATTTGGTAATGGCGTTCTGGGCCATGCCCAATTCCCGGGCCAGGAGCTCCATCACTCTGGGGGCGCAGAAGCCGCCCTGGCAGCGGCCCATACCGGCCCTGGTGCGGCGCTTGACCCCATCCAAATCCCTGGCTCCCAGGGGCGAACGGATGGCAGCCAATATTTCCCCCTCGCTGACCTGCTCACATCGGCAAATGATCTGACCATAAGCAGGCTCTTTTTCAATCAGCGCTGCCCATTGCTCTTTGCTCAAGCTCTTGGGGTTCACCGGTCCTCGGCGAATGGGATCAAAATTCGGCTTTTCTTCCAGTCCCAGGAAACCGGAAACCTGAGCCGCTATCTCCTGTCCAATGGCGGGAGCAGCACTGAGTCCGGGGGACTCGATGCCCGCGCAATCAAAAAAGCCCGCTGCATCCTCCGGCTGTCCAAGAATGAACTCGTGCCCGTCCTCGTGGGCGCGGAGTCCGGCAAAACTGGTAATTACCTGGCGGAAATTCAGATTCTTTACGCTTCCGCCTGCCTTTTCCCGTACTTGGGCAAGGCCCCGGGCGGTAGTATTTGTCCCCTCAAAGTCTTCCGTATCCTGAGCCGTCGGGCCAACCAACAGGTTGCCGTGAACCGTGGAAGTTACCAGCACGCCCTTTCCCAGGACGCCCGGCAGCTGAAAAATAGTAGAGTGCACGGTTTCTCCTGCCGCCTTATCCAGCAGCAAATATTCACCCCGCCGGGGTGTGATGTGGATTTTCCGCCGACTGACCATATTGTGAAAAACCCCAGAGTAAACCCCGGCAGCATTGATAACCGCCCTGGTTTCCAAAGTGTCCTCTTTCGTTACCACCTGCCAGGTGTTGTCCTTGCCCCGTTTAACCTCCGTTACTTCTGCATTGC
Source organism: uncultured Oscillospiraceae bacterium (assembly GCA_934589065.1). Classification (GTDB taxonomy): domain Bacteria; phylum Bacillota; class Clostridia; order Oscillospirales; family Oscillospiraceae; genus Faecousia. Next base: position 9,618 of record CAKTNN010000050.1, read on the forward strand.
GGTAAATCTCTACCCCATTGTGGATGGCATTCTCTCCCAGGGCAACCGTCATCTGGAATGGGCAGACAATCCCCCCAGTAGGGGCCCACAGAGCAGCCACCGCCCCATCCGATATATTGGGCTCCATTTCATGCAAGCGCCGGGCATCGAGGATTTCCAGCCCCTCTACTCCATTTTGAATTCCATTTTCATAAAGGGCCCGGAGCTTGGGCATATCCTCCTGAGCCAGGCAGAGAACCAAAGAGCCGTTTCTGCGGAAGGGAAAATCCAGTTCCTTTGCAAGCTGGGGCATCATCCGGCTGCCGAGAACATTGTATTTTGCCATAAGTGTTCCCGCTTTGGCGTCAAACCCGGCGTGTACGATGGCACTGTTGGCTTTGGATGTACCGCTGCAGACATCGTTCTCCCGTTCCAGAAGGCAAAATCTGCCTTGGAATCTGCTTAAATAGCGGGCCACAGCGCAGCCAATAACACCGCCGCCGATAATCACTGCATCATACATTTTCCATCCGCCCTTCTTGTTTTTTGTTCATTATACCGAAAAGTGTAGAAAAATGCAAGGGCGCAAATGTGGTCTTTTACCGGTTATACGCCTTGACTTCTTATCTCGCAAACGCTATACTGAAAGAGAATTCAACCGGGAGGTGCTGAAAAATGAAAAAGCTGGAAAAGTTTTGGAATAGTCTGGATGGCGTCACTCTGGTACGCAAGCGGGAACTGCTGCTGGGCGGTCTGCTGTGCCTGACCACTGGGCTGACTTTAGGAATGCTCCTGTCCCCCAGAAAGACCGTTACCATTGGCAGCAATAACGGCTGCACCAACGCCACGCTTCCCCAGTCGGAAGAAGAAGCGGAATAAAACCCAAACCGCCATAGTAAGGATGCAGCAACCCTTACTATGGCGGTTTTTTTCATCCCATGCCATCGCAATTCCAACATCGGTACAGCTGTGCTGCTGTCATGAAGAAATGATGGAATGAAGTCACTCGCTGCGCTCGTGAATGAAGCGAAGATGCGCGTGGCATTTCTCATTTTCTTCTCCTCTTCATTTCTTCATTGCGTCAGCAACTTCATTTGCCCGTTAGGGCATCTTCATTTGAAAAAATCCGCCTTGCAAAGCAAGACGGATTTTTTCATGGCTCCCCCTGTTGGACTCGAACCAACGACACACGGATTAACAGTCCGTCGCTCTACCGACTGAGCTAAGGGGGAATATTTGTGTTGGCATTACCTATCTTCCCGGCAAGTCACCCTGCAAGTATTGTCGGCGCAAACGAGCTTAACTTCTGT
>CAKTNN010000051.1 GCA_934589065.1 uncultured Oscillospiraceae bacterium
GCTGCTATAGCTCAGTCGGTAGAGCGCATCCTTGGTAAGGATGAGGTCGCCAGTTCAAATCTGGCTAGCAGCTCCAATAAAAGTGCCTAGCCAATCGGTTGGGCATTTTTCGTTATATAGAAGCGACCTCATCCGTCAGAATTGCGAAAGCAATTCTCAACTTGTCAAAAAAGCCTCGCAGAGTTTGGCGGCGTAAGCCGACAAATAAAATCAAATCATTTTCTGCCGGGGCGTGTACCTGGCAGAAAATACATCTCAGGCTGTAAGTGTGCGAGTTGTTCGCCGTAGGCGAACAAGGAGTGCGCGCAGCAGGCTGCAGAAAATTTGTCGGAAAAGCCCGTAAGGGGTTTTTCGACAGCCTGAGAATTGCGAAAGCAATTCTGTATTTCAATCGAGGTCATAAGAGTTCCCGGAAGCGAAGCTTTTGGGAAGCCGGCAGCCAGTTCAATCTCTGCCGAAAAGCACGAAACAATGGGGCTGTCTCAAAATGCAAATTGCAAGAAAATAGACGCCTTCAAAAGTTAGATAAAAGCTGTGAAAATCCGGTTTCAATTGGATTTTCACAGCTTTATTGTTTGGCTAATTTTTAGAAAATTCTATTTTGAGACAGCCCCATTTTTCCTTTTTTGCTTGACTTTTCCCCTGGGCCGCTGGACTGAGTGAGGGATTACAAATCCCTTCCCCGTGGGGGAGAGGGGGCACGGCGAAGCCGTGTCGGGGTAAAGAGGCGCGCCCAGCACATTAGGCTGCCTAAACATCTGGGGGATTGCCACACCAGGAAAGCTGACTGGTTCGCAATGACGAAGGGGAAGCCTGCGGGCTAGTTCGCAATGACGAAGGGAGAAGTATTTGTGCTGAATCGAGATGATGAATGGGGACACTTGATACTGGATTTCGATGATCTTCCTGGTTCTTCAACAGAAAATGATGAATACTCTGTCGATTATGGATAGAAAAAAGAGATGCGTTGTTGTTGAAAAATTCACACATATCGTATATAATATACATAAAATAATGAATTATCTCATAAAGCGACAAAACCTACGGGAGAGTAGCACAATGCAGAACCAGCATAATTTATTCTATACAGATGAACTCCATTTCGCCAACGACGATACCTTTCCGGATGAACGGGAGGCGCAGGATTTGTCGGATGTGCTGGAATCCAGCAATCCTGTGGGAATTGCCATGGGCATTTACGATGAGTCCCTTGGTATTTGCGGAATCACCCGGCATTTTGCCGAGAATCTGGGACGGAAAACCCAGGATATTCTGGACGGAAACCTGGGACTGCGGGATATGATTTGTCAAACGGATAAATACCCCTTCACCCCGGAACTGTTTCAAAAACGCGATGGTCATTTTCGGGTGTATATGCTTCAGGGGGACGGAACCCCGATTTTGGTTTCCTGCCTTAAGCGGAATTCCGTAGATAAACAGGGTAAGCCAATCTGGATCCTCTCCATTCGGGTGTCCCAGCGGGAGCAGTGTTTTTCTCTGCTGGAGGATATCCTGCAAATCAGTCAGTGGTATCTGGACTATGATTCGCAGGGTCACCTGATTGCGTCTCACTATGAGGATTCTATTCTACCCCTTCTGGGAATGCAAAAGGGGGCACCGCTGCCCAGTTCAGAGCAGATGCGCCAACGCGTGCATCCCGATGATCGAATGGAACTGTGCAGGGGACTCCGGGAGTTTTTCTTTGATCCGAACCAAGGCCGGTTTTATGGGGAATATCGGATGCAGATTGACTCCGGTGCATATCGGTGGGTACAAATGGCCTGCCAGGCGGTTCGCCGTGCCGATGGGTCGGTCAGCCGAATTGCGGGCCTCTATATGAATATCGACCAGTGGAAGCAGTATGCCCTCCAGGAAAAGCGTCAGCGGGCCTTCCACGATGCCTTTACCAGCAATAACCTGTGCGAGTATTTTCTGGACTTGCGCAAGAATACTTATGAATCCCTGAAAATTTCCGGGTCTCTTCTGGAGGTCTTCGAGAAAACCGGCAGCTGGGATGAGCTGGTGAACCGTTTCACCGAAGAGGTGGTTTTGCCGGAGTATCGGGAGGCGGTGCGGTATAGCTGTGACAGAAACCGGATTCAGCAGGGCCTTACAAAGTACAAGGGCGAGCAGTGCACGGAATTTCGGGGCTATATCAATGGACAGGAGCGCTGGCTGCGCAATGTGGTGATGCACGGTGATACGGATGAATCGGGCGAGCCCAGCCATGCGATTCTCTTCCTGCGTGACATTACCGATGTCAAACAGGAGGCCCAGGAGCGCAGCTCCATGTCCAAAAAGAATGCCGCCATGCAGCGGCTCATTCAGGGAATGGTGAATCAGATCGACCGGTTCGCCATTATTGATTTGCAGAATGACCGATATGAGTTCTACACCAGTGCGGAAAAGCTGTCTATCCCGCCAACAGGCCGATACTGTGATCTGGTGAATGCGCTGGCGGAGAGCTATCGCTCCCTTGACCGTTTGAAAACCGTTCAGGAGCTGCTGACCCCGGAGAAAATCCGTCGGGATATCCAGACACCGACCAATGTTTATAAGGCAGAAGTCGTCAGCCTGGACGGCGAAAGCATCCATCAGATTTCCTTTATCCCCCTGGAGTGGGAGCGCGATACATTAACCCAGGTGCTGATGGTGTCTGCAGATGTGACCCGTGCCAAACGGGCGGATGCGGATGCACGGAATGCATTGCAGCTTGCCTATGATGCAGCCAATCAGGCAAACCAGGCCAAAACCCAGTTCTTAACCAATATGTCTCATGATTTGCGCACGCCGATGAATGCCATTATGGGCATGACCGCCCTGGCACAGTCCAATTTGAATGACCCGGAGAAGCTAGGGGAGTGCCTGAAGACCATCGATAAGTCCAGCCGCCTGCTTATGGGAATGGTAAATGAGCTGCTGGACATGGGGAGGATTGAATCCGGGAATTTCCTGTTAAAGCAGGAGCCCTTCTGCTGGCAGGAGCTGGTGGACAGCGTCATGGCAATGTATTCCCAGCAGGCAAAGTGCCATGGGCATAGCCTGAAATGCCGCTTTGCCAATGTGGATCACTCCCATGTGATTGGGGACAAAACCAGAATACAGGAGGTCCTTTCCAATTTTCTGACCAATGCCATCAAGTATACCCCGGATGGCGGCTCTATCCAGGTGACCCTGGCAGAAACGCATTGCCCGGTATCGGGAATCGGCAATTTCAGTATGACCGTGGAAGATAACGGCCTGGGCATGAGTGAGGAGTTCCAGCGCAAAGCCTTTGAGCCCTTTACCAGAGAGGACAGCAAGCGGATTTCCGCCATCCCGGGTACGGGACTGGGGCTGTCCATTGTGAAGAATCTATTGAATCTCATGAACGGAGATGTTATACTGGAAAGCGCGCCGGGGAAGGGAACACGGATTACGGCTTCCCTCAGTCTGGAACTGAGCAAGGAAAGCACCTGCAGCTCCGGGGAAGTCTTCCCGGGACAGAAGGAGCAGACGGATAACGGAATCCGCACATTGGAAAAGCTGGACTGCCGGGGAAAGACCATCTTGGTGGTGGAGGATAACGAATTGAACCGGGAAATCCTGGTGCGGCTGCTGGAGCCCACAGGAGCCGAAGTCTTCACGGCGACCAATGGCGTGGAGGCCTTTTCTCTGGTGAGGGAGAACCCGGGAAAATTCCAGCTGGTATTTATGGACATCCAAATGCCCCAGATGGACGGCTACGAGACGGCTGCGGCAATCCGAATGCTGGATCGACCGGACACGGACGATCTGCCCATTATCGCCGTTACCGCCAATGCCTTTGCCGAGGATGCGGCACTGGCGGTGAAGAGCGGTATGGACGGGCACCTGTCCAAGCCGCTGGACGTGAAAAAGCTGGCAAAGGTGCTCTGCGAATACCTGCAATGAAAATCTGACTCCGCTGCATAAGAAAAGAGAGAGAAAATGCCCCTGCAGACTGGGAAGTATTCCCGGCTGCAGGGGCATTATTTGCGCGTTATTGCATTTTCAGAAGCTTTTTTGCGCCTTTTCCCAGAGCGTGGACTCCCTTGCTCAGGGGGCTGTCCCCGTGGGCAAAGACCCTCAGACCGTGGAGAATGCACTCCTGCCAGATTTGCCTGCACCGGGTTGGGAAGGTGAGAGAACCGTAAAGAGCATAGTCATGCATATAGTTCTTGGCGCTGCCTACAAAATGGATGTTGTAAAATCGGACGGTACCGCCGGATTGCAGATAGAAAATGGGCAGCCCGCCATCCTTGGGAAGGGTGAATTTTTTCAGCCGGGTAAACGGACTGACCACGTATTCCTTCGGAGCATAGTTTACGTCGCTCCACAGAGTGTTGTTAAAGGCGAAGCCGTTCCTGGGGACGGACATATTGTAAAACCGCATTTGGGGCCGATCCATTACCCACAGATACAGCAGGGACATTTCCGTTACGCCGCCGGGGATATTGTGGGCAACATGGTAATCGTACTTGACCTTCAACCGATCCGGGTGGTTTTCGTAGCTGTCCTGCAGAAAATCCAGGAAATCGTCCAGGGCACTGAGCGTCCAGTAGGAGATGCCGCAGTTGGCAAACCACCGCAGCCCCTGGGTATCCTCAGAAGAGAAATGCTGATCTTTGTCGATACAGCAGGCAAACTCGCAAGACTGAAATTCGGGTATGGCGGAAAGATTCTGATATACCAGAATGTCGCTGTCCAGAAGGATCATCTCCTGCAAGCCCTGCCGGCGCAGGTAAACCTCCATCAGGAATAGCCGCCGGAAGAAAATCAGAGAGTTTGGGTAGTAAGGGGCCAGGTCCACATATACCCGCTCAAAGGCCTGCAGCCGGGGACTTACCAGGGACGCCGCATCCACAAAGCTTACGCCCTGGGGAAGCAGAGACTCCCAGTTGGCGCTGCCCAGGAGCACCGTATTTTCGTTATATTTTGCCGCCTGGCGAAGGCAATCCAGAAGGTAGCCGTGCTTAGAGGGGTCTGCACATTCGTGGTGAATCACAACAGGCAGGGAAGCCAAGACATCACATCCTCTCGTTTTGCCTATTATACCACGGGAAGGGCTCCTTTGCAATCCTTCCCGGGCAACTGGACAAGCACAAAAGAGTTTGCTATAATGGGGGCCATACAGAATCATTAAAGGAGCAAATCTCCATGGATAATAAACGCGGTTCTCGCTTTCAGAACAGCTGGAAGAATTTCCGCTTCGGCGTGGCGGCACAAATTGTGATCTCCCTTCTGGGATTCCTTTCCCGGACGGTTTTCATCCGCATTCTCAGCCAGGAATACCTGGGCATCAACGGCCTGTATTCCAGCATTCTCAATGTGCTGAGCCTGACGGAGCTGGGCCTATCGGATATTGTGGTGTATTCCCTATATAAGCCCTTGGCAGAAGGAAATGAACGGGAGCTCACCGCTCTGATGGGCTATTACAAAACCATTTACCGCTTCATTGCTTTGGCGGTAGCGGTGATCGGTCTGGCCCTGGTGCCGGTGCTGCGGCTGCTCATTAAGTCGGAAATTGACCAGTACCACCTGGTGCTGTATTACCTGATGTTTCTTGCCAATTCCGTATGCTCTTACCTGCTGGTGTACAAAAGCAGCATCATCCATGCTGACCAGAAGCGGTATCTCATTTCCCGGTATGAAATGCTGTTTAAGTTCCTGACGGTAACGCTGCAGGTTTTGTCCCTGCTGATTTTCCGCAACTTTACGGTGTACCTGTTCATCCAGATTGCCATGACGGTGACAAACAACCTGTTTATTTCCCGAAAGGCAGACTGGCTGTATCCCTTCCTGAAGAAGAAGGAGCAGCTGGACGGGGAAAAGAAGAAAAACATTTTCCGGGATGTGCGGTATATGTTCTCCTACAAGGCAGGAGGGCAGATGCTCAACAGTACGGATAACCTGTATATTTCTTCCCTAATCAGCACGGCAACGGTGGGGATATACGATAATTACCTGATGATTCAGGGAATGGTTTCCGCCTACACCACCATTGTTTCCCAGTCGGTTTTGGGCTCTCTGGGAAACCTGAATGCCACGGCTGAGCCGGAGCAGAAAAAGCAGGTGTTCGATGCCTACTCCATGGCATTTACCTGGATTGCCACCTTCTGCTCAACGGCGCTTCTGGTGATGTACAATCCCTTCATCCGTCTGTGGGCGGGGGAGGGCTGGCTGCTGCCCATGTCTACGGTGGCGGTGATCTGCCTGAATTTCTTCCTGCCCAATGTGCTGGTTCCGGTGTGGAACTTCCGAAACACCACGGGCCTTTTCCGGGAGACGAAGGATATCCTCCTGTATGCCGCAGCCATCAATCTGGTGCTGTCCTATTTTCTGGGCGTAAAGTGGGGACTCACGGGTATTTTGGCGGCAACCTCCATTTCAAGGCTTTCAACTTCGTTCTGGTATGAGCCTTATATCCTGCATAAAAAGGTGTTTGGTACGTCCTGTGCGCCGTATTTTCTGAAGCAGGGACTCCATTTGGGCATTGTGGCGGTGTCCTTTTTGCTGATTCAGTGGGTTAGCACGCTGGCAGCCCTGGGGGCCTGGGGGGATTTCTTCCTGAAGGGCATCCTCTGCGTCATTGTGCCCAATGTGCTGATCCTTTTGGTGAATGGGAAAACAAAATCTTTCCAATACCTGAAAAACAAGGTGCTGGAGAAGTTTGGCAGAAAATAAGAAAAAATGAGGGACTGTTAAAAACGTTTTGCAAAGGAATTCAGCCGCACAATTCGGTGTGAAAAATCTCTCCCCCCGTCAAATAACGGGAGGAGAGTGCCACACCAGCCTGCGCTGGTTCGCAATGACGGTTTTTTAACAGTCCCTTTTGTATTATTCCAGAACAAGTTCGCCATCCCGGTAGTCCACGGTAACGGTGGAGCCGGTTGTGATGCGGCCTTCCAGAAGCTTTTTGCTCAGCATGGTTTCCACGGTGTGCTGCACATAGCGGCGCAGGGGACGGGCACCGAATTCCGGATCGTACCCTTCGTCTACAATGTGCTGCTTGGCGGCATCCGTCAGGCGGCAGGTGATCTGCTGCGCTTCCAGACGCTGGTTCAGCTTGGTAATCTGCAGGTCGATGATCTTGGTGATGTTGTCCTTGGTCAGGGGCTTATAGAAGACAATCTCGTCCAGACGGTTCAGGAACTCCGGGCGGAAGGAGCGCCGCAGAAGCGCCATGACCCGTTCCTTGGCGGCAGGGTCGATTTCGCCGTTGTCCCGGATTCCGTCCAGAAGCTCCTGAGAGCCCAGGTTGGAAGTGAGGATCAGGATGGTATTCTTGAAGTCCACGGTGCGGCCCTGGGAATCGGTGATTCGTCCATCGTCCAAAACCTGCAGCAGCACGTTAAAGACATCCGGATGGGCCTTCTCGACCTCGTCAAACAGCACCACGCTGTAGGGTCTGCGGCGGACGGCCTCGGTCAGCTGACCGCCTTCCTCGTAGCCCACATATCCGGGAGGCGCTCCGATCAGACGGGAGACGGAGTATTTCTCCATATATTCGGACATATCGATCCGAACCATATTGTTTTCATCGTCAAACAGGGCTTCTGCCAGAGCCTTGGCAAGCTCCGTTTTACCTACGCCTGTGGGGCCCAGGAACAGGAAGGAACCGATGGGACGGTTGGGATCCTGAATGCCGGCACGGCTGCGCTGAATGGCCTCCGTTACACAGCGGACGGCTTCATCCTGACCGATGACCCGCTTGTGAAGAATGTTTTCCAGATTCAGCAGCTTCTCCCGCTCACCCTGTACCAGACGGGATACGGGGATGCCTGTCCAGCGCTCGACGATCTTGGCAATTTCCTCGTCGGTGATCTTGTTGCGCAAAAGTGCATTGTCGCTGCCGTTTTGAATCCGGCGCTCCTGCTCCTCCAGCTCTTTCTTGGCCTGGGGCAGCTTGCCGTATTTCAGTTCGGCGGCCTTTTCCAGATCGTAGCTCTGCTCGGCGGCCTCAATCTGACGGTTCAGCTCTTCAATGCGCTCCCGCAGCTGCTGTACCTTGCCAATGGCATCCTTTTCGTTGTCCCACTGGGCCTTCTTGGCCTGGAAGCTTTCCCGCTCCTCTGCCAGTTCCTTCTGGATTTGAGCAAGGCGGCTCTTGGAGAGCTCATCTTCCTCCTTTTTCAGGGAGGCTTCCTCAATTTCCAGCTGGATAATCTTCCGGTTTACCTCGTCCAGCTCCGTGGGCATGGAATCCATTTCGGTACGCACCTGGGCGCAGGCCTCATCAATCAGGTCAATGGCCTTATCCGGCAGGAAACGGTCGGTGATATACCGGTGGGAGAGGGTTGCGGCGGCAATGATGGCGGGGTCGGTGATTTTTACACCGTGGAAGACCTCGTACCGCTCCTTCAGACCACGGAGAATGGCGATGGTATCCTCTACCGTGGGCTCGTTTACCAGAACAGGCTGGAACCGACGTTCCAGAGCCGGATCCTTTTCAATATACTGCCGGTATTCGTCCAGAGTGGTGGCGCCGATGCAGTGCAGCTCACCCCGGGCCAGCATAGGCTTTAAAAGGTTGCCGGCATCCATACTGCCCTCGGTTTTGCCTGCACCAACGATGGTGTGCAGCTCATCGATGAACAGCAGAATCTGGCCTTCTGACTGCTTTACTTCATTCAGAACGGCCTTTAACCGCTCCTCAAATTCACCCCGGTACTTTGCACCGGCTACCAGTGCACCCATATCCAGGGAGAAGATGCTCTTATCCTGCAGGGACTTGGGCACTTCCTTCTTTACGATTCTCTGGGCTAGACCCTCCACAATGGCGGTTTTGCCCACGCCGGGCTCACCAATGAGCACAGGGTTGTTCTTGGTCTTCCGGGACAGAATCCGAATTACATTCCGGATTTCTTCGTCACGACCGATGACGGGATCCATCTTTTGTTCCCGAGCCTTTTTCACAAGATCCGTGCCGTATTTTTGCAGGGCGTCATAAGTCCCTTCGGGGCTGTCGGTGGTAACCCGCTGGTTGCCACGAACGGCCTGCAGGGCCGTCAGCACCCCTTCTTTGGTGACGCGATAGTCGGAAAAGATCCGACTTACACCGCCCTGTGCGCTTTCCAGCAGGCCCAGAAGCAGGTGCTCCACGGAAACATATTCGTCCTTCATTACCTTTGCCTGGTTCTCTGCGGCATTAAAGGCGGAGATAACGCTGGCATCGGCATACATCTGGTCAAAGCTTACGCTACCGCTGACGGAGGGAACCTTTTGCAGCTCACTGTTTGCGGCGGCATCCATGCTCTCAACGGTTACCCCCATTTTTTTCAGCAGCTGGGGAATCAGACCGTCCTGCTGCCGTAAAAGTGCCAACAGCAGATGGATTTGCTCCAATTGCTGATTGTGGTTCTGGGTTGCAATGCGCTGAGCGTCCTGGATAGCCTCTTTAGACTTATTGGTATAGATATCAAAATTCATAGCCATCCTTCTTTCTTAGGGATTAGCACTCTTACTTTGAGAGTGCTAATTTATTTTTTCCTATACTATACCCCTTTTTTGAAAAATGTCAAGTGGGAAGAGGAAAGCATCACAAATTGTTTACAATTGGGAATCTGCACAAAGGAAGAAGGAATTTTAGAATCTGCTTAATATATATTTAACAAAAAAGTGCTTGCGTTTTTAATCGGCATCGTCTATAATAAAGACAACAAATGATTATCTTATTTTTTCATTTTCTTACCTCTCTTTTCTCTGGAAACACCCGGTATGGTCTGGTCAACCATACCGGGTGTTTTCGTACCTGCTTTTCCGGGAAGGCATCTTGTTTTCCGGAAAACAGAATGCTATAATCCATTCAAAACATCCGGGAGTATCCACCGGATGCAAGATGAAAAAACGGTTATATCCGCATTTGCGGCTGCGGCATTTTCTTTATCGTTGCCTATAATCTGCTTTCTGCCATTTTCAGAGGCCTGGGTGACAGTAAGTCACCTTTGCTCTTTGTGCTGGTGGCCTGCATTGTCAATATTGCAGGGGACTTGCTGCCCCGATATCCACTGCGGTGGGAATTGTGCTGAATATCGGATTTTATCTGTATTGGAATAGTAAAGAACAGAGGACGCAGCAAACAAAATACAATGCAATAAATCATCTAAGCAGGGAAAGACGCGCCTTTCCCTGCTTTTTTTGCGAAAACAATATTCCCAATCTGGAAGAGTTCTGTTATAATAAACAAAATAAACGGAATTATGAAGGGATTTGGACAGATGATAAAAATACTTTTCGTTTGCCACGGCAGGATTTACTGTTTAGAATAAAAAGTCTCAAATCGTCTTAAATACTTCTATAAATACTAGTTCTTGTGTTCCATTCTCAATTTTACCAATGATTTACCAATATTTCTGGAGAGTCAGGCTTGCAAAAAATAAGCCAGAATGAGGAGATTAAAAATATGAGCGAATTGAAACCAAGAATAACGGAAAACGGAATTGATTATATCCTTGTTGGAGATTACTATATCCCGGACTTGAAACTGCCGGAGGAACATCGCCCTATCGGAATGTATGGATGGCTACATCGGGAATATTTAAGAGAAGTCCACCCAGTCAGATTGAACACATTGACACTGACCGGAGAGTTATGGACATATCTTGCAGACCTGAACGAACAGGCACAGGAACGGTTAGACACCATCATAGAGCAGATGAAAGCTGCCGAGGGCGTGACCGAGGAATTGAAGCGTACTTCTCAAATGGAATGGGTGCAGCGTTGCAATAACATTCACAACCGGGCGGAAGAAATTGTTTTGCATGAGATAATTTATTCGTAACCGTATAGCAGAATGATTATGACAAGCATAATTTTTAGAGGGATAAAATTTGCTGTTGATATGTAAATTTAGAGGTTATTTTTTCTGTATTCAATAGGAGAAAT
>CAKTNN010000052.1 GCA_934589065.1 uncultured Oscillospiraceae bacterium
TCCAGGTCGGTGCCGGGCTGGCAGAAGAACTCGCACTCCATCTGCTCAAATTCCCGGGTGCGGAAGGTGAAGTTGCCGGGGGTAATTTCATTGCGGAAGGCCTTGCCCACCTGGCAGACACCGAAGGGCAGCTTTTTCCGGGTGGTGCGCTGAATGTTGGCAAAGTTTACGAAGATGCCCTGGGCGGTTTCGGGCCGCAGATAGACGGTGGAGGAGGAATCCTCGGTGACGCCGATCTGGGTTTTGAACATCAGGTTGAATTTCCGGATGGGGGTAAAGTTGTGCTTGCCGCAGTTGGGGCAGACGACCTCCTCGTGCTCGGCAACGAACTTGTCCATTTCTTCAAAGCTCATGGCGTCCACATTGACGCTCTTACCCGCCTCACAGGCTTCGATCAGCTTGTCGGCCCGCTGACGGGAGCCGCAGCCCTTGCAGTCTACCAGGGGATCGGAGAAGTTGCCCACATGTCCGGTGGTCACCCAGGTGGTGGGGTTCATGAGAATGGCGGCATCCAGACCCACGTTGTAGTCGGATTCCTGAACGAACTTCTTCATCCAGGCCTTCTTCACGTTGTTCTTGAATTCCACGCCCAAGGGGCCGTAGTCCCAGGCGTTTGCCAGGCCGCCGTAGATTTCGGAACCTGCGTAGACATAGCCTCTGTTTTTGCAGAGGTTTACGATCATATCCAGGGTTTTCTCGCTGTTTTTCATTTTCAGGCCTCATTTCTTCTATTGAAGTTTTCCTCATTATACCCAATGCGTCCCCATAAATCAAGGGAAAAGGGAAAAAAGGGTGCAATATCCCTTTCCCACTGCGCCCCTCCTCCCCACGCCATTGCGCACCAGTCCTCAGATTGGCGTGGCAATCTTCTCTCAGACAACCGGGGCAGTCCGTACAAAAGGGAAAAGTCCCTCTCCTGCTGGAGAGGGGTGGCACGGCGAAGCCGTGACGGGGTGAGGAGAAGACGCTGGAAATTCGCAATGCTCAGTAAAGACGCACCGGCTCCCCTCCACCACCCGTCACGCGCTTTGCGCGTGCCACCCTCCTCCAGCAGGAGGAGGACAGGCGCTGCCTACCCCCGCGTCATTGCGAGGCAGTGCGCACACTGCCGTGGCAATCTTCTCTCAGTCAACCGGGGCAGTCCGTACAAAAGGGAAAAGCCCCTCTCCTGCTGGAGAGGGGTGGCACGGCGCAGCCGTGACGGGGTGAGGAGAAAACGCTGGAAATTCGCAATGCTCAGTAAAGACGCACCGGCTCCCCTCCACCACCCGTCACGCGCTTTGCGCGTGCCACCCTCCTCCAGCAGGAGGAGGACAGGCGCTGCCTACCCCCGCGTCATTGCGAGGCAGTGCGCACACTGCCGTGGCAATCTTCTCTCAGTCAACCGGGGCAGTCCGTACAAAAGGGAAAAGCCCCTCTCCTGCCGGAGAGGGAGTGTTTTCATTTTGCCAGGCGGCGGTAGCTTCTGACAAAGTACCAGATCTCCGCGACGGAGGTAATGGTCCAGGAGAAGGCGTACAGCAGGTACAAAGAGGGAATGGTACGGAAATAGGCAAACACGGTGTAAACCCAGATCACCCGGAAGACGCAGGAGCCCAGAATCACAATCACCGTGGGCACCAGGCTCTTGCCGATGCCCCGGCAGGCGGAGATGGTGCAGTCCATAAAGGCGCTCAGGGCGTAGGATAGGCACATGATCCGCATTCTTTGCATACCGGATTCCACGACCTGGGGGCTGTTGGTAAAGAGATACAGGAAGGGACGGCCCAGCAGCAGGAGCCCAACCCCCAGCAGCGCGCCGGAGCAGAAGGAATAAATCAGGCTGATGCGGTAGGAGGCCAGCATCCGCTTGTGGTCGCCGGCGCCCCAGTTCTGCCCCATAAAGCTGGAACAGGCGGTGTGGAAGGCCGCCATCACGTTATATACAATGGTATCGGCGTTGGCGGCAGCGGCGTTTCCGGAAACCATGGTGGAATCAAAGGAGTTGACGCCCACCTGAATAAAGAGATTTGCCAGGGCAAAAATCATCTGCTGCAGTCCGGCGGGGATGCCCAGGGCCAAAAGGTGTTTGGCCTCCCCCGGGGTAACGCGGAGCTGTTTTATATCCAGGTGACAGGCACCGGGTATTCTCAGCAGGTACGCAACAATCAGGAACGCCGACAGGTATTGGGAGAGAATGCTCGCCAGGGCCACGCCGTCGGCAGCCATGTGGAAGCCGATGACGAATACCAGATTCAAAATGATGTTCAAAATTCCGGCGATGCTCAGATATACCAGAGGACGGCGGGTATCGCCGCTGGCGCTTAAAACGGCGTTGCCGAAATTGAAGATTCCCAAAGCGGGCATCCCCAGAGCGTAAATGCGGAAGTAGAGCACCGCACCGGGAAGCAGATCTTCCTTGGTGTGAAGGGTTTCCAGCAGGGGAGCCGCCCCCAGAAAGCACAAAACGGCGATGACAAGACCGGCTCCGGCACACAGCACAAGGGCAGTGTGGATGGTATCTGCCACCCGCTTATTCTGGCAGGCCCCCAGGTGCTGGGCAACGCAGACATTCACGCCGCTGCCCAGGCCGATGAGAAACCCTGTGAACAGCGTGACAAGAATGCTGGTGGAGCCCACGGAGCCAAGGGCGGTGGCGCTGGCAAACTTGCCCACAACGGCAACGTCCGCCATATTGAACATCACCTGCAGCAGCTGAGAGAAGATCAGCGGCAGGCTAAAGAGCAGGATGTTTTTGGAAAGAGAACCCTGGGTCATGGAAATACCCTGATGGCGCGTGACAGAAGACATGGGAATATCCTTTCTTTGCTGTAATATCTGAAATAAAAGAAAACCGGTTGTGTGCCAACAGGCGAAACGTCACCGGACATCCTTTTGGGGATGCCCGGTGGTAAACTTACAAAAATATGCCAAATTCTGAAATCAATTGAAAAAACGACCGTTTACGGCCTGCCCATGGTGCAGGCCAAACGCTATAGAGAAGGCCGGGGAATGGAGGGCGGCGTTATCACCGTCCGCCATGGACGTATTTCCGGTCCCAGTCCAGATCAAAAAGCTTGTTGCCCTTTTCCATGCTGCACCCGGCGTTCAAATCGTAGGCAAGCTCGGAAAGGGTCTGGGCAGGCTCCAGGCACTCTATGTAGAAGCCGGGCAGGGCGGATTCTCCCAGCCGGGCCCCCAGAATGCTGCCGGCAACCGCACCCACGGCGGCACTGCGCCCGGAGTGGTTTACGGCGGTGATCATGGCGGTATCAAAGCTCTTGGGATTCATCAGGCAGGCATATACGGCTCCCGCCAGCACCTGGGCGGCGTTTCCGCAGCGCAGCTGCTCCATGGCAACGGCGGGGGACAGCCGGGAATCCTCGGCAAGGGAGACTGCCAGATTCAGAAGATTGGAAATTTCAAAGCATTGGCTGTACTGGTGCCCAAACTGATTTTTCAGAGCCTGGGTGGTTTCCAGCACCAGGTTTTTCATGGGAACATCCGGGGAGGATAGGCTCTTGCTCACCAAGTGGGTCAGGGCCGCGCCGGAGAGAAAGGCCAGGGGACTGCCGTGGGACAGGGCAACGACTTCCGCCCCCAACAGATCCAGTTCCGGCTGCTCCACCGGGTACAGGTGGCTGAAAAGGCCCACCGCCGCAGCGGAGGTGAGACTTCCGGGGGTGGTGGAGGAATTGAACCGGGCCTCCATCCCGCCCAAAGTATCCCGGCTCAGGGCATCCAGCATTCGGGTGTCCATGCAGTGGCGGCGGCACATATCCGGCTGACACAGCAGCCAGCAGAAGGTGGTGGCAGGTCGCCCCCAGGGACGCTGGGATGCGGCCCACTCCCGGCTGGACAGGCCCACATACCGGTGCAGGGGCAGCATTTTCCCGGTCATCTGTCCCCGGGTGATGGCGAGCAGCAGGCCGTTGATCGTAAAAGCAGCCAGCTGGGTATAGGAGGTTACATCGGCATAGCCGTTTACCAGGTCATAGCCCAAAAGGCCGTTGGGGCCGTAGTTCTGCCGAATTTCCTGCAGGCTCAGGCTGTCTACCGTGTAGCCCATGGCATCTCCCACAGCCAGACCCAGCAGGGAGCCCCGGAGATAGGAAAGGGAATCCTTCATCCTGCTGCCCTCCTTCCGTAGATGTTTTCCTTATTATATAAGCTCCACCGGGAAAATGCAAGGATGGGAGCAAAAGAAATCGCCACTCCGTAAGGGGAGTGGCGGGAAAGGTTCAGCCGGTTATTCCGCACTGAAGAGCATCCGGTCGCTTTCCACATGGAAGACCTTCAGCAGCTCCTGGGTGGTCATGTTCTTTCTGGCGTCTCCGTCCAGCTCCAGCACGATTTTTCCATCGTTCATCATAACGGTGCGGTTGCCCAGAGCCAGGGCGGAGGGAATGTTGTGAGTGATCATCATGCAGGTGATGTGGTTTTCCGCGACGATGGTTTTGGTCAGGGTCAGCACCTTTTCTGCGGTGGCAGGATCCAGGGCGGCGGTGTGCTCATCCAATAGCAGCAGCTTGGGGGTCACCAGGGTTGCCATCAAAAGCGTCAGGGCTTGCCGCTGTCCGCCGGAGAGCAGACCAACGGGGTGATCCATCCGGTCTTCCAGACCGAGGCCCAGCATGGAGAGCTTCTCCCGGAATTCCGTCCGGTCGGCCTTCGTGACGGTGGAGAAGGGGGAGCGGGCATGGGAAGCCCGGAGATAGGCAAGGGCCATATTTTCTTCAATGGTCATATTGGGAGCGGTGCCCCGGAGGGGGTCCTGGAAAAGTCTGCCGATCACCTTGCTGCGCTTGTAGTCCGGATGGGCCGTGATGTCCTGCCCATCCAGAATGACAGAGCCGGTATCCGGTCGGAAAGACCCGGCAATGGCCCCAAACAGGGTGGATTTTCCGGCGCCGTTAGAGCCAAGAACCGTTACAAAATCCCCGGGGGCAAGGTGAAGATCGATGCCCTTCAGGGCCTTTTTTTCGTTTACGGTGCCAATGCCGAAGGTTTTGGTAATGTTGGTCAGAGTCAGCATTTTTTGGCTCCTTTCTTTTCGCTCCGCACGGCGGGCAGGCCGATGGCAAGGGCGACGATGACGGCGGAGATGAGTTTCAGGCACTCGCTGGGCAGATCCAGCCGCAGAGCCAGGGCAATGATGAACCGGTAAATCACGGAGCCCAGCACCGCGCCCAGAATCTTGACGCCCACCTTGCCCCTGGGGGTCAGAGTGTCTCCGATGATCAGGGAGGCAAGGCCGATGATCACCATGCCTGTGCCCAGGTTAATGTCGGCGGTCTTCTGGTACTGGGCAAGGATTGCGCCGGAAAGGGCCGTCAGGGCGTTGGCAACGCACAGGCCAACGGTGACGGTAAAGGCGGTATTGATGGAGCTGGCCCGAACCATATCCGGATTGTCGCCGGTGGCGCGGATGGAAAGTCCCAGCCGGGTCTTGAGAAACAGGGCCAGCAGCCCCGCTGCCACCAGGGCCAGCACTGCGGCGGGAACAAGGCGGTAAAAGCTGCCAAGGTAGGGCTTTAGATAGCCAAAAACCGTCTGGGCTTTCAGCATACTCACATTGGAAGAAAAGCCCATTACCGCCAGGTTTACGGTGTAGAGGCCGGTGTTGGTGATGATGCCTGCCAGAATGGAGGGAATCCGCATTTTCGTCTGCAAAAAGGCGGTGATAAATCCTGCCAGAGCCCCTGCTGCCATGGCGGCAGGGATCGCCAGCAGCGGATGCCCGGCAACCGCAATGGTAGCCGATACGGCACAGCCCAGGGTGAATGCACCGTCGGTGGTCATATCGGCGATATTCAGGGTGCGGTAGCTTAGAAAGAGCGCCAGGGCAACCAGAGCGTAGATGCAGCCCAGTTCCAAAGCGCTGATAATCACGGCGAATGAAATCATGGAATCCTCTCCTTTTACTTCCATACCGCAGTCCCGGCGGTATCCTGCCGGGACTGCGGGAGAACTTGCTTATTCGGCGGTGGTGACCTCTACCAGGGAGCCTGCCATGGCCTTGAATACGGAGTAGTCAATGCCCAGCTTTGCGGCGGTGTCGGTGTTGACGGTGATGATGCCGCCGTCCATTACGTGATATTCGGGGATTGCACCGCCCAGCAGGATGTCAACGGTCATGTCGGCGGTGTAGGTTCCAAGGTCGGTGTAGTTCACGCCGGAGGTGGTGAAGGCGCCTGCGGCAACGAAGGAATCGGCACCGGTGTAGTGGGGGATTCCGGCATCGTTCAGGATTTCTGCAACGGCGCTCTCAACAGCCATAATCGCATTGTCGGTGGGGGTGAATACGGCCTGCACCCGACCAACCAGGGCGCTGGCGGCGGTAAGCACTTCATCGGCGGAGTTGCCGGTCTTTTCAATGTAGGCAATGCCCTTGCTGTCCAGGTATTCCTTAGCCTGGGCAATGGGGGTAATGGAGTTGACTTCACTGTTGGAGTACAGAAGACCCACGGTCTGGATGTCAGGCTGTGCGGCGAGCATCATGTCCAGAATGAAGGGGGTGTTCAGGGCATCAGAGGTGCCGGTGACGTTGGGCAGCCCCGTCAGGCTGGCAGAGGCGGGATCGGAGATGGCGGCGTAGATCACGGGGATGTTGGCGTCCTCGGCGGCGGTGGTCATGGTGGTGGCAGCCAGGGTGGCGATGGGGATAATGGCATCCACGCCGTCGGATACCACCTGAGCGCCGATCTGGTTCAGGACGGTGGCATCGTCCTGACCGTTGTAGTCCTTGTAGTTAATGGTAATGCCCTTGCCGGCGGCGGCCTTTGTCAGCTCTGCTTCAATGGCGGTGCGAATTTCGTCCATGGATGCGTGGTCCAGCTGCTGGACAATGGCTACGTTGAAGGTCTTGCCTGCCTCCGTTTCGGCAGTTTCCGTAACGGCAGCGGTGGTTTCCGGGGCGGCGGTTGTGGCGGCGGGAGCTGCGGAAGAACCGCAGGCGGCGAACAGGGAGGCGGAGAGAATCAGGCTGGCAGCGACAGTAAAGAACTTTTTCATAATAATAACTCCTTTTATAATGTGTAGTGATTGGGAATGGGTGAACAGGGAGTTAGCGTCACCATCGTCTGCCTGGATTCTTCATAAGATTTCCCTCCTGATAGAAAACAAAAAAGTCCTTGCTCCCCCGATTGGGGGAACAAGGACAGAATACATGAATTCTGCGGTACCACCTTGCTTGCCGGAAAACCGACCGCTCTGTAGAAGTGCCAACACACTTCCTGCCCGATAACGCTGGCATTGCGTCAGAAGATACTAGGGAATCCCGTTCTCCCTGCCCTCGGCGGCCCATTGTGCTATCCCGCTTCTCGCTCCGATCACAGCCCCCGGAACTCTCTGTGGATGCGCTGACAGCTTTACTTCCGCTTCTTAGGTTTGGTAGTAATGAACTTAATCTTTATATACAACAACTTTGTCCGTTTGTCAAGAACTTTTTTTCACGCGGCAAAAACATTTTTAGTATTCCCGGATGACGGCCTTTACCAGGCCCAGAATCTTGGCCTCCCGCCCGTCGATGGGGGAATAGTTTTCGTTTTCCGGCATCAGCCACACTTCGCCATTTCTCCGGCGCAGCCGCTTGACGGTGGCCTCGTCTTCCAGAAGCGCAACCACGATCTGTCCGTCGTCGGCGGTGGACTGGGGACGAACGACAACTTTGTCTCCGCTGAGAATGCCGGCGTTAATCATACTGTCGCCCCGAACCCGCAGAGCAAAGCAGCTGGGATCTTCCCAGGGAATGGTACCCTCCTGGTTCTCCACAGCCAGAATGGGCACGCCTGCGGTAACCACACCGATAACGGGGATATGCCCGGGCCGGGCACTGGTGACAAGCGCCCGCTTGCGGCCCTTCACCGGGGGAGACTGAAACACGCCCTTTTCCTGGAGGGCCTGAAGATGGTAGCTGACGGAAGCGGTAGAGCGCAGACCAACGGCCTCTCCGATTTCCCGCACGGAGGGGGAATAGCCGTTTTCTGCGATAAACGCATTGACAAACTCCACAATTTTCTCGGCCTTGTTGCTGGTTCTGGGCATAGGCGCACCTCGTTTCTTTGAATCTATTTTTATAATAGCACAAATGAGTGAAAAAAGCTACTTGATTTTCACAGGAAAGGAAAAATTTTTCCGGCATATCCTTCTATGGATGGGAGGGAGCAGTATGGAAGAAGAGCGGGAACAAGCGGTTTGGGCACGGGTTCGGGGCACACCGGGGCTGCCCATACAGGAGTGCGCCCGGTGCGCGGGGCTGCTGCGGACGCTATACAAAAGAGGCCTGTACCGGGAAACAACAGCCTGGCTCCTGAAAAAGCAAATGGAGCAGCTGGAAACCATCCGGGGAATATATGCGCTTTTGGGAGAACGGGAGCCCGGCTGGGTGATGGCGGATGCCCAGGGCCTTACGGATGGAGAAACGGCAGCGGAAGCGGCGCAGCTATGCCGCGCCCTGGCGATGGCCTACAGCGCGCTGGAAGAAGATGCCTCCTTTGGTGGCCTCTATCGTCTATTCTCAAGAGAATCCTGGGCCATGGTGGGGGCGCTGCTTCGGGTGTACCGGGAGGCGTGCAGGAAATCGGGAAAAGGGAAACAGAACTTCTGAAATTTGTGTATAAATTTTCCCTCCCCTGGAAAACCTTTCCGGTGGAGGCGATTACAGTGAAATTGCGGGAAATTATGACACGGAATGTTGTCCGGATTCGACCGGACGAACCGGTGGCGGTGGCGGCCCGGGCCCTGACACAGTATAATATTGGGATGCTCCCGGTGTGCGGCTACGATGGCAGGCTCTGCGGCCTGGTGACGGACCGGGATATTGTGACCCGGTGCCTGGCATCCGGAAAAGACCCTGCCAGAACGACCGTGGCCCAGGTGATGACAGGGCGCATTGTTACGGGAAAACCGGATATGGAAGCGCCGGATGCCGCCGCCCTCATGGGAAAAGAGCAGGTGCGCCGCCTGCCGGTGGTGGAGAACGGAAAGCTCTGCGGTATGGTCAGCTTGGGGGACTTGGCAAACCGGGAGGAAAGCCAACGAAACGCCGGCAGCGCCCTGACAGAAATCAGCGGGAACCTGTCCAGAAGGGGGTGAGATACGCCATTGCGAACCACTACGCCCGCAGGCGTGTACAGAGCGCAGCCGCCGCAGGCGGCTCTTGGCGCGAGTAGTGCGCACGCTGCCCATCCTTCGTCATTGCGAGGCAGTGCGCACGCTGCCCATCCCCCCGTCATTGCGAGGCAGTGCGCACACTGCCGTGGCAATCTCGGACGTGGTACAGCCTTGGCTGAATGGTACTGTAGTGGCTCCCTTGTGTAAAGGGAGCTGTCAAATGCCAGGCTGACTGAGGGATTGTAAGTCCCGCTCCGGATGGAGAGGGGGCGCGTGAGGCCGCGACGGGGGGAGAAGAGCGCTTTTGCGCCTGTGGCGGACAGGTGTCCACCATCAAAATGCATAAAAATAGGTGCCAGAATTTGTTAAAAAGTGCTTGACAAACGAAGCTGCGAGTGGTATCATACACAGGCTGTCCGATGAACGGCTTCCAAAAAAGCCCGGAGGATGACAAATAACAGGAAAAACGGTCAAAAAGAGGGAAATTTCCTCTTGACAGATTGGAATTCCTGTGGTAATATAAGCAAGTTCAAGTTAAAAACTTGACCGCTTCTGTACCTTGTAAATTGAATAACGTTAAGACAAACTAAACACCTTGGACAATGAATGGAATTGTTTAAGCGTAAGCGAAAAACAGCCAACGAAAATTCTTGAGTAATTATTGCTAGAAGCAGATTATTCAAAAACTTGATTTGAGCCCTGAGAAGGGTTTAGATACAATTTTTTGAGAGTTTGATCC
>CAKTNN010000053.1 GCA_934589065.1 uncultured Oscillospiraceae bacterium
GCCCGGAAGAAGAGCAGCATGACCCTGAAGCTGAACAAGCTGGCCTGAGTTCTCTGAAAATATCTCCTTCCGAGCGTAGCTTGGAGGGAGTTTTTTCATTTTATCGCCGCATGAGGAGGGAAAAACGTGGCAAAGCGAACAGATCCCGTTACCAGTCTAAAAGGGGTTGGCCCTGCAAAGGCAAAGCTTTTGCAGGCACTGAATATCGTCACCCTGGGGGACCTTATATGCCATTTCCCCAGGGGCTATGAAGACCGGACGAAGGAAAGCTGCATTGCCGAGCTGATGGCGGATACCCCTGCCTGCTTCCGGGCGGTGGTGATGTCCACGCCCAGAACGGCCCACATCCGCAAGGGCCTGGATCTTACCCGGGTGCAGGTGGCAGATCATTCCGGCAGGCTGACCCTGACCTTCTTTAACTCCCGTTTTGCGGCGGAAAATCTGGAATACGGCAGAGAATATGTGTTTTACGGCACGCTTTCCGGGGATTTTTCCGGTTACGGAATGACGAACCCCATTTTTGAAGCGCCGGATGCCCCTGCCGTGGCGACCCGCCGGGTAATGCCTATTTATCCGCTGACGGCGGGGCTTACCAATGCCGCCCTTGCCAAGCTGGTGGCCCAGGCCCTTGCCGTGTGTGAAATGCCGGAGGAAATTCTGCCGCCGGAAATCCGGGAAAAATTCCATATTCTCCCGGCGGAAACAGCCTATCGGGCCATCCACAGTCCTCGGGATATGGAGGAAGCGGAAAGGGCCAGAAAGCGGCTGATTTTCGAGGAGTTTTTCGTGTTTTCAGCCGGGTTGTCCCTGATGCGGGCCAGCCGCGCCATGAAAAAGGCAGCGCCCTATCAGTGCATGGAAATGGATGAATTCTATGCCGCCCTCCCCTTTGCCCTGACGGGCGCCCAGAAACGGGCGGTGGAGGAAATCCTGGGAGACTTCCGACGGGGAACCCCAATGAACCGGCTGGTTCAGGGAGACGTGGGCAGCGGAAAGACCATGGTAGCGGCAGCAAGTGCCTACTGCGCCGCCAGAAACGGCTGCCAGACTGCCCTGATGGCCCCTACGGAAATCCTGGCAGAGCAGCACTATGCCTCTCTGAGCAGGCTCTTTGCGCCCCTGGGAATTTCTGTGGCACTGCTGACCGGTTCTCAGACGGCAAAGGAAAAGCGGGAAATCCGCCAGCGCATTGCCTCCAAAGAGGCAATGGTGATTGTGGGCACCCATGCCCTGATTTCCGAGAGCACGGTGTTTGCAAACTTGGGCCTGGTAATCACCGATGAGCAGCACCGGTTCGGCGTTGACCAGCGCAGCAGACTCAGCGCCAAGGGAGACTCGCCCCACCTGCTGGTGATGTCCGCAACGCCGATCCCCAGGACCCTGGCGCTGCTGATGTACGGCGATCTGGAGGTTTCCGTATTGGACGAGCTGCCCCCCGGACGCCAGACGGTGGAAACCTTCCTGGTGGGGGAGAGCTACCGGGCCAGACTCAATGCCTTTATCCGCAAGCAGGTAGCCGAGGGACACCAGGCCTTTGTGGTCTGCCCGGCGGTGGAGGAAAACCAGGAGCTGGACATTAAGGCGGCCTCAGCCTGGGCGCAGACGCTGCAGCAGACGGTGTTTCCCGACCTGCGGGTGAGCCTGCTTCACGGGCAGATGAAGGGGGCGGAAAAGGAGCACACCATGGCCCTGTTTGCCCAGGGCCAGGCGGATGTGCTGGTGGCGACTACGGTGATAGAAGTCGGTGTGGATGTGCCCAACGCAACCTTAATGGTCATAGAGGACGCAGACCGGTTCGGTCTGAGCCAGCTCCACCAGCTCCGGGGCCGGGTAGGCCGGGGCAGCGCCAAGAGCTACTGCGTCATGACCACCCATAACCGCAGCCCGGAAACCCTCTCCAGACTCAAGGCGCTGTGCAAAACCAACGACGGCTTTCAAATCGCAGAGGAGGATCTGAAGCTTCGGGGGCCGGGAGATTTCTTCGGCTCCCGGCAGTCCGGCCTTCCGGCCTTCCGGGTGGCGGATCTCAGCATGGATATGGGAACCCTCCGGGATGCCCAGCAGGCCTCCATGGAGTGGATTGAAGCCTGGGGCGCCTCGGATACGCCGGAGGCTCTGGCTCTGCGGGCACGGGTGCGGGCGCTGTTTGACCGGGCAGAGGGCACAATGAACTGAAAAAGAGACGGCAGCGTTTCACATTTCCTTAATACTTCCGGAAGAATTGCCTTTTTTTGGCGTTGTCCCGGAAGTATTTTTGTTTGGAACGGAAAAAATAAAAAAAGAGTTGTAAGTTTCGTGTTTCTGTTGTAAAATAATACGACTGGTAAACTGCATTCTGAACATTCTTATCTGTTTATTGGAGGTATTACTTATTATGGAGAAACCCATTGTACTGGTAATTATGGACGGCGTGGGCAAAGGCGACGGCGGCAGCGGCGACGCTGTAAAGAATGCCAACACCCCCACCTTGGATAATCTGCTGGCAACCTGCCCCCACACCTATCTGAAGGCCCACGGCACGGCAGTCGGCCTGCCCACCGATGACGATATGGGCAACAGCGAAGTGGGCCACAATGCCCTTGGCTGCGGTCAGGTTTATTCCCAGGGCGCAAAGCTGGTGAGCGAGTCCATTGAAAATGGCTCTCTTTACCAGAGCGAAACCTGGAAAAAGCTGCTTGCCAACGCCGTTTCCGGCAAGGCACTGCATTTTTTGGGGCTGCTGTCTGACGGCAATGTTCATTCCAACATCTCCCACCTGATCGCCATGCTGAAGCAGGCGCACAAGGAAGGGGCAAAGAAGGTCTACTGCCACATCCTGCTGGATGGCCGTGATGTTCCCGCTACCTCCGCTCTGGAGTATGTGGACCAACTGGAAAAGGTTCTCTCCCAGCTCAATACCCAGGGCTGTGACTACGCCATTGCCTCCGGCGGCGGTCGTATGAAGATCACCATGGACCGTTACGAGGCCAACTGGCCCATGGTAGAGGCCGGCTGGCGCACCCACGTAGAGGGCAAGGGCCGGATGTTCTCCTCTGCCAAGGAAGCCATTGAAACCTATCGGGCAGAAACCGGCTGCATTGACCAGGATCTTCCCGCATTTGTTGTGGAACGGAACGGCGCACCCGTTGCCAAGATTGCAAACGGTGACAGCGTGATCCTCTTCAACTTCCGGGGCGACCGTGCCCAGGAAATCTCCCTGGCCTTTGACCGGAAGGATTTTGACAAGTTTGACCGGGGCGACTACCAGGGCGTTCTCTTTGCCGGTATGCTGCAGTACGATGGCGACCTGAAAATCCCCACCGACTATCTGGTGCAGCCCCCTGTGATTAAGAATACCCTTACCGAGGTGCTGTGCAAGGCCGGCATCCACGAGTATGCCCTGTCCGAGACCCAGAAGTTCGGCCACGTGACCTACTTCTGGAACGGCAACCGCTCCGGCAAGGTGGACGAGAACCTGGAGGTTTACGAAGAGGTTCCCTCCGATGTGATCCCCTTTGAGCAGGCTCCTGCCATGAAGTCCAAGGAAATCACCGAAAAAATGGTGGAGAACATGGCTTCCCACAAGTTCCAGTTCCTGCGCTGCAACTATCCCAACGGCGATATGGTGGGCCACACCGGTGTGTATGATGCCGTTGTCTACGCCATGGAGTGTGTGGATAAGGGCCTGAAGGCAATCCTGGAGGCTGCCGACAAGTATGGCTACACCGTGCTCGTCACCGCCGACCACGGCAATGCCGACCAGATGACCGAAACCAAGAAGGGCGTTACCTCCGTCCGTACCGCCCATTCTCTGAACCCCGTGCCCTTCATCATCTATGATAAGGATCACGATTGGACCATTAAGGAAGGCCACTACGGCCTGGCAAACGTGGCCCCCACTGTGGTCAAGATGATGGGCTTGACCGCTCCCTCCTGCTGGGAGGAAAGCATGGTCTAATGGATCGGGGTACAGATGGCTTCCCGCCCGGAAGAGCGGGGAAGCCGCCCCATCCCCTATATTTTAACAGGAGGACTATCTATGATCCGTCATGAAAATGAAAACGGCAGTGTGAATGTCAGCACCGGTGTCTACACCGGCATTGTAGGTACGGCTGCTTCCAATTGCTTCGGCGTCAAGGGCATGGCTGCCCGCAGCGTCAAGGATGGCGTTTACCGTCTGCTGCGCAAGGAGTCTGTGGATAAGGGCGTCCGGGTCACCTTCAACGAGGATGACTCCATTTCCATTGACCTGCACATCATTGTGGATAACGGCGTGAACCTGTCCGCCGTAGGCAGCTCGATTATTTCCGAGGTCCGCTATGTTGTTACCAAGTGTACCGGCACCCAGGTTCGTGCCGTGAACGTCTATATCGATTCTATGATGATCGGTTAATTTTCGGAGGTGTAAACAATTGAGGCAGACCATCAACGGGGCTGAGCTGAGAAGGATGATCATCAGCGCAGCCGCCGCCATCGAGATCCACAAGCAGGATCTGAATGAATTGAACGTGTTCCCGGTTCCTGATGGAGATACCGGAACCAATATGTCCATGACCATCAATTCCGCATCCGCCGACCTGCGCAAGGCGGAGGATCCGGATCTGTATGCTGCATCCAAGATTGCCGCTTCTGCCATGCTCCGAGGCGCTCGGGGCAATTCCGGTGTCATCCTGTCCCTGCTGTTCCGGGGACTGTCCCGGAAGCTCAAGGGCAGCCAGGTTTGCGACGGCGTGCTGTGGGCCCAGGCCCTGCAGGAGGGCGTAGACGCTGCCTATAAGGCGGTTATGAAGCCCGCTGAGGGCACGATTCTCACCGTGTCCCGGCTGGCTGCCGCCAAGGCAATGGAAGCTGCCCAGGAGAACAACCACATTGAGTTTGTTCAGGAGGCTGCCATTGAGGAAGCAAAGGCAGCTTTGGCAGATACCGTCAACCAGAACCCGGTGCTGAAAAAGGCCGGTGTGGTGGATGCCGGCGGCAAGGGTTGGGTTTTGGTGCTGGAAGCAATGCTCAGCGCGCTGCGGGGCGAGGATATCGCCGCTCCGGAGGTATCCGGGGAGACTGCGGTAAAGGAGCAGGCAGACTTCTCTGATTTCAATACGGAGGATATTACTTTCTCCTACTGCACGGAGTTTATCATTTCCCGGGAGAATGACCGGGATCCCGAGGAGCTCCGGGCCTTTCTCAATGAGCTGGGCGACAGCCTGGTGCTGGTGGACGACGAGGAGATCATCAAGGTGCACGTCCACACCAATGACCCCGGCGCGGCCCTCCATGAGGCGATCAATTACGGCAGCTTCGTCACCGTAAAGGTGGAGAATATGCGCCTGCAGCACACCGAAAAGGTGATGAACGAAAAGGATCTGGCACCCAAGATTGCACAGCCCGAAAAGCCCATCGGTGTGGTTTCCGTCTGCGCCGGTGCGGGCCTGGCAGACGTATTTACCAATCTGGGGGTTGACCAGATTATCTCCGGCGGTCAGACCATGAATCCCAGCACCCAGGATATCCTGGAGGCGGTGAACAAGGTCCCCGCAGAGACCGTTTTCGTCCTGCCCAACAATAAGAACATCATCATGGCTGCCCAGCAGGTGGATGCCCTGACCCCCAAGAATGTGGTGGTCATCGGCAGCAAGACCGTGCCCCAGGGCGTTACCGCCATGCTGAACTTCAACCCCGAAGGCTCCGTAGAGGAGAATACCGAAGCAATGACCGATGTGCTGGGCTCTGTGGAGACCATGCAGATCACTTATGCTGCCCGGAATTCCGACTTTGACGGCTACGATATCCACGAGGGCGACTATCTGGCAATGACCGGAAAGGGCCTGTTCGGAACCAGCAAGGATATTACGGTGCTGCTCAAGGGCCTGGCAGAAACGGTTCGGGACGAGGGCCGGGAGTTTGTCACCATCTATTACGGCGCAGATACCAAGGAAAAGCATGCCCAGAAGGCTGCGGACCTCTTTGCCGATATCTGCCCCAATGCAGATGTAAACCTCATTAATGGCGGTCAGCCTGTATACTATTACATGATTTCCGCTGAATAAGGGGATAAGGGAGCCGTTAAAAACGCTCGTTTATGGAAAACCGGTACGACGCTGTGCCGGGAACGCTGTTGACGAATTTTTTAACGGCTCCTTTTTGAAAAAAGGAGTGCGCCTATGAAGCAGTTCCCGGAGGGTGGGGCCATTGGCAAAACCGTTAAGCTGGCCCGTTCCGTTGCCCAATTGAATATTCCCTTTCGGGCAGCCTACGGGGCGTACTTTCTGATTTTGTCCATGTTTCCGGCGCTGCTGCTGATTTTAAGCTGCCTGCGCTACACGGGCCTTACGGTGCAGGATCTGACAGGGGTTTTAGGCTATGTGCTCCCGGAGGCCCTGGTGGAGACGGCGGAGGAACTGATTTACAATACCTACCGCAATGCCACCTCTGCTGTAACGGGCGTATCGGTGCTGACCCTTCTGTGGTCTTCCAGCAAGGGTGTGTATGGCCTGCTTACAGGGCTCAATGCCGTGTACGAGGTGCAGGAGGACCGGGGCTATGTCTATACCAGGGGCATCAGCGTTTTGTATGCGGTGCTGTTTCTGGCGGTTTTGGTGCTGACACTGGTGCTCCACGTGTTTGGAAACGCCATTGTGGATGTGATTTACGGCATTCAGAACCCCATCATCATGTTCCTGGCAGATCTGATTGACCTTCACGGCATTGTGCTGCTGGCGGTGCAAACCCTTCTGTTTACGGCGGTGTATATGGTGTTGCCTAACAAGCGCAACGGGTTTTGGAACAGCCTGCCGGGGGCTATGTTTTCGGCGGTGGGCTGGGCGGCCTTTTCCTCGGTGTATTCCATCTACGTCACTCATTTTTCCAAAATTTCCAATATTTATGGCTCCGTGTATGCGGTTGCCATCAGTATGCTGTGGCTTTACTTCTGTATCTGCATCCTGCTGTATGGCGGAGCGCTGAATAAGTATGTGGCCCAGTGGAGAAATGGAAACAAGGTGTGAAGATTCATCCCTGGGAAATAAACTGTTCACACTGTCTTTTTATGCTGGAACCATAGGGGGCGGGGGAAATGTTTGGATATGTGACGGCAAACCTGGAGGAGCTGAGCCAGGAGGAGCGCACGCGATATACCGAGGTCTACTGCGGTATATGCAGGGCCATCGGGCAGCAAAGCTCCCAGCTTTCCCGCCTGGGGCTGCGCTACGATATGGCGTTTTTGGCCCTGTGCCTTATGAGCCTGTATGAGCCCGGGGAGGAGCGAACCGTCTCCCGCTGCCCGGTGCACCCCGGAAAGAAACGGGGCTCTGTGAGCAGCGAAATTGTGGGCTACACGGCGGATATGAATGTGGCCCTGGCCTACTGCAAATGCCTGGATGATTGGCAGGACGAAAAAAAGCACGCTGCCAGATTCCTGGCAGGGCGCATGGAGCCCCACTACCTAAGGATTCGGGAACGCTACCCCAGGCAGTGCGGGGCGATAGAAGCGTGCCTGACAGAGCTCAGCACCCTGGAGCAGGAAAAATGCCCGGAGCCCGATGGGGGTGCTGCGGTATTTGGACGGCTGATGGGGGAGCTCTTTGTGTGGCAGCAGGACCTCTGGGAAGAGGATCTGCGGCAAATGGGGGAGTCCCTGGGAAGATTTGTCTATCTTTTGGATGCCATCCTGGATGCACAGGAGGATCGGAAAAAGGGAAACTACAATCCCTTTCTGTTTGCCGACTGGGCACCGGAGGATTTGGAAAAAATCCTGTTGCTGACCATGGGAAGATGCACAAAATACTACGAAAAATTGCCCCTTGTACAGGATAAGGGGCTGCTGGATAATATTCTGTACAGCGGCGTTTGGGTCCGCTACCGAGAGAAAAACCGAAAGGAGCGGAATCCATGATCGAGGATCCCTATCAGGTTCTGGGACTTAACCGGGATGCCAGTGATGAGGAGGTCAAGCAGGCCTACCGCCGACTGGCAAAGAAATACCACCCGGATCTCAACCCCGGCGACCAGGAGGCTGCCCGGAAAATGCAGCAGATCAACGAGGCTTATGACCAGATCAAGAATCCGGAAAAATATGCCCGGCAGGCTTCCTCCGGCAGCGGGGCGGGACAGTACGATCCCTTCGGCGGCTGGGGCTATGCAGGCTACGCGCAGCGGGAAACCGGACAGGATGAGTATCAGCGTGCAGCCTATCAGTATCTCCGCTTCAATCGGTTCCAGGAGGCTGTGACCGTGCTGCAAAACTGTAAGGAGCGCAACGCCCGGTGGTACTATCTCAGCGCACTGGCCCATAGTGGCCTGGGCAATCAGGTAACGGCCCTGGAGCACATCCGCAGAGCGGTGAGCATGGAGCCGGACAACCAGGAATATCTTCGGGCTCTAAACCAGATTGAGCACGGGGATGCCGCCTACCGGAGCAGTGCAGATTCCTATCGCGGCTTTGAGTTTGGCGGCGATATCTGCTCCAGACTGTGCCTGTGTTCCCTGGTGAACATGATGTGCCCCGGGGCAGGCTGGTTCTGCTGCATCTAAAAGAAGCGACCAAAAGGCCCAAAGAAAACCGCCATTGCAGGCTCAGCGCGGGAGCTTACCTGCAATGGCGGTTCTGTTTTTGTGCACGTTTTACGGAGGCTCTGTTTTACAGCTCTTTGTACATGGCGCTGGCGTCGTCTTTTTTGACCGTCTCGGCAACCTGCAATACTTCCACTGCCAGAGTCCGGGTCCCCAGGGCAATTTCCAGCCGGTCGCCAACCTTTACATCGTAGCTGGCCTTTACCACCCGACCGTTGACGCTGATGCGCCCATTGTCGCAGGCCTCGTTGGCAACGGTGCGGCGTTTAATAAGCCGGGAAACCTTCAGATATTTGTCCAGGCGCATACGTTACTCCCTTACGGTGTCCTTGAGCACCTTGCTGGGCTTAAAGGAGGGAACTTTGGTTTCCCCAATCTGCATGGGCAGCTTGGTGTGGGGATCCCGCCCGATCCGGGCCTTGCGCAGCTTGGTTTCAAAAATGCCGAAGCCGCTGAACTGAACCTTTTCTCCCTTTACCAGGGCGGCGGTGATGGTATCCAGTGCGGCGTTGACTACCCGCTCGGTATCCTTCCGGGAAAGACCGGTTTTTTCGGAAACAGCGGCAATAAATTCAGGTTTATTCATAAAAGCATTTCCTCTCTTTGCTGAATGTTCTGCTAATAAGATTAACATAATACCAGAAAAAATGCAAGAGGAGGAATGGAAAAAATAGAGATTTTTTTCCTGGCTTTTGTCGGGATTTAGATAGTGGATGCTAACTTCCCCCGCAAAACCGGAGGGAAACCTTGGCTTAACAGTGATAAGGAACTAATTTACTTATCAACTGTTAGCTGACGGTTTCCGGGGTGCATACGGA
>CAKTNN010000054.1 GCA_934589065.1 uncultured Oscillospiraceae bacterium
GGGGTGGAGCTACCTTTGAAATGGAAATTCCTTTGCAGAAGGCATTCCATTAAAAACAACTTCTTTTGCAAGCAATGCCTTCGTATATACAAAGGCACAAAACCAGGCATTTCCGATAGAGTGGAAATGCCTGGTTTCTGCTTGTTGAGGCTCCGCCCCAATCCCCGCAGGATACAATTCTGTATCCTGAAAACGCTGCAAAAATGCAGCGGCTACGCGATTTTTCAAATCGCTTATGGATGCTTAACGTCCTTCTTTTTCGGATTCTCTTTCCACGGTAAGCGTATTCTCCCCCAAAATCCGGTCTACATTTGCCTTGGCAGTTTGCAACGAACGCATCTCCTCTCTGGCCTTTTGGTAATCCGCATACAGAGCTTTTTTCTCGGTCAAAAGCTGAGCATACTCCGCTTGCAGGCTCTTGACGGTGGGCAGCTTTTTTAGCCCCTGCTCGTCAAAAAACTGCTTTGCCGCCTTGTGCAGAATGATTTCGGATTCATGCTCAGATAGAAATTTTTTAGAATAGCCCGCCTTCCGGTAGGCCACATAAATGTCACGGGTCTTTGCGTAGTTTATGATATGCTGCTGCATGATTTTGATTTCTGCCATCCGCTGCTCTTTGGCTTTTATGTCCGCAGAAAGCGTCCGATATTGAGAGGTAGCGGCTGCCGTCTTTTCCTCCAAAACGCCACGGTCCAGCAGACCGTTTTCTTCCAGGTAGATCAGCGTTTGGGACAGCTGCTTCAAATTGAAGTTCTTCGCCCACCGAGCATAACCGGCTCCCTTGCCTTCCTGGAGTTTGGCCTGAATATCGATCAGCAGACTGCCGCTGGGTTTGGTGGAAACTTCCATGACCCGCTTCTTTTTTGGCGTATGGCTCCTGGCCCCGGAGATAATGGCACGGAGCGCATCCGGGGTATAATTCTCCCCTAGGGTGTCCATACGGACAAAACGCTTCTGGTCTGCTCCCAATAGGGATGGCACTTTTCCGCCCTTAATCTGATACCCGGATTGACGCAGCAGTTCCAGCAACTCCTCGAAGCCCTTGGGTTTTTGTGCAAGAGCTTCATCAATGGCATAGCAAATCCGTTCCCGGTGGGAGGGCTTCTTTTGGTTGCCCAGCCATTTGTCGTAGGTCTGGCCTTTGCCCTTGGGGTCAGCCACAATGGAATATCCGTTCTCAACGCAGATGGTATCGTTCAGGCGACGCACAGCTCTGGTGCTGCCCCAGAAATTCCGAAACTTGCGTTGCTCGTCAAGATCTGTGGAGTTCCAAATGATGTGATTATGGACGTGGGCTCTGTCGATGTGCGTGCAGACGATGTAGGCATGATTGCCTTTTGTGAATCGCCGTGCCAGCTCGCAGCCCAGACGGTTTGCTTCCTCCGGCGTGATCTCGCCGGGACGGAAAGACTGGCGCAGGTGGTATGCAATCACATCATCCGCGCCTCGTACCCTACCGGTATTTCGGATGTACTGCTGCTTGGAAAAGAGGAATTCACTGTCGGCAACCCGGCTGTCACACTGCCAGCTGGTGATCAGCCTCCCATTGTCTGTCTTTCCCGGATTTTCAACATAATCTATAATCGCGGCGATTGCGGTTCCGGCAGTACGCCCTTTGCCAACGTGCAGCGGCATCAGCCGTGTGGTCGCCATGAAATGCCCTCCTTACAAGAAAAGCCCCGGTGTCATTACGGCACCGGGGCTGGAATCAGATGGATTTGATGAAATGAGAAATGCCTTGAAGTGCGCTGAGAATCCATACCGCGAACATGGGCAGGCCCATCGGGCTGACGAGAAACGCAATGGTTAGAAGAATCATTCCGTTCTTTGGGGAGTATATGGCCAGGACCATTACTCCCAGAAGCGCGATAATGCTGCTGGCGATTCGGAACAGCGCTGCCGAGCAGGAGATAATCCCCACGCAGGCAAGTGTGAACAAGTCAATGGTCAGAACGATTGGCGCGGCCAGTAATTTGAATATCCATTTCATAGGGCGTACCTCCTTTTCACGTTCATTATATGGACAAACCCAAGATCATGCAAGGATGCGGTGGGGATCACAGCTTGGATAGCTTATCCAGAATTTCCTGGGCCGCACTCCACAAGCGTTCCTGATTCTGGTGAATGTCCTCCAGGTCGGCTTCGTAGATTCTTCCGCTTTCGTGGACACGCCTTGTAAGCTGATTCAGGTTGTTACTGGAATACCGGAGCAAAGAAACCAGTTCCTTTAACTCCGGCAATTCCAGCTTGACCACATATCCGTCAATCGCCATTTTTCGGACAAAGGCAGAAAAGTTTGTTGTTCCGAACTGTTCCATTTTCTTCTGGATTGCTTGCAGCTCCCCCGGTGTCATGCGAATGTTTTTTACAATATTGTGGTCGGTCATCTGTTACCGAGACATCTCTTTTTTATTCGCCGAAATTTTCGGCGAATTTCTTGCAGGCTGCTTTTGCAGCTTATCCAGCACCGAGGGCTTGACACTTTTTTCTTGCTTCTGACAGCATTCTTCGCGGAAAGCACTCACAAACAAATCCGTCAACCCTGGATGGCTGTTCACGATAAGATAGACGTTCCGGTCCTCACCCCAGGCATCAAGATTCTTATGGACGGGGATGGTTTTCGCCCAATCCCTATTGCTGCGGGAAAACCGATCATCCCAATCCTCTTGCCGAACAGTGTTGGCAAGAATGTACATGGTCCGTTCCTGTCCAAAGGTATTTACAACCTCTGCAACCGCAGACTTTCCATCCAGACAGTAGCCACTGTAATGGTCACGGATAGCACCCTCAATGGCCTTTTTACAGGCCATATTGGCTTCGTTGGAAGCCCGGTACTGTTCCAGCTCCCCATGCTCATAGGCATAGGTCCCAGATTGGGTATACAGAGGTGTTTCTCTGAGCGCACGGCGCTGATCTTCCAGAATAGCATCCGCTCTGTTTTCCAGACAGTCCCAGACGGTTTCCATATAATTCGTTTCCAGCTTTTCAAAATCCCTGAAAACGTCTGCCAGAGGGCTGGGGGATTCCATCAGGGCGTTGGTCTGTGCATCCGAAAGATCGTGATATTCCAGCGACAGCAGAATATCCTCCCGGATGGTGTACTCATAAGCGTGATTCAGAATTTCTTCCGGGGGCTGACCTTTCAGCCAGTCCCGGAAAGATTCCTGCTCAGCAAACATCTTCTGATACAGTGCAGTATTGTGTTCTTCGTTCGTCATCATCGTACCTCCTCATGGTGTTTCTTCTGTTTCGGATTTTTGCTCTGCGGGGGAGTGGATTTCAACCTGCTTAAAATCGAGGGACGGCTGGATTTGGCAATAACCGGCTCCGGCTCGGATTGACCTCCGGCATCCAGATTCAGTTCCGCATCCAGGAAAATCAGCCGCGCGGTCTTATCCTGCAATTCCTGTTCATAGGGCCAGGGCTTGCCAACCTCCACCTTTGCCGCCGCCTGCTGGTGGTAGGTTTCCTCCAAATGCGTTTGCATCGCTTGAAGCCGCAGGGGCATCTGCGACAGAGCATTGTCCAGGCGAATCAAGTTACCCTTGGGATCACTGCCCAGCTCTGCCGGATGGTGGAGTTTCCCCCGCATGGTCAGGACATATTTCTTTCCGAAGTTCTCCAAAGTAACAGACATGGCAAAGCCCCGATAGGTGCCAATCTCCACCGGGTCCAGACCCGTGGCTTGCTTGGCAGCCTCTATCAGGGCGGCACCGGCATTCTCCCGTTCCAGAAGTGTGTCTGTCAGAACAGTCATTCCGGCAAACCCGCTTTCGGGATGGGGATGTTCGGAGAGCGTCTGCATATCCGCTTTCAAGGATTCTATCTGTTCTTTTGTTTTGGCAATCTCAGCCGGGAACGTGTGAATCAAGCTGTCCTCCAACCGATACTGCTTTGTCTTATAGTCAGCTTTCATAATTTTCAGCCGTGCCACATCTACATCCAGGTCCATGCGCTCCTTGATTCGGGGATCACCGGCGCACAGGGCCTTGATTTCCGCAAAGGACAACGCTACTTCATCTACATCCTCACAGGAACGGACGGGGTTTTTGCTGGACATGATTTGGGAAATGAACTTCTGCTTGTTCTCCACCGTCTGCCAGAGGTAGGCATCAAAGGTCCCTTCCGTCACATAACGGAATACATGGACCTTTTTATTCAGATTTCCCTGACGCTCAATACGGCCCTTTCGCTGTGCCAGATCACCGGGACGCCAGGGACAATCCAAATCATGGATTGCCACAAGTCGGTCCTGTACGTTGGTGCCAGCGCCCATCTTTGCGGTGCTGCCAAGCAAAACACGGACCTGACCGGAGCGGACCTTTCCGAACAGCTCTTTCTTTTTGGCCTCAGAATTGGCATCGTGGATAAAAGCAATTTGTTCCGGGGGAATGCCTTGGGCAATCAGCTTAGTGCGAATATCCTCGTAGACGGTAAAGGGCTTGGCAATGCCGCCGAGGGGATCAAGTGCCGTACTTTTGGCTTTTACGGCAGCCTGGGGTGTGGAAACGTCACAGAATACCAGCTGCGTCAGCTTGTCCGCTTCGCCGTCTCTCCACACTTGCAGGATATTCCCCACACAGAGATTGACCTTGCTTTCGGGATCGTCCGGGAAAGCGGGGTTGATGATCCGCTGGTCAAGCCCCAGCTTCCGTCCGTCGCTGGTGATCTTCAACATATTGTCAACATCTGGGGAAACGGAACCACTGTGGATCAGGGCCGCGCGTTCGGAAAGCTCCTGAACAAGCTCCCTTTGAACTTCGCTGGGCTTGGCGGCAACATTGTGATATTCCACCTCCGGCACAGGAAGGTGCAGCTGGTCAGCGGTCTTGATGTCCGCAACCTCCCGGAAAATGTTCATCAGCTCCGGCAGATTGAAGAATCGACTGAATCGTGTCCGGGGGCGATAGCCTTTTCCCTCCGGGGCAAGCTCCAAAGCGGTAACGGTTTCACCAAACCGAGATGACCAGCAGTCGAAGTGAATCATCCCCATCTCCTGCAAACGGTCATACTGCAAATACCGCTGCATGGTGTACAGCTCCGTCATAGAATTGGATACCGGTGTACCCGTGGCGAAAATCACGCCCCGATTTCCTGTGAGTTCATCCATGTAGCGGCACTTGGCGAACATATCGCTGGACTTCTGGGCATCCGAGGTAGAAAGGCCAGCCACATTCTGCATTTTCGTATAGAGAAACAAATTCTTGTAGGAATGCGCTTCGTCCACAAACAGCCGGTCAACGCCCAGCTCCTCAAATGTCACCACATCATCTTTCTTGTGTTCTGCCTGTAGCTTTTCCAGGCGTCCTTCCAGGCTGCGCTTGGCTCGTTCCATCTGCTTTACGGTGAAACGCTCAGCCCTGTTGACTTTCAGCTCCCAAATGCCTGTGGAGATTTCTTCAATCTGGTTTTTCAGCAACGCCTCCTGCCGTTCCTGGCTGATGGGGATTTTTTCAAACTGGCTGTGTCCGATGATAACCGCATCATAATCGCCGGTGGCGATTCGGGCGCAGAACTTTTTCCGGTTTCTGGTTTCAAAGTCCTTCTGCTTTGTGACCAGAATATTAGCAGAAGGATACAGCCGCAAAAACTCCGATGCCCACTGTTCTGTTAGGTGATTGGGGACAACGAATAGGGATTTCCGGCACAGTCCCAGCCGTTTGGCCTCCATGGCAGCCCCCACCATTTCAAAAGTCTTGCCCGCGCCCACTTCGTGTGCCAACAGTGTATTCCCGCCGTAAAGCACATGAGCGATTGCATTCCGCTGATGCTCCCGCAGAGAAATCTCCGGGTTCATACCCGCAAAGACAATGTGGCTGCCGTCATATTCCCGTGGCCGGATACTGTTCATTTCCTGGTTGTACTGCTCCACTAAGGTCTGCCGCCGGGTGGGGTCCGCCCAAATCCAGTCCTTGAAAGCATCCCGGATGAGCTGTTGTTTCTGCTGGGCAAGGGTGGTCTGTTTGCTGTTCAGTACCCGTTTCTCTTTGCCGGTTTCGTCTCTTACCGTATCGTACACCCGTACATCCCGGAGGTTCAGGGAATCCTCCAGAATCTCATAGGCGTTGACATAATCTGTTCCGTAGGTGTTCCATGCAGCAATATCATTCGAGTAGATTTTGCCTTTGCCGGAGATATTCCAAGCAGCGGTGTAGGGAGAATACTCTACATGAATGTACCGCTTGAGATAGAACGGTGTGTCCAGCAATTCATACATAAACTGCTGAACATAGGATTTATCAATCCAGGTAGCACCCAGCCGCACCTCAATTTCCGATGCTTCCAGATCTTTGGGCTGGGCCGCCCGGAGCGCTTCCACATTGCTCTGATACATGGGGTTCTCCGCTGCGGCAGCTTCCGCTTCTTTCAGCTTTTGCCGCACGTTGCCGGACAGATATTCGTCCGCAGTGACCCATCCCGCGTAATCTTCCAGCGTCCCCAGCTTGGGATCGTGGAAGATGACACCTTGCAGGTCGTCGGTCAGCTCGTCTATGGACTTTCCGGACAGACTGGACATATACCCCAGGTCTATGCAGGCCCGTTCCCCAATAGAGATCGTCAGGGCCTCCACAGCGGTATCTACAGAAGTCACGACCTTGTGGGGCTGAATGGTGCGTTTGGAGAACATATCTGCCTTACGCTGGAAGTTCCCATCATCGTCCAGAATTTCCAGAGCGCACAGGAGATAGTAGGCAGAATCATCCGAGAAAGCCAGCCGATTTCCACGGCTGTTGAGAATGCCGTACTTTTCCGTGAAACTGTCGTAGAGAGTATTCAGCTCAGCCTGCTTCTGCTGGATGGCACTGTCCGGGGTATATTCGTCCATCTGCAAATCAATGAGCTGTCGAACACAGTCTTTCAGGCCAATCATGCCCTTGATCCGCTCTCTGGCGGTATTGTTCAATTGAGGGCGCACCATGACGCTGTTTTCCCGGAAATAGACCTCCCCATCTACCAGGGCATAGGAGAAGTTCTTCACGTCCGGGTCAGCGGGGATAGTGTCCCGGATTTCTTCGCCTTCTCCCAGATCAGGCAGCTCCGCCTCCTGATAGGTGCCGTGGATGCGCTGCACTGCTTCATGGAGCTGGTCTGCAAGGGAAATATCCTCCAACGGCTCCACGGTATAGTCCATGCCGTGGGCCGTGCTTTCGGAACTGTTTCTGCCCATGACCATTTCCGGATGGTCCAGGAAATAGCTGTTGATGGCATATCCATCTTCCGTTTGTCCCAGATGTACCCAATCCGCTTCTATATCCATCGCCCGGTCACGCCTTTGCAAGAACAGAATATCCGACACTACCTCCGTACCGGCATTGGCCTTAAAAGCGGTGTTGGGTAATCGGATAGCACCTAATAGGTCAGCCCTCTGGGCGAGGTACTTGCGGACGCTGGGGTTCTGGGCATCCATGGTATAGCGGCTGGTCACGAAAGCGACTACACCACCGGGGCGTACCTGGTCCAGCGTTTTGGCGAAGAAATAATTGTGGATGTTGAAGCCCAGCTTGTTATAGGCAGGGTCATTTACTTTGTACTGGCCAAAAGGCACATTGCCTACCGCAAGGTCAAAGAAGTCTCTGCGGTCTGTGGTTTCAAATCCAGCGATGGTGATATTGGCTTTGGGATAAAGCTGCTTGGCGATCCGTCCGGTGATGGAATCCAGTTCCACGCCATAGAGACGGCTGCCTCGCATATTTTCCGGGAGCATTCCAAAGAAATTGCCGATACCCATAGAAGGCTCCAGGATGTTGCCGGTCTGGAAGCCCAGATTGCCCACAGCTTCATAAATAGCACGGATAACCGTGGGGCTGGTGTAGTGGGCGTTCAGCGTGGATGCGCGGGCGGCAGTGTATTCTTCTGGGGTAAGCGCAGCCTTTAGTGCCTGGTATTCGGATGCCCAGCCAGCTTTGCTTTCGTCAAAAGCATCCGGCAGGCCGCCCCAACCCACATAGCGGGAAAGAACTTGCTGCTGGTCAGGACTTGCCTGCAAGCCCTCCGCCTCCAAGTGCTTTAACAGCTGAATGGCATTGAGATTTGCCTGGAATTTCGCCTTTGCGCCACCAGCGCCCAGGTCATCGTCTGTGATATGGAAATTCTGAGCATTCCGATGGTTTGCCGCCTTGAAGTCGGCATAGGATGCTTTTTCCGCTGCGGAAGCACTGGGGAACTCCTGCCATTGACCGTCAATGAGGATGGATACCGCAGGGCTGTGTGCGGGAGGCTCGTCTGGTTCAGCTTGTGAAATGGCATCGTCCGGGTCGGGAATAAGCTCGCCCATTTCTGAAAGCGCCGCCTGCCCCTCATGTTCCAGAATCAGCTTTTCTTTATTGCTCATGGCGGGTGGTTCAGGCTCGGCGGGTTCCGCAGAGGGCGGGTCATGCTCCGGTTCCGGGACATGAAGCGTTTGGATTTCTATGTCGTAGGGCAAGTGCGTTTTCTCGGCGGGATAGAACGCGACGGGTTTAGTGACGGGCTGCGGCTGCTCCCGTTCCTGTTCTTCAACAAACGAGCGTACAAACGCAATGTGTTCAGCGCGGAAGATGGGAAAGCCCTGCCTGTTTTGAAAAGTCACATCGCGCAGAGATACTTCAT
>CAKTNN010000055.1 GCA_934589065.1 uncultured Oscillospiraceae bacterium
GCCGAAAAGGACGGCGTTTGGGATTCCTCCTATGTGTCCACCGGCGTGTTTGACCAGACCGGCGTCAACGATGTGCTGGGCGGCGGCGAATCCGCTCTGGGCAACGGTGAAGCCGGCTACGGCTACGCCATAAAGGGTGTGGAGTTCAGCTTTGTCCAGGTTGCGGATATTGTCCAGTTCTCCGAGTCCGAAAATGACAGCCGCACCGACAGCCATGTAGAGATTCTGTACGCCATTGACAAGACCAAGGGCGCGGACTTCCTGAAGGCCCTGGGGCTGGAAAATGGCCTGAATCGCTATACCAACGCTGACCAGTTGGATTCCACCAAGTATTACTATCAGTCCGATGTGCTGATCGACGCTCTGGCTGCGGCACTGGAATCCAATTCCACCGTAGTGAAAAATGCGCTGGAAGCCTACATCTCCGCAAACGGCGGTGCTGCCATGCCTCTGACGGATTCCTACGGTAAGACCAAAGCTGAAAATCTGAACCTGGGACTGCATCTGGTCGTGGAAACCAAGGTGCCCGAAATGGTCGTGTCCACCACCGATCCCTTCCTGGTATCCGTCCCCATGACCTCCGTGAACGGCACCAACGCCACCGACGGCGGCACCCGCTGGATTTATGACATCACCCTGTATCCCAAGAACCTGACCGGCATCCCCTCTCTGGAAAAGACCCTGCGGGAGAATAAGAACGACACCGGCAAGACCGATGCTTACGCCCACACAGGCACCGCTTCCGCTGGTGACACCATCGACTACCAGATCATTTCAACCTTGCCCTCCATCACCTCCGAATCCACCTACCTGTCCTGCTATACCTTTGTGGATACCCTGTCCAAGGGTCTGTTTTACAGCAAGGGCGATGTGGTTCTGGAGTTCTTCACCGATGCCGCTTGCATGGATTCCGTTGCCAAGTGGACGGAGGCTGACGGCAAATTTACCGTTGCCTACAACACTACCGATACCGGGGATCCCGTTATGACCATCGAAATGACCGCTGCCGGTTTGACCGAGATTAACACCTCCAAGGCTGTTTATTCCGGCGCTTCCATGGTCAACTCCGGCTACTCCGACTGCACCGTAAGAATCACCTATGCCGCCAAGATGGACAGCAGCAGCGATCTGGTGTTCGGTGACAAGGGCAACGATAACAAGGTTGTGCTGACCTGGAAGCGCAGCTCCCAGAACTACTACGATACTCTGGTGGATGACTGCCATGTTTTCAGCTACGGCATTGACCTGACCAAGCTGTTCTCTGACGGCAAGGGCGATTTCTCCAAGGTGGAGTTCCTGATCCAGAACAAGACCGACAACTATTTCGTGAAAGCCGAGCTGAACAAGGACGAGGGCGTTTACTATGTGGTTGACCATGTGGCCGACAAGGCGGATGCCACTCATTTTGTTCCCGTCAAGACCGCCGATGCCCGGGGCAGAATCATTGTCAAGGGTCTGGAAGATGATAACTATACCATGACTGAGGTTCGTACCGACAGCGGCTATGTGATGCTGAAACAAGGCATCGATGTGGTCATTTCCCAGAAGAATACCGATGCTTCCTGCGACATTTATGGTGCGGATGTGCTTGGCCTGATTCAGAATGACCCCCGGTATGCCAGCATTATTAAGGACAACGGCGACCTGCACAATATGCCGCAGAAGCATCTGGAACACAAGCTGCTGACCGCTTCAGCTACCGTGGACGGCAAGAAGGTCAACATGGTGGAGGATAACGGCAGCTCCAATGCAGAGGCACCCCTGACTGTTGTGAACACCAGTGGTTTTGATCTTCCCCAGACAGGCGATCATGGCACTTGGATGTTCACCGTGGGTGGTATTGTCCTGATGGCCAGTGCCATGGTGATGATCTTCATTGCCTGCCGCAAGAAGTCTAATCGGTAACGAAATGCAGCCCCGGAGGAAAGAAAACCTCTGGGGCTGCTTCAGCAAGGAGGGCATTATGAGTACAAAAGCAATGACCATTTCTGCGGCTGTATTGGTTTTCTTGTTGGCCTTGGGCCTGACATTGTATCCTCTGATTTCCAATCAATACAACCAACAGCATCAATCCCAGATTCACACCGCTTATCAGGAACAGGTAGAGCAAATGGAAGATGAAGATATTCTCATCGCCAGAACGATGGCAGTTGCCTACAACGAAGTCTTGAAGCCCGGAGTTCAGGATAGAGATGCGTATAGTCGGGATGCACTTCTGGTAGCAGCGCAGGACTATGACAGTCAGCTTGATATTACCGGAAGCGGCATCATGGGCTATGTGGACATTCCCAAAATATCCGTAACGCTGCCTATTTATCATGGTACAGATTCCAATACACTTTCAGCAGGGATCGGGCACCTGTTGGGAAGTTCCCTCCCGATTGGCGGGGAAAGCACACACACGATTCTTACTGCCCATTCCGGCATGGCAAGTCAGAAAATGTTTTCTGACTTGGATCAACTGGGGGAGGGGGATGTTTTCTATCTGGAGGTGCTGGATGAGATCCTTGCTTATCAGGTGGAGGCCATCAATACCGTGCTGCCCCATGATACCACCTATCTGGGCATCACCACGGGAGAAGATTACTGTACCCTGGTCACCTGCACCCCCTTTGGCGTAAATACCCATCGGCTGCTTGTCCGTGGGAGCCGCATCCCATATGAGGAAGCAGAAGAGATTGTTTCTTCGGTTTCTTCTGAGGAGGGAGCAGCTTCTACTTGGGAGGAGAAGTATATCAATGGTATTCTGACAGGGCTGTGTGTCGTGGGGGTCATCATCATTATCGCCGTTACTGTATGGTATATCAGGAGGCGGTAGGATGGTCAAGAAGGTCATCCTTGTGGTAATGCTTTGTGTGTTCCAGATTGGGCTGAGTTTACTTTTGTTTCCTGTGTGGAATCGGCTTTTTACAGAACAAGAAGTGACGCATTCAGCGGAGCAGTTCCTATCCGAAGTGGCTGCTCCCGTCCCAAAACCAGAAACAGAAAGTACCGATCCAACGGAACCGCAGAGGCCCTATGCAGAACTGTGGGAAGAAATGTGCGCCTATAACGATAATCTTTATGCGCAAAAACAGGCTGATTTGAACAGCACGGATGACTTCAAGGAATCCAGCTTCCAGCTTCGGGACTATGGGCGAAAGGATGAAGTGTTTGCCGTGCTTACCATTCCGAAAATCAATTTGGATATGCCGGTTTATCTTGGTGCCACGGATCTGAACTTAGCAAGTGGTGCAGCACATCTTTCCCAAACCAGCCTGCCTATTGGTGGGGAGAATACCAACTGCGTCATTGCCGGTCATAGGGGATGGAATGGGGCGCTGTATTTCCGTTATGTTCCGGATTTGGTGAAAGGCGATATTGTCACCCTGCGTAATATTTGGGAGACGCTGACTTATCAGGTGGTGGAGACGAAGATCATTGCGCCCAATGATGTGGATGCTATCCGTATTCAAGAGGGGAGGGAACTGCTTACTCTGCTGACCTGCCACCCCTATGCCAGCGGCGGAAAACAGCGGTATCTGGTGATCTGCGAACGAGTATATCAGGAGGACAATTATGGACAAACGCATGGCGGGTGATTATGAAATCATCCAGTCTTTTCATATTGGCGATCAGGAGGTGGTCATTGGAGAAAACCCGAACGCTCCTCCGGAGGAGCACTATATGTGCGCTTTCTGCCAGCAGAATGAAATCGTGGCACTGTATAACGATGTTCTGGTCAGCGATGATTTCTGCGAGATTGCGAAGCTGTACGGGGAGCGGCTGTCCCAGCAGGCGGAAAAAACCCGTGTGGCAATGTTCAAACCCAAGTTTCAGGGTATCGACACAACCCCGCTGACCAAAACCGACTGTACACCCCTTTCCCATGAGGACGATCTGAACGGAAAGGTGGTTGTCATCAAGCCGGAGGTACTTCGCCGGGAATACCAGATGGCAACCAACCAAATCAAGCTCTGCACCGGCGGCTTTGGAGCATCTCCCCACAGCCGTGGCTCTGCCTGCTTCTGTGTTGATCTGTACTCCGGCAAAGAATCCCGGTTTGAACGGCAGGACATTCTTGGCACCTTGGAACAGTCACAGCTTCCCCAATGGGCAGCGCTGGGGCTTGACCAATACAGAACTGAACACCGGCAGAAAACCCATAAAGACAGAGAGGAGCGATAAATTATGGAGCAGCGAGAATGTGCAGGCTACATTATTACCCAGAGTATCAAGATCAAAGATTCGGAGTTCGTGCTTGGGGAGCATCCCAAGAAGGATATGTATGTCACCTGGCGCTGTAAGGACGGGGACAACTATTTCTGGGGTCATTATACCAGCAATCGGTATGAAGCCCTGAAAGATCTCTGTCAGAGAGCAGAGCAGGAGATTGATTACCTCGCCGCTATCGGAGAAATCCCGCCGATAACATCCAAAAAAGAACAGGAGCGTGAGCGATAAATGGAAACAGAA
Source organism: uncultured Oscillospiraceae bacterium (assembly GCA_934589065.1). Lineage (GTDB taxonomy): Bacteria > Bacillota > Clostridia > Oscillospirales > Oscillospiraceae > Faecousia. The sequence goes on from CAKTNN010000055.1 coordinate 4,456, forward strand.
ATGACCCTGCGCCCCATGACGGCAGTGGAGCAGATGTACAGCTATTCCCAGTCCCAGCAGCTTATGTCCCAGACTGGCTGTATTGGGCACCTTCGTGCCGATTTCGGCAGCAGCGGGGAGCAGTTTTTCTCAAGCTGGGATGACCACCGGGGAGATTTGAAGTCTGAGGATTTCAAGCATGAGTTTGATGAAGTAATCAACGCATTACGGGAGGATGCACAGTACGGGGGTATTCTGAAAAATCGGAGTAGCCTTTCTGCCTACTGCTGGATGCACCGGGACAGCAGCTTCGGCAATGACCGGAACGAATATGGCTTCCGGGCGGACACACCGCATTATTCCTATTTGCTGCGGCTGAATCCCAACAGGGGCGAGTACAACATCTACTGCTATTGCTACATCCGGCAATGGCTGGATCGGCATATGCGGCAGGCAGAAAAAGGAATCCGCTTCATAACCCCGGACTATAAGGAAGTGTTTCGGATTCCGGACGGCGACAGAATCTGCATGACGCTTCCCTCCGGTGAAACCCTGGAGCAGACCTGCCGCTATATTGATGAAACCCATCTGGAGGTTGGAAACAATCTTTATCACATTTGTGAGTTTGCCGAGCGGATGCAGCATAATGGTGTTAAGACCATTCCTCTGCGTTCGTCCCTCCCGGAGAAGTGCTTCAGCGTTCTGGAATCCACAGGAGAAATGATCGTCATTACCAAGGGCGAAAAGGGATATTCCCCCACGGGGATTTTCCCGCAGGATGCTTCCCCCAGAGAGGGCGTGACCGCCGCCAATGCTGCCAATGGCGTGACCAAGGCGCAGGAAGCCGCTATGGTAGCCGGTTCCATGTTCGGCTGGGAAACGCCTGCCGCAGATCCCAAGAATTACGATGAGGAGGGCATTCCTATCCGCCCGAAAGCCAAAGACCGTGACGAACGCTGATAGCCGGGAGGTGAGCCGATGGCATCAAAATATGAACGGATCACGGATTTGTACTTGCAGACCGCAGGCGAAGTGGCAACGCAGGAAGGCTGGCCCCGGTTTCTGACCACCGCCTGCTATAACTTCCGGCTGTCCTTTGACAAGCAAATCCTTCTGTATGCCCAGCGCCCGGATGCCACTGCTGTCCTGCCCATTGAAGGGCGGCAGGGCTGGAACCAGCGGTTCGGGCGGTGGGTCAATCGTGGCTCCAAGGGCATTGCTATTCTGGACAGCGACAGCAATGGGCAGGCACGAATCAAATACTACTTCGATATTGCAGATACCCATGAGGGACGGCATCCCAGTCCTGTCCCCATCTGGGCGGTTCACTCGGAGCAGGAACAGGCAATCGTTGAAACGCTGGAAAACAGCTTTGGCGTTCTGGAAAACACAGACACCTTGGGGAACGCTCTGATTTCGGCAGCTTCCAATGTCATGGAGGACAACTTCCAGGATTACTTGGCGCAGCTCGTTTATTATAAGGAAGGCAGCTTTTTGGAGCCGCTGGATGAGGAATCTCTGGAAGCCATCTTCAAGCCCCTGCTTCAAAACAGCATCGGCTATATGCTGCTGGTGCGCTGCGGCATTGATCCTTCTAAGCATTTTACCCCGGAGGATTTCAGCTACATCAGCGGCTTCAATACTTTGCCGACCATCAACGCACTGGGCACAGCTACCAGCGACATTTCCCAGATGTGCCTGTCCGAAATCGCCCGCACGGTGCTGTCCTTGCAGAGGCAACAAAATCGCACATTTGAAGATGCAGCCCAAAAGGAGTATGCTGTACCCGAAAACCAACCGGAAAGGAGCATGAACCATGACACAGATCACATACACGAGGCAGGGGGATTATCTGCTTCCCAACCTTCTCCCGCCCCAGGAACCCCAGATTCCCCTTGGGAAGTACGCATTGATGCGCCGCAGATTCCTGCAGCAGAGCCGGAAAGTGACCTACACGAATCTTCTGACCACGGGACAGCTCCACAGTCACCTGATGGAGATCGAGCAGACAGCCCAGAGCCGGGTGGGGAGAATCGTCACACAGATGGCGAAGGCGGCGGGGGTAACGGAGGAGCTGAAAGCCACCGACCAGATGAAGTGGGTGGGGCTGATGAACAATTTCCGCTCAGCAGCGGAGGAGCAGATTCTGCAGGAATTGATTTACGCATAGAAGGTATCTTGCCGCCGCCCAGTTTTGAGGAGCAAATCTCCTTTTTGGACGGCGGTTATCTTGCGCCGGAGCAGGAGGGCGAAAAGCAGACCTTCTTCTCTCAGCCTCAGCTTCCTCAGCAGGTCATTGATGAAGCCCTGTGCATTGGTTTCAATGACCAGAACAGCCGCCTGATTATCTGCGCTTACTTTATGAAGGATAAGCCGCTGGAAGACAATGCTGCTTTTCTGCAAAAGTGCTACGGCACCAATGGCGCAGGGCTTTTCATTCAGGATCGGGAATACGCCATCTGGTATGATGCCGCTGGTATTCGTATTGCCACCGGGCGCACCGTCCAGAAGCGGTATGCCGCCCTTGTCACATGGGAACAGGCGGCAAAGCGCATTCGGGAGTTGCTGGATTTGGGGCGGTATATGCCCCAGAGCGAGATTGGCCGGGTGCAGGACTTTGAGCGCATGGAACTGGCAAAGTCCCTGATTTATGCCAGACGGGAATTCAGTGATGAAGCCAGGGATGCCGGGTATCTCCCTCTGACCACGCTGACCTATTCTGCAAGGGGGGGCTTCCCGGAAATTGAAGCCCAGATGCAGCGCCTTCTGGAAGATCGTGATACCCTCAGCCAGCTTGTTGATGAGTGGACATTGTTTGCCGTTGTCTATGAAAAAGACTGCAGTCTTTTGCGCAGCCGCTGGTATGACCCCGTTGCACTTCTGCGCAGACTGGAAGATTTACAACGGGAACCGCACATTTTTACCGCCGCCGATGGGTATGACCCTCAGCGGCGGTTTTTCATTTCCGACGATGAAATAGACCGTATCCTGCGTGGCTCCGAGCGTAGCTATGAATCCCGTCTGGATACTTTCTACTTTTTCAGTCGGAACACGGATACCAAAGAGCGGGAGCGGTTTCTGAAGCAGCAGCACGGCGAGTACAGCGGCTATCATGGAGGGAACGACAACCAGACCTATACCTCTGCCGGACTGTCCTTCAGCCACGGCAGTTTGACAGAACCCTACGCCCATGTGGAACTGAAGTGGCCCGCCATTACAAAGCGGGTTTCCGATATGATTTCCATGGGCAGATTCTTGTATCCCAGCGATGCTGAGAAAATGCCTGATTACGAGGTCAAGCAGCTTGCGAAGCTGGTTATGAACTTCTTCCGGGATGCCCCTGTTGAATCTGCCAAACCCACCGAAAAGAGTATCTTTGACTACTGGGATGGGGTGGCAGATATTCAGGGGCAGCTTTCTGAGCCGGAGCGTGTCAGGGAAATCTATGAAACCATGATGCTGCCCCTGTGGAATACAACCCTGCCGGGTGACCGCTTCTACCAGGAGCGGGAGCGTGGCATGGAGGCAATGCAGGCATATCAGGCAGGCACTTTCTCCGTTTTCGGCAGCGAACATACCCTCCGCCCGCTGCCACAGCTTTCAGACGCAGTTCCGCCTCCGGAAAACAAGCCTACGGAACAGCTACCATTGGAAGATATCTTTGACGATATCGACCCAGAACAGATTCGGCAGAATCTGGCACAGCGGGGTATTATCAACGGCGAAGTGGTTGACCCGGAGGCACTGGATAACGATCCCTTTATCCAGCAGGTGGTGGCAGATGCCGCAGCAGCACAGGAGCAGTCTGCCGCTCCCATTCCTCCCCAGCCGAAACCCAAGCGGGAGCACGTCGCCTTTGAGCCGCTGCACCCGGAGATTCCCAGAGAGCAGCGCAGCAATTTCCGCATCACTGACCCGGAGTTGGGTTATGGCACTGCCAGTGAAAAGTACGCCGCCAATGTTGCCGCCATCCGTATGCTGAAACGAATCGAGGACGAGGGCAGGCTGGC
>CAKTNN010000056.1 GCA_934589065.1 uncultured Oscillospiraceae bacterium
ACGATTTAAATTTTCATCATCTTCAACCACGAGTATACCTGGCATAGCATATGCACCTCTCTTTATTAACTATATATCAGCTGGGAGATGACTCCCACCTCTAGCCATCGTCCTTGATTTCTTGTTAAAAAACGCACTTTTGATCTATTTTTGTTCGTAAAATCCCGATTATCCGGCTAATCCGCAGCGTCCGCAAATCTTTTGCAGCCAAAATGTAGCCGCAAAAAATACCGTATTTTCAGTACAAATAGTCCCGATTATCCCGGAAGCAGCCTGCGATCCCCAAATAGGGGAATATGTAGGAATAATGAAATTTTCCGGTTTCCGCACTCTGGATGCGTACTTGAAAAATGGTGGCTGTTGAGCCGAAAAATGGCTACAAGTGGCTACACCTCCCATGTTTTGATTCACCTCAATCAAAATCTCAAGGAGGATTACACCATGGAAAAGTACATCTACGACAATAATAACGGTCTTTGGTATGAATTGCAAGGAGATTATTACATCCCTTGGGGTTGCTTTACGAGTGCCACAATGAAAATTGCCCCTATGACAACGATGAAATCAAATCGGATTTCATCGAACTTTACCGGCAGATGAACGGAATGACCATCTGGGATATGGACAAGGTTATCTATCCGGTTTGTAAGCTCTGCCGGGATCACGAAAAGGCTGGCTTCATTGAAGGTGTCAAGGTTGGTATTCATTTAGCCACAGAAATCAAATAAGCGAAAGGGTGCCCTGCTTTAGGGCACCCTTGTTAATTTGATGGATTGACTTTCCTTTCAAAAAACAGTAGCATAATAACAGATACATTCCGGGAGCTGAGCAGATATGAAGAACATCCAAAGCATCCAGTTAGTTGAGGGCAGCAACGAAGAATTGCTTCCCGGTTTTTCGCCGGACTTTCCTTATATTGCATCCTGTGCTTTGCTGGATCGATATTTAGAACCTGCAACCCCCTGGCATTGGCACCGGACGGTGGAACTGTTTTACATGGAGAGCGGTACGCTGGAATATACCACCCCTAATGGCAAGTGGGTGTTTCCTGCCGGTTCCGGTGGCTTTGTAAATTCCAACATTCTGCACACCTCCAAGACCATTCCCTCCGGCGGGGAAACGGTTCAGCTTCTGCATCTGTTTGAGCCGGAACTACTCTCCGGCGGACAGGGCAGCCGAATCGATACCAAGTATATCCGTCCTCTGACTGCCGCAGCCGGGATTGAAATGATTGTTCTTTCTCCCGATGATGCTGTCCAGGCCGAGCTTTTGAAAAAGATCCGTGCCGTCTTTGATCTGGACGAGGATAGCTGGGGATATGAATTTACCCTCCGGCAGCAGCTTACAGAAATTTGGCTTACGCTGTGTGAACTGGCCCGTCCTGAGATGGAGCAACGATCCATTGCAAGGGATTCCGACGAAAAAATGAAAGCCATGATGCGTTACATCCATGCTCATTACCCGGATTCTATCTCCGTGGATCAACTGGCAAAGGAAGCGCACATCAGCAAGCGAGTCTGCTACCGGCTGTTCCAGGAGAACCTGCATATGAGTCCCGTGGAATATATGACTGGCTACCGGCTCCGGAAAGCCTGTCAGCGCCTGACTGAAACCGACGAGCAGATCACCCAGATCGCTTATAACTGCGGTCTTGGTTCCAGCAGCTACTTTGGAAAGCTGTTCCGGGAACAGTTTGGCTGCACCCCTGCAGCTTACCGCAAAGAATGGCACAATCGTAATAAAATTAAGCAGAAATAATATATCATTTGTGCCGATTTGCTCTTATACTGTCAGTAAGGAAATAGGAAAGGCCCACTTTCCAATCCTCCTTAACTTCTGGCGGGGTTGGTGAAAGCCAGCTCCGCTTTCTCAATTTCTGGAGGTCTTACAATGCTGCTTACCCGAACAATTGCAGAAAAGGCGCTGGAAGATGCGCACAATGCCAATCCCGGACCCTGGGCAGACCACAGCCGGTATGTTGCCCTGGCCTGTAAAAATATTGCCGAACTTTGTCCTCATCTGGACGCAGAGGATGCTTATATCTACGGTATTCTCCATGACATTGGCAGACATGCCGGTGTCACTTCGGAGCGCCATCTGATCGATGGCTACCGCTACTGCATGGAGCGGGGCTGGGAAAAAGCGGCACAGATTTGTATTTCCCATGCCTTTATGGTCAAGGATATTGCTTCCTCGATTGGTATCTTTGATATGCCCCCAGAGGATAAAGCATTCATGGGTCACTTTATAAACGATGTGGTCTATGACGATTATGACCGTCTGGTGCAGCTTTGCGATGCACTGGCACTGCCCAACGGATTTTGCCTGCTGGAAAAGCGGTTTGTAGATGTGGCGATCCGATACGGCACCCATCCGTCAACAGTGGAGCGGTGGAAGGCTGTTTTGAACATAAAGCAGCACTTTGAAAGAATCATTGGGTGCTCCATCTATGACCTTCTGCCAGGAGTGGTGGAAAACAGTTTCCGGTGATTGCCATGGGAAAGAAAAATCTGACACTCCGCTACACCCTTACCCAATTTACCTTTTGGGCGGCATCCACAGGCGCAGCCAGCTTTGCAACCACATATCTGCTTGGCTGCGGAGTTCCCTCCGGGGTTATCGGCATACTGCTTGCCGCAGCCGGGTTGCTTTCTTGCTTGACACAGCCTATTCTTGCAGGAATCGCAGATAAGTCCAAAGGGTTTATCGTTCTGAAAATGATGATCAAGGGTCAGGCTTTCAGCACCGCCGCCTATGCGCTGGGCTGCTCTGCCGGTAACTTCGCCGGCGGTCAGCTTCTCAGCCTGGGAGTGGAAGCAATTCTGTTTGCGGGCATTGTGATGACCCTGGTCGGTACCATCATCATTTTCACTACCGTAACGAAAAAGGATACTATGAAGGTGATTACTTATGAAGCAAATTAAGATCGTTTTCTTCGATATTGACGGCACGCTGATCGATATGCAGAAAAAACAAATTTCAACCAAGGCACTGGAAATGCTGAAACTGCTCAAGCAACACGGCATCTGCATTTGTCTTGCCACAGGTCGGTCTCCGGCCAGCCTGCCGGTATTTGATGGGGTGGAATTTGATGCATACCTTACCTTCAACGGATCGCTGTGCTACACCGGGGAGACAACGGTTTTCAGCAATCCCATTCCCTCCGGGGATGTTCAGAAGCTGATTCATAATGCGGCTGCGTTAGGCAAACCAGTTTCCGTTGCCACTAAGGATCGGCTTGCAGCCAACGGCTCCGATGCGGATCTGGCAGATTATTATGCTTTCGCCCATCAAAAGCTGACCATTGCGGAGGACTTTGATTCTGTCAGTCGGGAGGAAGTCTATCAGGTTATGCTCGGCTGCTGGGAAGCAGATTATCCGGCAATTCTTCGGGGTGTGGACGGCGCCAAGATCGCTGCATGGTGGGATCGTGCAGTAGATGTGATCCCCGCAAACGGCGGCAAGGGCATGGGTATCCGTAAGATTTTAGAGTATTATCATTTTGACCGTGACGAAGCCATGGCCTTTGGTGACGGAAATAATGACATTGAAATGCTGGAAGCGGTGGGAACCGGTGTTGCTATGGAAAACGCATCGCCCCGGCTGAAAGCGATTGCAGATGATGTTTGCGGCCATGTGGCCCAGGACGGAGTATACCATTACTGCAAGGAATATGGTTTGATCTGAGCAGCACAAATCCCCAGGACTTTTTGTCCCGGGGATGCTTCATATTGTGATTTCATATACCGTTCTCTGCGGTGTCATGCCATAGGCTTTATACGCACTTTCGGCAACTGGGTTATGGCTCCATACCATCAGATCGATCCGCTTTGCACCAACCTTTTTGGCTCGTTTCTGAACCTCCTGGAAGATGGTTCGTCCGACACCTTTCCTGCGGTGTTTCTTGTCCACAACCAGAAGATCGATATAGGCAGATTTCATGTGCGCCATCCCGCTGCGCTCCAGCATGGACACAAAGCAGCAGCCAATGATTTTGCCCCGTTTCTGGGCAAGAATCGAAATGACATTTTTGTTTGCAACAAGACTATCATAGGAGTCCTTGGTCATGTACTGCTCAATAGGGGCGAACATTTCCGGCCTGCCGTCAACATCTACTTGGTGTATTTGCAAAAGAAGCGCATCGACGGCGGCATAATCCGATTTTCTCATATTCCGAATGAACATCCGATGCACCTCCTTGCTTCGTTAGTATCATTATAGTGCATCTGAATGATGGATGATATATGAAAAGTGACGGATAGTCTAATGATCGTGCCTGCTTACAAAACCTTATTTGTTGTGAATCCCGTTTTCTTTAGCCAGCTTACTTGCTGCCTTGCGTCGATCATCGGTATAGGGTGCTGTCAGCCGGATGCTGATTCTGCTTTTATCGATCTCGAAGCGCAGGCCGCCATGATCGACGAATCAGGCATACATTTTCCTGTCTCCCATTTGGAAACTGCTCTGTCCGTAATATTTAACTTTTCTGCTAATTGCGCTTGTGTCAGACCTTTTTCTTTTCTACAAACAGCAATAAACTTTCCTGTATCAATTTGATTCATAACATGCACCTTCTTTCACGGTTTACTTTACAGCTTCTATTCATTTTTGTACACGAACCGTAAGTAGAATTATTGAGCTCAACCTTCCGTTGGGAACGGCTATGTGTTTGCCAAATGCCGATAAAATGCCGTACAGGCAAATCTAAAATAGCACCGGAAGCATTCCAATCTTCCGGGCGCAGAGGAAAAGGGCCGGGCAATTTTCGCAGGATAGTAGATTTTTTCAGGATTTCCTGGTATAATCCGGTTGAGGAGCCCCAGATTTCCCTGGGATTTGCAGAAAGCGAACGTTTGTGAATAGGATGTTGGCAACATGAAACTTCAAAGGAAAATCGCCCTTGGCTGTGTAATAATCCTGATTGCATTTCTGGGAACAATTGCGTACCTGTCACAGTTCCATCTCGATTTTTCGCAGGATTATCGGAAAATAGACGGATACGAAAATATCGTTTTTAAGGATTCCTGGAACAACCAATGTTTTCGTTTATGCCCATGGGGACTGATCCAGTCAGATAGCATAGCCGGGTTTGAGACGCACCAGGATATTGATCGAAGCTCTTATGACTATCAGCTATTCCTTAAGCGCGTCCATGCCGAATATGTTTCGCAAATTGTTTCTTCCCCCGATGGGAAATATATCCTGTACGTTGAGAATATCTATCGCGGTACGGGCCTAACCGATGATGAGGATGTGTATTACAGGGTTTATTCCATAGATGATGATACCAGCACAACTGTTTTTTCCGGTTTTCGGCAATTCCTCTGTGTTGACTGGAAATGATTTTACACGGCGCTCTCGGACTGGTTTCCGGGAGCGCCGATTCGATTAGCAGGAAGTTCTCACATCGGTGAATGGATCCACATATACCCCAAAATCAAAATACCCAACGCCATCACAAGCAGGAGCCCCATACCAAATGCTTTGTGCTTTCGCCGAAAGGCGATAAACGCCCCTATACCCATTATCAGGTATACCAAAAGCAAGATCATTGTAAAGCTCATATTTTCTCCTTTCTATTTCCAATGTCCATCCCTTTCCCCTTGCATTTTGCAAGAGTCTCCTGTATACTAATGCCATCGATTTGAAACAATTCCGCGAAGCCGTTCGCGTTTCAGATAGATACCCCACTTTTGAAAGGAGATGTTCATTATGACAAACATCATGAACGGAAAATCCATTTTTCAGGGGGATTCTACTCTTTGATCCCCCTACACGCTTAGGAGGATTCTATGAACGAAATTACACTGGCAAAAATTGACGAAACCAATTTTATCGATGCTTTTGGCTTGCAGTTAGCCCCCGGGCAGGAGCGCTTTGTCTCTCATCCCATTCGGAGTCTGGCTCAGGCGTATGTGTACTATCATCAGTGCACCCCATTTGGCATTTTTTGTCAGGGGGAAATGGTTGGCTATGTGATGGTCATTTACGATTATGACCTATCGGAATATGATATCTGGCACATGATGATTGACGCAAAGCACCAGGGCAAGGGATATGGGACGGCAGCCCTGCAAAAATGTCTGGCATACATTGCAGGAAAGCCCTTTGGAGATTCCCGCAAGGTGGTTTTGACCTGTCATGAGGATAACATCCCGGCCCTTGCGCTGTACAAAAAGCTCGGTTTTTCCGAAACCGGAAGCCGGGACGAGGATGAAATTGAACTGGCACTGTATTTAACCGACTGATTTCACATTTGGGGCAGCCCGCCGGGCTGCCCTTTATTTTTGCATTTTGGCATAGTAATAGGCTTTTTCAAAGTTCCCCTGGGCACGGCAGCATTCTTCCAGCAGGGGCAGTGCTTGCAGCTCCTGTCCCAGCAGCAAATGCTGTTCTGCCTGAGGGTAGTTTCCCAAGCGCAATTCCACTGTGCCACGCAGAGTATGGTAGCGCCGGTCCTGCTGCTCCACTGCCTCCAAAAGCTGCAGCGCCCGCCGGTAGTCCCGGCGCTCCAGCGCATCCTCCGCTTTTAAGAGCAGGGCCTCGTCCAGATTGGAAGGCGGCCCCTTCCCTTTTCCCAACGCCTGGAGGAGCTCCTCCCGTCGCCGGGTCAAGGGCTCTACAATATAGGGACTTGAAAACTGCTCCGCCTGGGTCAAAAGCTTTCCGGCAACGGGCAGACGCCCTTCCCGGATGGCTGCATCCGCAATTTCCAGGCAGCACAGGTAACCAAGCAAGCCCATCTCCCAATCGTACAGGTCATCCGGCCCATTGTAGTCCCCCAGCAGGCGCAGCGCCTTGGTATATTTTTTCTGGACGTAGGCCTCCTTCGCCTCATCCATCACCGGCTGATTCATGCAGGCCGTGGCCTCCCCCAGAAAGTAGCCCACAGGCATTTGGAGGACGGAAGACAGATATTGCAGTGTTTTCATAGAAGGCTTTGCCTGCCCGTTTTCAATGCGGGAGAGCATATTCCGGGTGATCTGATCCCCGCAAACCTGTCTTTGGGACAGGCCCAGACGCAATCTTGCCTGCCGCAGCTTTTCTCCCAGTTCCATAGGCTGCCTCCTTTTTGCTTTCTTTTGCCTCATTGTACCAAAAAAACGCAAAAAATACTAGCCTAACAAAAAATTCATTTGCTATTTCCTCTGCTATGGATTATAACTATACTATCGACTTGGAGGTTTTCAAAAATGATTCAAAACCGAGAACTGAAACAGCAGGCCGCCGATCGGCTCACATCGAGCCAGCAGGAAAAGAAGATCGTTCTTTTCTATGCCGGAGGGCTGTGTATCATCAGTGTTATTTCTATGCTGCTGGATCTGCTGATTACCAGTCTGACCCCGCAGGCCGGCGGCCTTTCCACCATTGGCACCCGGTCTTTTCTGTCTGCCCTCTCCGGGATTCTGCCGGTAATCGGCTTTCTGCTGTCTATGTGCCTGGGCTTTGGCTATATGGGCGGCATGGTGCGCATCAGCCGGGGACAATACGCCTCCCCCAACGCTCTGCGCACCGGCTTTGAACGATTCTGGCCTCTGTTCCGACTGACCGTTCTAAAGGGGCTGATTGTCTTTGGCTGCTCCATCGGCGCCAGCTACCTGACCGCAATCATTTTCAGCTTTACCCCCTTTGCCAACCAATTCTTGATGGTCGTGGAGCCTATGATGGGCGGCAGCCTGCTGAACGAAGGCACGCTGGTACTGAACGAGGAGGTGCTGGATGCACTTTATTCCGCCTCCGTTCCCATTCTCATCATCTTCCTGCTGGTTCTGGCGGTATTTGTGATTCCCATGCTCTACCATCTGCGGATGACCGACTATGTGCTCTACGACCACCCGGAAGCCGGAGCGCTCTATGCCATTCGGGAAAGCCGGAAAATGATGCGCAATCACCGGTTTGCAATTTTCAAGCTGGATTTCAGCTTTTGGTGGTTCTACCTGGCGCTGACCGTCTGCTATGGGATCAACTATGGCACAGTACTGCTATCCCTGATTGGCGTTACCCTGCCAATTTCTGCGGAAATAGCCTCCGTTGTCTTCTTCCTGCTGTCTGCTGCGGCTGAATTTGCCCTGAATTACTTCCTCCGCAACAAAATGGAAGTCACCTACGCCCTGGCCTACAATGCCCTAAAGCCCCAGGAGCAGTCCGGAGGAGCTGTTCTTGGTAATATTTTCCAGATGTGATCAACGAAAAACGCCGGGATTTCTCCCCTTGGAAATCCCAGCGTTCTTTTTTGCAAAAAAAAGAAGCACCAGCGTGAACTGGTGCTTCTTTGGAGCGGGTGACGAGGCTCGAACTCGCTACCTCCACCTTGGCAAGGTGGCGCTCTACCGGATGAGCTACACCC
>CAKTNN010000057.1 GCA_934589065.1 uncultured Oscillospiraceae bacterium
GAACGGACTCGAACCGTCGACCTCCAGCGTGACAGGCTGGCGTGCTAACCGACTGCACCACCGGGCCAGGAACGAATAGGATTATATCAGATAAATTTCCATTTGTAAAGGGGTAAATGAAAAAACTTTTGTCTTTTTTGTTGAAACAGGATTTCTCTTCACAAAAGCGCAAAGGTGCATATTGCGTTTTCTCTACGCAAATGCTACAATTGTAGAAAATCGATTTTCTTTCGATGGGCGACCACCGCGGTTGACAGTAATTCTGTCCCCATACAACTACCATTGTGGAGGCAAATATGAACATTATCATTGCAGGTGATGGAAAGGTCGGCTCTACTCTGACCCGACAGCTAACCAGTGAGGGCTACGATGTAACCGTGATTGATTCCAAGCTGAAATGCCTGGAAGACAGTGTAGAGCGCTACGATGTAATCTCCGTGCAGGGCAACTGCGCCTCCATGGACGTGCTGCGCCAGGCCGGTGTCATGGATGCAAATCTGCTGATTGCCGCCACCGGTGCAGACGAGGTAAACCTTTTGTGCTGCACCACTGCCCACACCATAAATCCCAAGCTGCACACCATTGCCCGTATCCGCAATCCGGAATATACCGAGCAGATTTTCCAGATGCGGGATCTGTTTGGCCTTTCCATGCTGATCAACCCGGAAAACCAGGCAGCCACCGAAATCGAGCGGCTGCTGAAATACCCCGGCTTTCTCCGCCGGGATACCTTTGCCAAAGGCCGCACCGAGATTGTTGAACTACGGATAGACGCAAAAAGCAAGCTGTGCAATGTCAAGCTATCCGACCTGAAAGCCATTGTCAAGTGCAAGGTTCTGGTCTGCGCCGTGCTTCGGGACGGCTCTGCCATTACCCCCGGCGGCGATTTTGTGCTGCGGGAGGGTGACCGGCTCTTTATCACTGCCCTGTCCGAAAATCTTACCACCCTGCTGAAAAGTCTGGGTATTCTAACCCGTCAGGTTCGCCGGGTGATGCTCTGCGGCGGCGGTCGCGTAAGCTATTATCTGGCAAATCGCCTTTTGAAAGCCGGCATTGGCTGCGTAATCGTGGACAATGACCTCACCCGGTGCAAGGAACTGTGCAGCCTTCTGCCCAAGGCAGAGGTGATTCATGGAGATGTATCCGATCAATACCTTCTGGAGAGTGAAGGACTTTCCCAGTGCGATGCCCTGGTAACCCTTACAGGCCTGGATGAGCTGAATATGATCGTATCCCTCTATGGTATCTCCCAAGGAATTCCCCAGGTCATTACCAAACTGGGTCACGCAGATAACCACAGCATCATCAACAGTCTTTCCCTTGGCAGCTATGTATGCCCCAAGGAGCTGTGCTGCAACAACATCGTCCGCTATGTTCGTGCCATGCAGAATCAAACCGGTGCTGCCATCTCCGTCCACACAATTGCGGATGGGCAGGCGGAAGCCATGGAATTTCTGGCAGACGAAAAGACGAAGTACTGCGGCATTCCTCTGAAGCAGATCAAGCTGAAATCCAATGTTCTGATCGTCAGTATCAGCCACGGTGCCGCTACGGAAATAGCAAACGGCGACTCCGTATTCCAGGCCGGCGACACCATCATTGTCGTTACCAATAGCGGTGTTGTTCTGCGGCAGCTGAATGACATCTTCGCCTGAAGGAGCTGCCATGAACTACAAAATGATGGGGCGTTTTATCGCCCAGATTCTATTGCTGGAAGGGCTCTTCATGCTGCCCGCCACGTTCATCAGCCTGCATTGCGGCGAAAGCAGGTCTGTAACTGCCTTTACCGTAACCATGGTTTTGCTTTTGCTGGTTTTCGTTGTTTTGCGATTCCTGTGCCGCGGAGCCAAAAGCAATTTCTATGCAACCGACGGCATGGTTTGTGTTGCTCTGAGTTGGATCATTCTCAGTCTGACCGGCTGTCTGCCCTTCGTTTTTTCCGGAGCCATTCCCCGCTTTATCGATGCCCTGTTTGAAATCGTCTCCGGCTTTACCACCACCGGCGCTTCCATTCTGCCCGCTGTTGAAAATCTTCCCAAAGGAATGATATACTGGCGCAGCTTTAGCCACTGGGTAGGCGGCATGGGCGTGCTGGTATTTCTGTTGGCGGTTGCTCCCAGCGGCGACCGGGGCAAGGGCTTTACCATGCATCTGCTCCGGGCAGAAAGCCCCGGCCCCAGCGTTGGCAAGCTGGTTCCCAAAATGCGCAAAACCGCCGCAATCCTCTATGTTCTGTACATCTTTTTAACCGTTGCAAATGTCATCTTTCTGCTCATCGGTGGTATGCCCGCCTTTGAAGCGGTGTGCAATGCCTTCGGCACAGCCGGAACCGGCGGATTTGGCGTTCGGAATGATTCTTTTGCCAGCTACAGCCCGTATCTTCAAAACGTAACCACAGTATTTATGTTCCTTTTCGGCGTGAATTTCAGCTGCTACTATCTGCTGCTTTTGGGACAGGTTCGCAGTGTATTCAAGGATGAAGAGCTCCGTGCATATCTTGGCATCGCCTTTTGCAGCATTGTTCTGATTGCCTGGAACATCCGTGGGATGTATGCAACCTTTGAAGAAACGCTTCGGCACGCTGCCTTCCAGGTCAGCAGCATTATGACCACCAGCGGTTTCGCCACCACAGACTTTGACCTGTGGCCCAGTTTTTCCAAAACCATTCTGCTGTGCCTGATGGTCATCGGCGCCAGCGCCGGTTCCACCGGCGGCGGCATGAAGGTCTCCCGAATTCTGCTGCTCTTTAAGAGCCTGCGCAGAAGCTTTTTGCAAATGCTCCACCCCAATCGGGTGCAGATGGTGCGCAATAATGGGCAGGCCGTAGACGAAAAGGTAGTAGAGAGCACCAATGCCTACCTGATTGCCTATGTATTTATTCTGTTTACAAGCTTTCTGCTCCTGAGTCTGGATGGTTTCTCCACCGGAACCAACTTCTCTGCCGTGCTGTGCTGCTTTAATAACATTGGCCCCGGCTTGGAAGCCGTAGGCCCCACCTGCAATTTCAGCGGATTCAGCGTCCTGAGCAAGCTGGTGCTGATTCTGGATATGCTTCTAGGCCGACTGGAAATCTTCCCCATCCTTTGCCTCTTCTCCCGGCACACCTGGAGCCGCACCGTTCGATAAAGTTCTTCCCCCAGATGCAAAATGCATCTGGGGGAATTGTTATATTTTTCGTTTATTTGTTTTCAAATCGTAAAGAACCATCAGGAATACCAATAGAAAACCCAGGTAACCGTTGAGCCCGTAGAGGACATTGATCAGCCCCTTATAGGGAATCAGACAGGCAATTCCGCATCCGAGGACTCCTAGGATTGCGGTTACCGGTTTATACAATGCAGTGCTCTCATGGGCAATGGCCCGGACACCCGTCCAAAGGAGAGGAACGGCGGAGGAGTAAATCCCTGCGCAGATAACAACGGCGAAAACCTGAGAAAGAACCGGAGAAATCTGTGCTGCCAGCACCAGAGCCGGGATATCCGCTCCGGCGGTGGTATCAATATGCCCCAGAATCGCAGTACAGCAAAGAGCGGCAGCCCCGAATATAAAGAGAGTGGAAAGGAGCATTCCGGAACGTACAGGGGAAAGGGCATTTTTGCTGCCGATTTCTGAAAGGAAGGCAGCAAACCATAAAATAACAAATCCCCCGTAGGAAACGCCGGCGGCAAGGGGATTGCCTCCGCCTACCTGCGCCATTACCTGGCTGTAAACCCCGGCATCTACCTGGGCAATGCCTGCCTGCAAGGAAGAAGCTCCTGTAATGGTTGCCGTGATAGAAATCAACAGAATCATGGCAATGATCACAGGGCCAACCCAGCTCAGAGCCTTAACAATGCCATCCAGCCCGAATACAACGGTGGCTACGGTAAGAACCGTCAGAATAATGGCACCCGCACCTGCCGGCATCCCCCACTGCTGTGCAGCGGTTGCACTGGCTCCTCCGCACATGACCACAAAGCTCATATAGCAGAACAGAGCAGAAAATAGGTCAAAAAACTTTCCGATCCACTTCCCGGCAGTTTCTCCGAGGACGCTTCCATAGACCCGGTAGATGTCTCCCCCCCGGGCCAGATGCAGCCGGTGGGCGTTGACAGCAAAAGAGAGATTGGTATATACGTAAATCAGGGCTGTGACGAGAATTACAATGGGAAAACGGGAACCGTACGAGGCCTCGTATTGCACCAGTTCCTGCATGGTGGCAAATCCGGCTCCAATGTATAAAGAAATGCAGGAGCCGCATATAGCAAGGGCGCAGCCAATATTTTTTCGATTCATCGCCGCCTCCATTACGGACGTCCCTTGCGGAGTCTATTTTTCAGGAGGCCCCAGAAAGTACTGAAAAAGGGAGCACAGTCTTTGCGGCCCCAGTAGTATTTGCATTTGCTGCCGCGCCATTGCCCAAACCATGTCCAGACGGATATCTGCCCGGCTTTTACTCGATCCCGCAGGTCATCGACTTCTACCATGGCACAGAAGGGTTCGGCAATTTCCTTGGGGGCATCGGCAAGAGAATCCGGGTTCAGCATTCCCTGAGCCCACAGAACAGGCAAAGGCATTCCGGCTACGGTGGATGCATAGCTCCAGGTGGAGTTACGGAAGTTGATTTCCAGGAAATAGAGCGAATCATCCTGGTCTACCAAAAACTCAATTTCAAAGATTCCCTCAAAACCTACCTCAGCCAGCATGGCGGAGAGTTTTTGCCGCAGTTCCTCGTTTTTCAGGCCATCTACGGTCATATAAGGGCTGTAGCTGTTGTCCAGCAGGTAGTTATAGGAGCAGGCAATGGCAATCATGGTGTTCTGTCCATGGTTGACGCTGAGCCCTTCCATACAAAATTCGTTCTTCTTTTCGATGTATTTCTGGAGAAGCACCCTCGGACTGCGGATGT
Organism: uncultured Oscillospiraceae bacterium; assembly: GCA_934589065.1. Lineage (GTDB taxonomy): Bacteria > Bacillota > Clostridia > Oscillospirales > Oscillospiraceae > Faecousia. Next base: position 4,889 of record CAKTNN010000057.1, read on the forward strand.
GGCGGTAAGCTTCCCGCAGCTCCTGCTCGTTATGGCAGATGATCATATCATCCTTCCAGTTGGAGATCGTGGAAATAATGGCCTTTGTGATAATGGGATATTCCAATCCTTCCGGGATTTCTCCCACATCAACGGCGTAGGTTTTCAAAAACTGCAAACCGTGCTTTTTTGCCAACTGCAGGATATTGTCCTTATTTTGAAATTCGGCGATTCGACCGGCTGCGCCGGCATTGTAGAAATAGAACCGGTCCTTCAGTTCCTCATAATGGGAATCCAGGAAATTGGTGATGGTATCATCGGAAGTGTAGAGAAAGGGCTTTTTCATCTCTGCGCCAAAGGTTTCCAGCAGAAGCCGGTAGCCCTCTTCCACGGAATCCACGAACCAGCACTTTTCCAGATACTTGCTTCTGGAGGTGATTTGCATATTGGAGCGCAGAATAATGGCAAGGGGGGAAACGCCTGCCTCTCCCAGAGAACGGACGATTCCCAGAGGATTGTAGTGTTCCGCACAGAACAAGATGTGCTTATGAGATTTGATTTCCTGTAAAGAATCCATAATATTACTCCTTTCAGGCCAGATTTTGTATCCAGCTTCCTTTTTTCAGCATATATTCCCCTAAAATGCACTTGAGAATATCCGGCAGCTGACAGATGGCAAACAGAGGAAGAATGGGAAGGTTTGTAAACCGACTCAGGCAGAATGCCAGAGAAACACTGCACACCCACATAAACCCGCTGTCGAAGAGGAAGGTTATAAAGGTTTTTCCGCCGGAACGGAGGGTGAAGTAAGTAGCGTTGGCGAAGGATTGGAAGGGCATAATCAGGGCACTGATCAGGATTAAATCCTGTGCCAGCAGCCGGACGGCTTCCGATGTGTTGTAAATGCGGGGGAACAGTCCGGAACCCAGCGCCATCAGCCCGCCAAAGACTGTGCCCATGGTAACGGAAAAAGCAATTAGCTTCCGGTTGGTATCCCGCACCTCGTCTTCGGAACGCCGGGCGCCCAGCATTTGCCCCATGAGAATGCCTACGCTGACGCCAAGAGAATGGTACACCACACTTGAAAGGTTGATGAGCGTCGTGGAGATATTCATTGCCGGAACCACATCCAGCCCGCAGGTGGAGTAGCACTGGTTCATGAAGGCAACGCCCAAAGACCATAGGGTTTCGTTGACCAGAAGCGGAGCGCCGGTAATTACGATGGTTTTCAAAAGCTTTTTGGGGATGGCAAAGGAACGGTATGCTCCCAGAATGAAGGGATGCTTGTCCCCATTGCGGTGACACCACAGGGCAACCAGCGCCAATTCTGCATAACGGGAAATGACGGTTGCCAGGGCAGCCCCCTTTACCCCCATGGCAGGAGCCCCAAAGTGACCGAAAATAAACACATAGTTAAGGGCCAGATTGACAATCACCGCTGCAACACCGGCAACCATGGGAACAAAGGTTTCTTCACTTTCCTTTAGCGTGCTGGCGTAAGCATTGGCAATACCGAAGGGCAATAGACCCCAGAGCATAACTGCCAGATAGTCCCGCCCGTAGTTTAGAACCTGAAAAGCATCCTGAGCCGTTCCCTCTCCTGTGAGATACAGGCCGACCAACCGGTCCTGAAAGGAATAGAATATTGCACCGGCAATCAAAGACAGGCCCAGGCACACCAGTATTTTGAAGCGGAAGGTATACCGGATGCCCTCGTCATCCTTGCTGCCGTGAAACTGGGCGGTAAAAATGCCCGCTCCTGAAACTGCCCCAAAGATGCAGAGATTGAAAACGAAGATGATCTGGTTAACGATGGAAACACCGCTCATAGGCAGCGTGCCTACCTGACCGACCATGATATTATCCAGCAGGGAAACGAAGTTTGTAATTCCGTTTTGAATGATTATGGGAACAGCGACCTGAAAAACTCTGCGGTAAAATCCCCGGTCGCCTATGTATCTGGAACGCATAAAACCTCCTGAAACGTGCAATTGCACAAAGTGCTTTTATCATACCGTTTCGGAAGGGGAAAGTCAAGAATAACAGGCGAGAAACCATAGAATTGCGTCAAAAATTCAAAGAAACACACATTCCCATTTTGCTTTCCATTCGTCCGGAATGCCGCTTCCGACATCTCAGACCTTGCTGAACTTTGTATCCGCATAAATAGCAGCCACGAAAGCGCCAGCGTATTCTGTCCTCCATTTTATTTTCGCGCTGTCCCCGGTGTTCTTCCATTTGATGCAGTTAGCCAACCCACGCTCCCCGTAAGGGGAGCGACAGTTGTCTGAGGGAAATTATTTCTCCGTGTACTCCTATCCCCTGCTTTTATTCCAGCTCCTTTCGCAGCTTTTGCAGCGCCCGTTTTTCAATGCGGGATACATAGCTTCGGCTGATTCCTGTCCGCTCCGCCACTTGGCGCTGGCGCAAGGGAATCTCTCCATTCAGGCCATAGCGCAGGAATATCACCTCCCGTTCCTGTTCCGTCAGGCATGTGTCCACCGCCCTGCGCAAAAGTGCAGCCGACTCCCGCGCGCTGACCTCATCGATCAGGTCCCCGTCTTCGCTGATCACGTCCATCAACGCCAAGGGCGCTCCATCTGCCCCCGTATCGATATAGTCAGATAGCGACACATCCTGGGCGCTTTTACGCTGAGATCGGAAATACATCAGGATTTCGTTTTCCACGCACCTGGCAGCATAAGTCGCCAGCCTGGCACCCTTGGACATATCAAAAGTCGTGATTCCCTTGATCAGCCCGATGGTTCCGATGGATATCAAGTCCTCCTGGTCAGAAGAGAGTGCATAATATTTTTTAGACTGGTGATGCCCGCGGTGTGCTTGAGGGGTGTATAGACGGCCTCGTAGGTGCTGCCCAGCTTCAGAAAAATGTCGAGATAAATATTATCCTTGGTGCTTTCCTTCTTGACGACAACTTTCTCCAGAATCGTTGCCACCAGTGCCGTATCGATTTCGCCGGTGAAGCGCAACGCCTCATCCAGGGCCTGACGGATGGCCGGGATGTCCAGTTCCTCGGAAGTCTGATTTTCTTCTTCCTGCCGGATGGCCGTCAGTTTTCCCTGGCACTCCAGAATCTGGGCGTTGAAGGCATCGTTCCGCTCCTTGAATTCCTCCACCGTCAATGCCCCGGCGATGCTCAAATCCAGCAGCCGGTTTTTCTTTCGCTCCAAATCGTCCATCTCATTTTCCACCTGACAGCGGAGCTTGCCATAGTCCACTTCTTTGGGAATGTTGGTCAGCACCGT
>CAKTNN010000058.1 GCA_934589065.1 uncultured Oscillospiraceae bacterium
CCACCAATGCGCTGCTGATTCTGGCGCAGATGCCGGAGGCTACCCAGCTTAAGGATTTTGACGGCTGGAAGGAAGCCAGGGTATCCGTTCAGCGCAAGCCCCGGAGCGTGAAGATTCTGGAACCGGGCAAGGAATATGACCGGGAGGACGGCACCCGTGGAACATCCTTTGAGGTAAAACGGGTCTACGATGTATCCCAGACCAGAGGGCGTGTACGCTCTGCCCCTGCTGTGAAGCTGGATGACCGGGTGCTGCTGAAAGCCCTGATTCACCGTACCCCCGTTTCCATTCAGACGGTGGATTCTCTGCCCAATAACTTGGGTGCCATGTATGACCATAACCAGCAGGTGATTATCGTGTGCCGTGGCATGGGCGCGGAGGATATTTTCAGAAGTGTTTCCAAGGAGCTGGCCCATGCCGAACTTGCGGGAATGCGGCAGGACTATAACCGCAGCGATGCCGCTTTTGCTGCCTACAGCGCATCCTATCTTCTGTGCAAGCGATATGGGGTGGATGTGTCGGATTACAATTTCAGCCGCCTGCCTGCATCCTTCCGGGAGAGTAATCCCCAGCAGGTGCGGGAAACCCTGACAGAAATCCGGGATACCGCCAACCAGATTGCCACCAGAATGTACCGCGCCCTGGAGCAGAACCGCACCCCCAAAGCCAAGGAACAGGAGCGGTAATCTATGGCAAAGGAAGAAAAGCGCGTTCTGGAGCTGGACAGATACGAGCATGGGGTGGTCATCAACGCTCTCAACGAAATGCGCAATGACCTGATTGGGGAGGAGCGTCCCACGGATATTGTGGACGAGGTACTTCTGAAAGCCATCGACGCACCCACCAAAAAGGTAAGGGGAAAGTCCCGTGAAGAACGATGAACAGCGCACCATAAAAATCCTGTGCGTCCTTGGCATCATCCCGGTGGTGTGGCTGGCTCTACTGATAGCCCCTTTTGTAAGTGGTGGTCTGGCAGAAATTGTAGCCCAGTTTCCGGCTGCAATGGAGAATCCCTTTCATATTGCGCTATGTGAGGACAGTCGAAAAACTGTCCTTATTTTTCTGCTCATTTACGCCCTGTCTATTGGCGTTGCCCTGTCCTCCCGCCGCAACTACCGCCGTGGCGAGGAGCACGGCTCTGCCAAATGGGGCAGCGCAACCGCCGTCAATAAGAAGTATCAGGCAAAGGACCCGGAAGCAAACAAGGTGTTCACCAAGCATGTCCGCATGGGTTTGGATGGCAGGAAGCACCGCCGCAATCTGAACACTGTGGTGGTTGGCGGCAGCGGTTCCGGCAAGAGCCGGTTCTATGCTCTTATCAATCTGCTGCAAGCATGTTCTTCCTACTTTGTACTGGACTGCAAGGGGGAGCTGCTGCGCATGACGGGCACCTTTCTGAAAATGCGGGGCTATGAAATCAAGGTGCTGGATTTGCTCAGTATGGAGAAAAGCCACTGCTTCAATCCCTTTGCCTATCTGCAAACGGATAACGATGTCCAAAAGTTGGTGACCAACCTGTTCAAAGCCACCACCCCCAAGGGCAGTCAGTCCAACGACCCCTTCTGGGACACGGCGGCATCCATGCTGCTGTCGGCCATCATCTTCTACCTTCTCTATGAAGCGCCGGAGGAAGAACAGAATTTCCCCATGGTCATGGAAATGCTGCGAGCCGGGGAAGTCCGGGAGGATGACGACACCTACCAATCGCCCCTGGATGAACTCTTTGAGCGGCTGGAAATGCGCAATCCCGACCACATCGCCGTGAAGTATTACAAGGACTACCATTCCGGCTCTGCCAAAACCCTGAAATCCATTCAGATCACGCTGGCGGCGCGGCTGGAAAAGTTCAACCTTGCCAGCGTTGCGGCGCTGACGGCTACGGACGAATTGGAACTTGCGTCCCTGGGAGAGAAGAAGGTTGCCCTGTTCGCTCTGATTCCCGACCACGATGTGAGCTTCAACTTCCTGGTCAGCATGGTGTATAGCTGCACCTTTGAGCAGCTATTCCGGCTGGCGGACGATAAGTACAAAGGTGCGCTACCGGTTCCCGTCCATTTCCTGATGGATGAGTTTGCCAATGTGAGCCTGCCGGATGACTTTGACAAGCTGCTGGCCACCATGCGTTCCCGGAATGTGTTTGTGTCCATCATCATCCAGAATATCGCCCAGCTGAAGAACCTGTTTGAAAAGCAGTGGGAATCCATACTGGGCAACTGCGACGAGTTTCTGTACCTCGGCGGCAATGAAACCGGCACCCACAAGATGATTGCGGAATCCTACCTGGGCAAGCAGACCATCGACATGAACACCTACGGCAAAAGTTCCGGGCGCAGCGGTAACTACTCCACCAACTGGCAGATCACCGGGCGGGAGCTGCTGGATGCGGCGGAGGTGCGGATGCTGGATAACCGGTATGCGCTCCTGTTCATTCGCGGCGAAATGCCCATCATGGATGAAAAATACGACCTGCTGAACCACCCCAATGTCAAGTTCACCCCGGAGAAAGGAGGTGCGCCCTATGTCCACGGCGGCACTGAGCTGTCCGTTGGAAGCCTGTCCGTTACTGCCATTACAGGCAAAGAGAAGAATTATGTCAACCTGTCCGAAATCGAATTTGAGCTTCTTTCTGATGAAGAAATAGAAGCGGAATTATTATCTGGAGGAAAACAAAATGAAGAACATCATTAAGAACATCGTAAACGCCAAGAAGGAAAAGAATACCCAGAAACTGCGCATGCCTTCCCATGTGAAGAAGGGCTTCCGCCGCTACTGCGCCGTGGTGGTGACAGGCACGATTTGCTCCAGCATGGTGCTGACTGCCTCCGCAACCGGCGGCGACCCCCTTACCGTTGTCAACAACCTGTCCGATTTTATCTTCGGCATGATCCGGGCGGTGGGCATGATCCTGCTGGGCTGGGGCATTGTGCAGGTGGGTCTGTCTTTGCAGTCCCATGACCCGTCCCAGCGCTCCAATGGTTTCCTGACTCTGGCTGGCGGTGTCATCATCACCTTTGCCAAGGAGATTCTGACCCTGATTACAGGCTGAACTTCCGAAAACGGCAAGGCGGGAAACCGTCTTGCCGTACTCCATTTGAAAGGAGGAATCCGAATTGTCAGATAATTGGGTTGTCCAGAACCTTCAAAATGCGCTGGAAACATGGAACGAAAAGCTGGCGGAAATCTGGATGCTGGTAACGCAGTCACCCCAATCCTTCAAGGGCGGCAGCATCTGGAATGTCATGGTTAGCATCCATGGCGCTGTGCAGGCTGTGGGACTGGCGCTAGTGGTGCTGTTCTTTGTTATGGGCGTGATGAAAACCTGCGGCAGCTTCGCAGACCTGAAACGACCAGAAGTTGCGGTCAAGGTATTCGTCCGCTTTGCCCTGGCAAAAGCGGCAGTGACTCATGGATTAGAGCTGATGAACGCTCTGTTCTCCATTGCCCAGGGGCTGGTATCTACCATCATGTCCGCAGCCGGATTTGGTTCCGTGCAAATCGCCGTCCTGCCCACGGAGATCATCACCGCCGTGGAGGATTGCGGTTTCTTTGAGTCCATTCCCCTGTGGGCGGTGACACTGATTGGTGGACTGCTCATTACGGTGCTGTCCTTTGTGATGATTATGACAGTGTATGGGCGTTTTTTCAAGCTGTACCTTTACACCGCTATCGCCCCGGTGCCTCTGGCTGCCTTTGCCGGGGAGCCGACTCAGAGCATAGGAATTTCCTTTATCAAGTCCTATGCTGCCGTTTGCCTAGAGGGAGCCATCATCGTTCTGGGCTGCATCATCTTCTCCCTGTTTGCCGCGTCACCCCCGGTAGTTGACCCCAATGCCGCTGCCGTGAGCATGGTCTGGAGCTATGTAGGAGAACTGGTGTTTAATATGCTCATCCTGGTTGGCACGGTGAAAATGGCTGACCGTGTAGTGCGGGAAATGATGGGACTGTAAGGAGGAGTTTATGGAAATCAAAATCAATCGGGAGATTCGTGACTACCACGAATCCATGTTCATGGGTCTGTCCCTGCGGCAGACCCTTTGTTCGTTATTGGCAGTCGGTGCGGCGGTGGGGCTGTATTTCTGGCTGAACCCCATTCTGGGCACGGAAGGGGTATCCTGGGTCTGTATGCTGGGTGCTACTCCCTTTGCCGCTCTGGGCTTTGTGTCCTACCACGGGATGCCCGCTGAGAAATTCCTGTGGGTCTGGTTCCGTTCGGAGATTCTGGAACCGAAGGTTATTCGTTTCAAGCCCACAAATCTTTACTATGAGATTATGAAAGACACCATTGCGAAACACGAAAAGGAGGCCAGAAAACAGCATGAAAGCGATTAAGCAGGTTATGAAAAAAGATCAGGAGCCGTACCGTGTCCCGAAACGGGTGCAGGATGTCATACCGATTAAGCGTATGTGGAATGATGGGATTTTCCTCGCCGGAAACCGATATGTCAAGACGTTTAAGTTCACGGATATCAACTATATGGTTGCATCCCAGGACGCACAAAAAAAGCTGTTTTTGTCGTATGCAGCACTGATTAACAGTCTGGATTGCAGTGCTACCACAAAAATAACCGTAAACAACCGGCTTCTCAATCGTAAAAACTTTGCAGATACGGTTTTGATGCGGCTGAAAAATGATTATCTGGATTACTACCGTATGGAGTACAACGATGTCATCATGAGCAAGGCCACGGGAGGCAACGGCATCATTCAAGAGAAGTATGTTACGGTATCTGTCTGCAAAAAGAATATCGAGGATGCCAGAGCCTACTTTGCCCGTGTGGGCGCAGAGTTGACTGCCCGCTTTGCAGCTCTGGGAGCCAAGGTCATGGAAATGGATGCCACAGAAAAGCTCCGGGTACTCCACGATTTCTACCGCAGCGGCGAGGAAGTATATTTCAGTTTTGATGCTCATGACATGATGCGCAAGGGGCATGACTTCCGAGATTACATCTGCCCCGATTCCGTGGAAAAGCACAGTGACTATCTGATGCTGGGCGGTAAGTATGCCAGAGTAATCTATCTCAAGGATTATGCTTCCTTTATTTCGGATCAGCTTGTCACCAAACTGACCGACCAGAGCCGGAGCATGATGCTGTCCATTGATATCATCCCCGTTGCCACCGATGAAGCAGTGCGGGAGGTGGAGCGGAAGATGCTGGGGGTGGAAACCAACATCACCAACTGGCAGCGCAGGCAGAATGCCAACAATAACTTTTCCGCCATCGTCCCTTATGATATGGAGCAGCAGCGCCGGGAGACAAAGGAATATATGACCGACCTGACCTCCCGTGATCAGCGGATGATGTTATCCGTGCTGACCATTGTGCATCTTGCGGATACCAAGGCGGAGTTGGATGCAGACACGGATGCGCTGCTGAAGGTTGCGGCAGACCATATGTGCCAGATGGCGGTACTGCGGTATCAGCAGCTGGATGGTCTGAATACAGCGTTGCCCATCGGCACCCGGAAGATTGATACCTTCCGAACCCTTACTACAGAGAGCCTTGCGGTGTTCATGCCCTTCAAGGTGCAGGAAATTCAGGAGCCGGGAGGAATTTACTTTGGGGAGAATGCAATCTCCCATAACCTGATTCTGTGCAATATGAAAAACCTGCTGAACCAGTCCATGATGCTGCTGGGCATTCCCGGTTCCGGCAAATCCTTCTTTGCCAAGCTGCTGATTGTGGCCATTGCTTTGTCTACGAAGGATGACATAATTATTCTTGACCCGGAGGGAGAATACACCCCGTTGGTGAAAGCTCTGGGCGGTTCTGTCATGTGCTTTGCGGTGGGCGGCTCTGACTGGCTCAATGCCATGGCTATGGAAGAAGGTTATGGAGAGGGGAGCCCGGTTGCTTTCAAATCCCAGTTTATCATGTCCCTTTTGAAGCAGATCGACCCTGACGGTATCCGGGCACACCACAAGTCCATCATTGACCGCTGTGTGGCGCTGGTACTTCAGGAGCAGAAAAAGACCGGCAAAGTCCCAACCCTCTGTACCCTGCGGGAAAAGCTGCTGGAGCAGCCGGAACAGGAAGCACGGGATCTGGCCCTTACCATGGAGCTGTATACCTCCGGCTCTCTGAATATCTTCGCCCATGAAACCAATGTGGATACCAAAAACCGTATTCAGTCCTATGACATCCACGATTTGGGTGAGGAGCTGAAGCAGCCGGGGTTCGTCACCATCACTGATGCCATGATCAACCGGGTCAACTACAACTGGGCGCACGGGAAGAAAACCCACATTTTCGTGGATGAATTTCACATCGCCTATGAGAATGAATACAGCGGCAACTTTTTCACTTCCGCATGGCGTCAGTTCCGTAAGCGGAATGCGGCCCCCTGTGCTATCACCCAAAATGTGGAATATATGCTGGATTCCGTGCAGGCCAGCACCATGGTATCCAACTCCGAATTTGTTGTCATGCTGAATCAGGCAGAGTCCGATCAGGAGCGGCTTTCCAAACTTCTGAACATCTCCCCAGAGCAGATGAGTTATGTAAACGGCTCAGAAGCAGGCTGCGGCCTGATGCGCTATGGCAGTGCCTTGGTTCCCTTTGTGAACAGATTTCCGGTCAACACGGAACTGTATAAGCTCATTACCACCAAACCCGGTGAGGGGTTGTTTGCCAAAGGGCGGGTAGATTGCAATGCCTGATATCAAAACCAGGGAAGTAGTGTCGGGAACCATAAAGGCAGTTGACCGCAGCACTCTGGCTGGGCAGCGGATGAAGGATGCCTATGTGCAGGCCAAGGATAAGGCGGAACACAGCGTTTATTCTTCGGAGAGTAACAGCGAGGAATATGCGGCAGATCGCATTACGGATGGTGTTTCCACCGCTGCCTGCGAAGCCGTGCATCAGGTAGATGTGCAGGGGCACCATATCATTCAGGGCGCACAGAGGAAAATTACCCGACGGCAGGAGAATCCCCAGCCCCAGCAGTCCCCACCACAATCGACATCGGGCAGTCCACAATCTTCCCCTAATACACATGCATCCTTTTCTCCTCAGCCGGTGCGGAATAACTCCGGTACAGAGAACATCCACCATGCACAGCAGCCCCACCGGGTAACTCCCGATGGGGCTGCTTCCTCTGGTATGGGCGGGCACTCTGAAGTTGGCTCCGGTACTTCGATTCCAAAGCAGGAAGTGGTGCACCAGCAACAGATTGCTTCTGCCAAGGCAGAGCTGAGAGCGAAACGGGCATCCCAGCAGACGGTATCTTCTGTCCCAATGGCTCCCGGTGAAGGCAAAGTGTTCCACAGTCACCAGGTTCCAACGACAAAGGCTACTGCAACCAGACAGACGGTGAAATCTGTAGAGAGTATTACGATCAAGACTTCCGAACGCACCATCAAAACAGCAGGCCCCACGGTGAAAACCGTGGAGCACATGGGCGGCACTGCCATAAAATCCACGCAAGCCGCAGTCGAGACAGCCCAGAAAACTGCCATGATTGCCGCTCAATCTGCACATCGCAGCCGGGTAGCGGCAAGAGCGGCGTCTGCTATTGCCAAGAAAACCGCTGAATATACTGCCAGAGCCGCCAAAGCAATCGCACAGGCCATGCAGGAATTGATTTCCGTAGCTGCCGCTGGCGGTGGAACAGTTTTGATTCTGGTGATCGTATTGATTGTCATGTGCTTCGCCGGAATGATGCTTGCATGTGACGAAAATGACACGGAGATTCTGCCGGTCAGTGAGGAGGTGAAAGCCTATGAGCCGATTATACAGAAATACGCCAAGGAACACGGAATCCCGGATTATGTGCTTTTGATTGAGGCGGTGATGATGCAGGAATCTGGCGGGCGCGGCACCGATCCCATGCAATGCTCCGAGTGCAATTTCAACACCCTCTATCCCCACACCCCCGGCTCTATCACCGACCCGGAGTATTCCGTCAATGTGGGCATCCAGAATCTTGCGGACTGCCTGCAAATTGCCCAGTGCGAAAGTCCTGTGGACATAGATGCCATAAAGTTAGCTCTCCAAGGTTATAACTACGGTCAGGGGTACATCACCTGGGCAATGCGCAAATACGGGGAATACTCTAAAGGAAATGCTATTGAGTT
>CAKTNN010000059.1 GCA_934589065.1 uncultured Oscillospiraceae bacterium
CACATTACAGCAGGAACTCTGGAACTGGACGCACTGGGCGATATTGGTTCTGAAAAGAGACCCCTCATTATCCGTGTGCCCGGCAGCGCAAAAATCAGCAGCAGGTTTGGCAGCATCTTTGTAAAGAATATTTACACCGTTGCCATGCAGGCACAGCTGCGAGGGTTCGTCAGCATCGTCAGCGACAGATACTTCCGCTTCATGCCCTACGGCTTTGCAAGACTTCGCCCCGAAACCCTGACAGGGGATACCCTCACACTGAAAGAGGTATGGGGCAGCCGCAGCGTTACCGTCAGCGGACAGGGCCTGGAAGAAATCCAGGGCGACGTCCTCTACCTCTGGGCGCTGGAAGCCGACGGAACCACCCTGACTCACAGCCTACGGCACCTACACCTGAGCTGGGAAACCATCCAGGCCATGAGATCCCAGGGCTACAGCTGGATTCTGTTCCGTGTCGGAAACAGCGTGGCACTGATCCACCTGGCAGCACTGACACAAGGGTACTACCTCATCACCCTGGACCCCGAAAACCAGGAGACCCTCCTCAGTGCCGAACTGGACGGGACCCCCATGCCGTTGCTCCCCAAGGAAATCTTCAGCGCAGCCCTCACGGCCCCCTTAGACAGACCGTAAGGCTTCACCTAAGCAACAACCAAGCAAACTGTCCCAACCTCCGCAAGGAGGTTGGGGCAGAATATTGAGGCTGCTTCAAATCCCGGTGGAGGAAGAACGAACGTGCCCCCGAGTGACAGGATTCGAACCCTGTCACTCGAGACAACGAAAAGGGGCCACCGGAAAGCGCAATGTCATTAAGATAATGACATAAGGCTAAAGGCCACACCTTCAGAGATTGAGTGCATCCCGTGCGGGATGCACTTTTTCTGTAAAAAGAGGCTCAGCGGCCCACCTTTTCTTTTTGAACAGCCTTGGCGCCAAAAGAATGTTTTTGACTTTTTTCCTCGGATTTTGTATAATGAACAGAAGAATGTCTATGCGAGGATAGTGCCATGGTTGCAGCAAATGTTACGGTTTCGGAAAAGGATATGCGCAAGCTTCTGGGAGCTGCCAGCCCGGAGGCGGCGCTTTTGTATCTATATGTGAGCAGCGGCAACGATCCCGGAAAGGCGGAGGAAGACCTTCACTTAGGGGCGTCCCGCCTCAGCTGTGCCTGCGCCACGCTGCGGCAACTGGGCCTGTGGCCTGAGGAACGGGCCAGCCACATAGCTCCCGGGGAGCGGCCTGACTATACGGAGAAGGATGTGCTCTCCACCATGGAGACGGATGCCTCCTTCCGTGGACTGTATGGCGAGGTGCAGCGTCTGCTGGGCAGAAATCTCAATACGGAGGAACTGAAAATCCTCCTTGGGTTTGTGCGGTACTTAAATATGCCGGCGGACGTGATCTCCGTGCTGGTGTGCTACTGTAAGGATCGGGCCCGTCGCCGGGGCAGCAACCGCAATCCCAGCCTGCGCACCATTGAAAAAGAGGCTTATGCCTGGGCGGAAAAGGGAATCGATACCATCGAGGAAGCATCCGCCTTTATTCAGACCCAGAATATCCGGGCATCCCGGCTGGGGCAGCTGATGAATGTTTTGCAGATTCACGGCAGAAGCCTGACTGCGGCAGAAGAAAAGTATGCCCAGAGCTGGCTGGATATGGGCTTTGAGAGTGAAGCGGTTTCCATGGCCTATGAGCGCACCTGCCTGAATACCGGCGGGCTCAACTGGGCCTATATGAATAAGATTCTCCAGCGTTGGCATCAGGCGGGACTGCATACCGCAAAGGCCATCCGCTCCGGGGATCAGAAGGTGCAGGAGCGTCCTGCAGAGCGCAGAGCCTTGGATGACGATGAGGCAGCTGCCATCCAGCGGATGCTCCAGGAGGGATGAGTATGGGATACAGCGCAGAGGTTGTTCGCCGGGCAAGAGCGAGACTTGCCCAGGCAAAGGAGGACCGGGAGTCAGAAAATCGGCAGCACCTGGCCCTTGCATACGAAAAAGTGCCCCGTATCCGGGAAATTGATCATGAGCTCCGGGTGACGATGGCAAAAACGGCCCAGGCCGCCTTCCTTTCCGGCAGCGACGGGCGGGAGGCGCTCCTTGCCCTGCGGGAACAGAACCGAGGCTTGCAGCAGGAGCGGGAGCGGCTGGCAAAGGAAAACTTTGAAGAGGGCTTTCTGGACGATACTCCTATATGCACAATTTGCGGCGGGAGCGGATATGTGGGCTCTACCATGTGCGAGTGCCTGCGGGAGCTGTGCCGTCAGGAGCAGAAGCGGGAGGTCAGTATTCTCTCCGGCAGCCGGGACAGCTTTGCCTGTTTTGACTTGAACTACTATCCGGATCGGGTAGACCCCCAATACGGCGTCAGCCCCCGGACGGTTATGGAAAAGAATCTCCGGGACTGCCGGAATTATGCCTCCTTCTTCTCCTTGAAAAGCGAAAATCTGCTGTTTTCCGGCAATACCGGTTTGGGAAAAACCTTCCTCTCCGGCTGCATTGCCAGAACCGTGGCAGACCGGGGCTACAGCGTATCCTACGAGACGGCGAGCCACCTGTTTACCAAGCTGGAACGGGCACGGTTTGAACGGGATGAGCAGTGCCGCCAGGAGACGGAAGCGGCGCTGGCTGCCGATCTGCTGATTGTGGATGACCTGGGCACGGAGATGACCGGGCAGTTTACCAGTGTTGCCCTTTATGGCCTGATTAATGATCGGCTTCTTGCAGGCAAGCCCACCATTATTTCCACAAACCTGACCACAGAGGATATTTCCCGCCGCTATACCCCCCAGATCGCGTCCCGGCTGCGGGGGAGCTACCGGCGTGTTCCTTTCCTGGGGGAGGATATCCGCATTCTGAAAAACGGAGGGACAAGAGCATGAAGGTAGGAATTCTCTTTGACCTGGACGGAACCCTCCTGAACACCCTGGAGGATCTCCACGATGGGGTAAACTATGTAATGGATGCCCTGGGCTACCCCCGGAGAACCCTGGAGGAGACCCGGCAATTTGTGGGGAACGGCGCTGCCAGGCTGTTAAAACTATCTGTGCCGGAGGGGGTGGATCCTTCCGAGGCGCTGGAGCGTTTCCAGGAATATTATCCCGCCCACTGCCGGATCAAAACCGCGTCCTATCCCGGAATCCCGGAGGCGCTGAATGCGTTGGCTGCCCGCTATCCAATCGCAATTGTATCCAATAAGCCGGATGCGGCAGTAAAGCCCTTGTGTGCCGATTATTTCCCCGGGATTTTTGCCCTGGGAGAGAAGGCCGGCTGTCCCAGAAAACCAAATCCGGAGATGGTGCGGCAGGCCATGGCAGCCATTGGGGCAGATAGCTGCATCTATGTAGGAGACAGCGAGGTGGATGTGCTTACCGCCCGGAATGCAGGTGTACCCTGCTTGAGCGTCACCTGGGGATTCCGCAAACAGGAGGAAATCACCGGAGCATCCCGCTTCTGCCACAGTACCCGCGATCTGGTTCCCATGCTGGAAGAAATGGTAGAGGAGCTTCAAAATGGCAAATGAATTCTATGCCCTTTTGGGACGGATGCGGAATATCACCCGGTGGGGGTTGATGCGCAATACCTTTTCCGAAAACATTCAGGAACACAGCCATCAGGTGGCAGTGCTGGCCCACGCCCTGGCACTGATTCGCCGGGATATCCTCCATCTGCCAGGCCCGGATCCGGAAAAATGCGCCGTGGCGGCGCTGTATCATGATGCGTCGGAAATCCTCACCGGGGATATGCCCACACCCATCAAATATTATAATCCGGAAATCCGCAATGCCTATAAAGCAGTAGAAAAGGTGGCTGGGGAAAAGCTATTGGATATGCTTCCCCAGGAGCTCCGGGAAAGCTACCGGGACTATGTGCTGGAAAGCGACCGGGAGCTGGAGCCTATTGTAAAGGCGGCGGACAAACTGGCAGCCCATATCAAGTGCATCGAGGAGCTGAAGGCCGGAAACAGTGAATTTTCCACTGCAGCTTCCCAAACCCTGGAAGCTCTGCGGGGGGCACACCGGGAGGAGCTGGACTGGTTCTTGGATCACTGCCTGGAGCCTTTCAGCCGCGACCTGGATCAGCTATAAGTCTTGACTGCCGGGAAAATGTGTGATATCATTCTTTCCGGTAGTTTCATAAGCCGCCATGGTGGAACTGGTAGACACAAGGGACTTAAAATCCCTCGGCCCAAAAACCGTACGGGTTCGATTCCCGTTGGCGGCACCATTTTTGGGGGCGGACACTCGGAGATGAAATGCTCTGAGTGCCCTTTTTTTGCTCCCAAATGCCAATAATTGCATTGGCAGAATTGATTTTGGAATTCTCGTCCAGATGCGTGTAAATATTGGCGGTTGTTCCGATAGTGCTGTGACCAAGCCACGCCTGAATTTCTTTTAAGCTGACGCCCTGGGAGAATAAAAGTGAAGCACAGCTGTGACGAAGATCATGAAATCTAATGGGGGGCATATTATGCTCCTTAAGAACGGCTGGTACATGAGAGGACAGATATCCAGGCTTGATCAGTTCACCAAGTTCATTCACATAGATGTATCCAAGATAGTCTTGGCAATAGCAGTTACCACATAGCTTCCTGTTTTCCTCCTGCTCTGCTTTCATTCTCTTGAGAATCGCTTCAAAAGGAGCAACAAGAGGAAGTGTACGATAGCTTGATTTTGTTTTAGTGGTATCCGCCAGAACCAGTGTGTATTTGCCATCGATGCGAGTCTCATTGACGGTGTGACGAATGGTAATTGCCTTTTCTTCAAAGTCAATGGCATCCCACCTTAAACCAAGAACCTCACTACGGCGTAAACCGTAAAATGAAGCAGCAATTACGCCAAATTCTGCTGGATCGCCTTTGAAGATCTTGAACATCTCCTCAAGCTGTGCAGCGTTATAGAAATGACCAACAAACTTATCGATTGTCGGCAGTTCAACTTTGTCAGCTGGATTGGTTTGAATCAAATCAGTCTTACATATCTTTGGTTCCTGCTTTGTGGTTTTTCAGGAATAGTCATTTCTACTAGCCCTTGCTCAATTGCAGGTGTCATATAGTTTTTCCGAAAGGTTTCTTTGGATTTCAGCCCCAGCTTTTCCATAATCGCAGAGGCAGTATATGGTACGTCATATTCCATGACGGAAAGCATTCGCCTGACATATTCACTTACACTTGAATCCGCAGTACCGAGCTGGGCAATCACCTCGTCAAGGATGCGGCTAATTTGCTTCAGTATAAATTCAATAAAAATGGTGGAATTTCCGTTACTGTGGCACTGGGCGATGGCATCGTAGTATTCACTCTGAAATTTTTCTATCTGACTTTCTAAGGGAATATACGCAAAAATACTTCTCCAGTTTGACAGAAGTGCAGTATGCCATAGCCTTGCCACACGGCCATTGCCGTCTGCGAAGGGGTGTATGAAAACAAATTCATAATGGAAAACGGCGGACAGGATCAGCGGATGGATCGTGTTCTGGTTCTGACGCATCCAGTCAAACAGCTCTTGCATCAGTCTGGGAACCATTGCCGGAGGCGGTGCAACGAAAATACACTGATCACCAGAAAAAACGCCTTCGTTTCCTCTCCGAAACTCCCCGGATTCCTGTATCAGATACTGGGTCATTCGTGCATGTGCTTTTTTTAAGTCCGTGATACTGTACGGATCATAGTCCTTTAAACGTTCATAGGCAGCATAGGCATTCTTCACTTCTTGAATTTCCTTTTGATCACCGAGAACGATATGACCATTGATTACATCCCGGACTTCCGACAGGGATAAGGAATTGGCTTCAATTTTCAGCGATGAATGAATGGATTTAATTCGATTGTTTTTTCGTAGATGCGGCATAGATTCCAATTCACGGCGGCTGGTAATCATGCCAACCTTTTCGGAAATGACAGAGATCAACTCCAAAATCGTATTCGTAATCGTAAAAGGCGGTGTATATTGCTCCATAACGGCACCTCAACTTGCTTATTATCTTGCTTATTATCTTACCACATATTATGAACAACCGCAATCGAAATTAGAATAATTTCTTAAATTGATTCTCCCACCATATTATGCTAATTTTTCTAATTCCTGTAAGATTCCCGTTGCCCGTGCGTCTAATAAGCGAAGGAGGTGAGGGCGTGACCGAATTTGCACACATATATGAAGCCTATTTCAGAGATGTAGAATTGTTTTTGCGGGCCATCTGCCGGGACGAGGCCCTGGCAGAAGAACTGACAGAGCAGGTTTTTTTCCAGGCCCTGAAGGCGCTTCCCACCTTCCGGGGAGACTGCGATATCCGCACCTGGCTGTGCGCAATGGCGCGCAACGCTTTTCTATCCCATCAGCGAAAAGAAAAACCCACGGAGAGCATCGATGAGATTCAAATTCCAGACCCCCGAAAAACGGTAGAAGAACGGATAACGGATCAGGAGCAGGCCATGGCTATCCATCGGATTCTACATGATTTACCGGAGCCATATAAGGAGGTATTCTCTCTGCGAATCTTCGGACAGCTCTCTTTTGGGGACATTGGGAGTTTATTTGGACGAACGGCAAATTGGGCCTGCGTCACCTATCACCGGGCCCGTCAGAAAATCCAGTCGGAAATGGAGGAATTGCAATGAATATAACCTGCAACATCATCAAGGATCTGCTGCCCCTGTACGCGGAAGACATGGTAAGTGAGGACAGCAAAGCACTGGTAGACGCCCACCTTTGCAGTTGCGACAGCTGTACGAAGGAGCTGGCAGAGCTGAAGAAGGCTCCGAAGGTTCCCGTGGAAGTGGAAACCACCAGTCTCAAGCGGGTGGAGGATACCATTCGGAAAAGAAAGATGCTCACCGCAGTCACAGCTGTGCTGACGCTGGCAGCTGTGTTGGTCACTGGCACTATTTTTTTGATAACCCCGGTGTACCCGACGGCCCGGCAGGTCATTGAGGGGGTAGAACTGCGGGAAGACGGCGGGCTGGCGATTGATTATGCAAGCGGAATCATGGGATATGGCAGCACCAGCTTCGGCAGTGAAGATGACGAATTTATCTGGTGCCATACAACCCGATATGACTGGCTGCGAAGCAGACTGTTTGGCCCAAAACTTTCGAAAATGACCCAGGAGGAACTGGAACGCTATGTCCAAAATAACGCCCGGGAAGAAGAGTCGTTTCAGCAGGCCTGGGATCGGATTCTGAATATCCATTTGGAGTATGGCACATGGAAGACCCCCAATGGAAGTTATTTTCCCAATAATCTGACGGGGGATTGGGAGCTGGTCAGCAGAACCGCAGACAAAAATGTGTGGTATGTAAATCCCCATAATCCCACCAGCAATACACTGATCTGGAACGGCGCTCAAAAAGAGACTGACGGAATCCCTCCCTGGATCAGCGGCACCTATCTGATCCTGTTTGGCTGCTGTGTGTTTTTGGCAGTAGTGCTGCTCCTGACAACCCGAAATCGGAAAGGCCGGAACTGGGAACTGCTCAGATGCTTTGCCGTCCTTGCGGCCAGCGCGGCGGTATCCATTTTGCTTGTCACCAGTGGAAATCTGATCACCACAGGAAATATGGCAAGCTATAAATGGCCCCAAATGATCATCTGTGAATCGGTGACCCTCACACTAACGGCATTGATGTGGTGGAAACTGTACCAGACAAATAAGACGTAAATGACAGCCCCCCTATTTCATGATTCCTGCAAGGAAGAAGACCCAGAGATTCCAATTTTCTATGTAATATAAATGTCAAATGCCAGCGGCATTGTGTGGCAACCAGTTCAAAAGCTGGTTGCCACATTGTGGGTTTGCCGTGCAAACCCAGCAACCGCACCCGGTCAGCGGCACCATCTGAAATCTCAGGGCAGTTTTTCTGCTCTGAGATTTTTACATTTCAGGTAGGAATGCGATGATGGCATTGGCAGAAGACAGCTTGTTGTTTTCGTCCAAATGGGTGTAGATATTCGCTGTCGTTCCGATT
>CAKTNN010000060.1 GCA_934589065.1 uncultured Oscillospiraceae bacterium
CGATTAGCTCAGCTGGCTAGAGCATCCGCTTGACGTGCGGAAGGTCATAGGTTCGAGTCCTATATCGTCCACCATATATAAAAATCCGAACTTATTTCCGATTGGAAGTGAGTTCGGATTTCTTTTGGGTATAATTTCAATTAACAAAGGGGCTTACCCATTCTCCGCAAAGAAATGCTCCTTGGCATAGGCAAAATGCCGGTTAAAACGCTCTGCTGCCAGCCTGGATAGGGGCTCCTCCGGGCGCAGCATATCAAAGGCATGCATATCGGAGCGGTATATATCCAATTCCGCCGGGACACCGGCTTTTTGCAGGTGTTCAATGTAGGTACAGGTCTCCTGATAAAAGGGCTCCCCGTCACCAACGAAGGTATATGCCGGGGGCAGGCCGGTGTAATCCGTCTGCCTTGCCGGGGTGGCATAAGGTGACATAACCGTTTTCGCATCCTTGCGCAGGTACAGCCTCCATGCCATGCGATTCCGCCTTGTATTCCAAACCCGACCGTGATTATTCCTGGAAGAGTCCGTATCCAGGTTATCCAGCATGGGGTACAGCGGCATTTGGTACGCAATGTGTATTTCCCCCAAGTCCCTTGCCATCATGCATAACGCAGCACACAGTCCGCCTCCTGCACTTTCTCCGCCGACCATGATTTGGTTCTGCCGGATGCCAAAGTCCCCCGCATGGTTTTTCAAATATAGCAGCGCATCGTAGCAGTCCTCAATGGCGGCAGGATAGGTGTGGGCAAAGGCCAGTCGATATCCCGGAGACACCACCACTGCTCCATATTTCTTCACCAAATCTACCGCCCGGGACATATAGACCATTTCCTTCATACCTAGGAAGTATCCCCCGCCGTGAAGCCATAACACGCCGGGGCTCTTCTTTCCGGGTTGCTTCGGCGACAAAACCAGCGCCGGTATTTTCTTTCCGTTCCGGCGGGGAATGCTGATTTTTATACATTGAATATCTTTGTCAGGTGAAAGCCGATACACAAAATTTCCTCCTTGGCCCGCAATTCTGATCTCACTTTATTCACTTCATTTGTACTTTTTCGTCTTATGCTGTCCTGCCTTTACAAGAAATCAGGAATCTGTTATAATGTCATCATATCGTTTTGCGCGTCCTGCGCAATCTTGTAGGGCTCTATTTTGACCATATCGGAATCCGTGCAGCAGGAAAAGCTGCTCAAATCCGCAGCGCATGGCTGCGTTTATCTGGCGAGAGACCGGGAAAGCGGTCAGCGCCGAATCTATCGGGAATTTGAGGGAAGCGGCGATGTTTACCGGACGCTGGCCCAGCTCAACTCTCCGCACCTGCCCCATATTTATGCGGTTCAGGAGGAGGGCGAATGGACAGCCGTAGTGGAGGAATACATCCCAGGTGATACACTGGCCTTTCTTTTGGAGCAGGGGTGCCTTCCGGAGGTTCAGGCAGCGGATATTCTCTGCCAACTCTGTGATGCCCTCACCACTTTACACCGGGCCGGAATCGTTCACCGGGATGTCAAGCCGGAAAATATCATTCTCTGGGGAAGTAAGCTGGTGCTCATCGATTTCGATGCATCCCGGATAACCAATACGGCTCAGGATACCGACACCAAGATTTTAGGCACCACCGGCTACGCTGCCCCGGAGCAGTACGGATTTTCCCAGACGGATGCCCGGGCCGACCTCTATGCTGCCGGTGTGATGTTCAATGAAATGCTCACCGGGTTCCATCCTTCCCGGGAGCTGGCAAAGGGGGCGTTCCGTCCTGTCGTTGAGCGGTGCATTGAAGTAAATGTGGATCGGCGCTATCAAACAGCGGCTGAGCTCCAGGCAGCCGTCGCTCGGCGGCTGCGTTACCGGAAGCACCGCCGTGCCTGCCTTGCACTGGTGGGAATTGCCGCCGTTGTTGCGCTGTCCCTGGGCATCTACAGCATATTCCGGCCCGAGCCGGTGCAGCCTCAGCTTGCCCTTTCTGCCGAAGTTGCTCCTGCTGTCAACCAGGGCTATACGACCCCCTTCACCTACGATCTGGACGGGGACGGCACGGAAGAGGAATACATTTTCGGAACATTGCACCATAATATTCCCGCCGGATATCAGCACACCACCTCTGATTCCTTTGGAATTGCCGCCGGAGACACCAAAGGGCGCATTGTTTATCCCTGTGTCTGGCAAACGGATGCCGATGGGGCACTTTCCCCGGTGCCGGAATTTGCCGAGAAACTAACCCAGCCCTCGGTGCAGCTTTGCCGCACCGAAGGAAACGACAGCCCCGCCCCGGCGATTTACGAGGCAGAGGACTCCCTTTGGCAGGGCGGCGTGCAGGTGCTGTTTACCGTTGAAAATCTGGGCTCTTGGTATTATTCCGCCAGCGCCACGTTGGACGGTCAGCAGCTCACCGCTGCAACCATGTCCCATGTATTTGATATCAGCAAGCAATTCTAATAATGTTTTTCGGGCGGGTCGTTGACCCGCCCGGTTTTTATGTCCTGTTCCGATATTTTCGGATAACCGGCAGCAACAGCACCAGCAGCAGGAGAATGGCGATTGCCATGGGCAGCCATAACAGACCGCCCTTTGCAGAACGTTTTTCCGCCGTTTGCTGGGGAACCGTCTGCGCCTGGGTTTCACCGACGGTGGGCTGGGTTTCGTCAGTCTTGTCGGTGGCAGGTTGGGTTTCCCGTTTTGCTGTCGTCTCATCCGGTTTCTCGGCCTTTTTTTCTGCCTTGTTTCCAGTGGACTTTTGCTTGCTACCGGCTGCCGTTGCAGCAGCCGGTGATTTTTTGGGATTCCCGGTCGTACTCCCGGAGGCGCTTCCACCGGAGGAACCGGAAGGTGTGGTGGCTGCCGGAGTGGTAGGTGTTGTCGGAGAGGTAGGCGTTGTCGGAGACTGTGTAACCTCCCGAATTTCGTATGTGCCTGCCTCATCCACCCCAAAGGTCAGCTTTCCGCCGCTGAGGGTAGACGCCACCTTTTTTCCATTGCAGTACACCTCTGCTCCGGAATAGCCGCAGGAAACGGTCATTTCCTGCAAAAAGCGGGCATTGTTCTCGCTGACGGTTATTTTCTTGGCGTTCTTTCCGGCAGTATCCATCTCCACAACGGGAGGGGCACCGTTGACAACGGTATAGGTGCCGCTGCCCACAGCCGTAATACGCATCTTTTGGGAAGCGCTATCCAGCTTGGAGTCCACCAGCTTGGAATCCCGGACGGTATAAGCGGTGGCGAATTCGCAGGGAACGGAAATCTCCATCCGGCAGCCGTCCTTTTCCAGCTGGGCAATGGCAGCAGCATTGTCCCCGGAAACGGTTACCTCAATGGAATCCTGTCTCTTTGAAATGCTGACACCGAAATTCACGTCTCCCGTTTCCGCTGCCTGTGCAATAGGTGACAGCGCAAAAACCATCAGCAGTGTCAGGAAAATAGCAAATCCACGTTTCACTGTGCGTTGCCCTCCTCCTTGGTAATTACCCATTCCGCCACAATATTCCGCTTCTCGTCCAGAACTGGCACGGTTATGCTATGGGTCAGCAGCTTTATACAGGCCGGGTCTACGGTCATTTCCGATGCCTCGCTCTGGAAAATGGCAGTCCGCTGGTCAGCGTAAATCCACAGTCTGTTGGTGCTGTTCGCCTGACTGCGGCAGGGACAGGTATAGATTTCCCCGCCATTGGCTTCTGTCACCTTTGCGGCACGGTGAGTCCCCCCATTGTCATAATAATTCCGTTGGAAATAATAGCTGCCCGGAGACGTCACATAGAAATCTTTTGCCGTGCCATAGAATTTGTTATCCTGAAAACGGATATAATAGGGATCCAGATCACTGGGAAGCGTTCCAAGATACACGGCGGTATTTTGGATATCCCGGAAGGTATTGCCCCGGAAGTTCAGCTCCCAGGCAAAGCTTTGCTTTGCCGTGCAGTCCAGATAATAGCCATAGCCGCAATTTGTGACGGTATTTCCACTGCCGGAGTTGACGATGCCTCGATCCTGGGAATACATTGCATAGTCAAATCCGCTGAAGCTGCAGTTATTGACCGAGCCAATATTGAATGCATTGCCATTGGTGGGAACGCCTGGGGCGTAGGTTTGGAATTTTGCCTGCGCCTGGGCATTGGTCAGACCCCAAAAATCCGGATGGTATTTTTTCAGGGTTTCCAGATCAAAGTCCGGCTGATAGGCAGCACCGTTATTGTCCACCATGATGCCGCAGCTTTTTCCGTTGGGCATGGCCTTTCCGTTGCTGACAAAGGCGATACCGTCTACATACGTCAGGAAGCCCTTGCTGAATAGGCCCGGCATGGTCGTTCCCTGTGTGCCCTTCAGAGTCAGAGTTGCCATATAATCCTCAGAGCCGGTCAGCATAATCTGGGAGACAATGATCTTATCGTAAGTGACTGCCGGAAGATTCAGGGTGATGCTGCCGCCGCTATAGCGGTAGTTTTCCACATTGTCCTGGAGGTAATTGATCAGCACCTCGCTGCTGGACAGCAGCGTATTGAGCACATCCGCATCTCTAATGTCTACCGTCACGTCATCATGGGGTTCTGCTTTGTAAGAGAAAGGCGCGATCCGGTAGAAGCGGCAGGTTTTTCCATCCAGTTGCACGTCAAAGGTCAGCAGCAGCTGGACATCAAAATACGCGCCGGGCTCTGCATGGGTGGAAACCTGGGATAGCTGCACCCCCTGCCAAGAGACGCTTTCCCGCTGCCCCAGCTGCAAATTCCGGGAAGCCGTGCCGGAAAGGACGGAAATATTCACATTGGAAAGGGAATGATAGAAGTCGGGATCTGCAAGCTCTCCCACAGCGCTGCTTCCCTGGGCTTTCATTGCCCCCAGACACAGCGCATCGTCCAGTCCATCGTCATCTTTCGCGTCCTTATAAACGGAGCTGCCGGGCCACATATACATGGTGTCTGCCGTGTGATAGGCAAAGCCTACGCTAAGGTCATTGCCGCCATAGGAAAGGGTCACAGTTGCATCCGTGGCAAAAGGGCTATACCTGGCAAACAGCGCTTCACTGGCATCCCGGTAGCACTTGATGGCATAGTTGTGGGTGATCCGGTTGCCGTCCGTGTATTGCAGCAGGGTCTGTCCGGCCTGGATGCCCGTCAATGTCAGGCCGCCTGTGCCATTGTCCTTTACCTGGACGGAATTACCGGATACGGTCAGCTTTCCTGTCGCCAATGTGTCGAACGTTCCGTAGCTTCCATAGCACAGCCGCAGATTGACGGTGTTTCCGCAGAGGATTGCCGTAGAAAACTGGGGTGTGCCGCTGCCGCCCGTCAGGGCAAACAGGCTACCGCCGGAGAGCGCGGGCATCACCCGAACGGGAACGGAGTAGGTTTTCTCATTTCCCGTAACGCTTGTGGTGTATTCCCCCTCCGCATCCGCCGACAGGAAGGTCTTGTTTTCCTTTTTTGTCAGCGTCAGCCCTTCGGAGCAGGTCACTGTTCCGCTATACGGCTGCATATTGGACTTCGTACCAAAATAGAACTCCACAGGGATCTCCTGCCCTGCATCCAGAACCAAGTCGTATTGCAGACCATTGCCTGCATCCACTGCCAGGTAGGGTGCCTCCTGACGGATGATGGGCAGAAGATACGTGGTAATGTTCTCCTTTATATAGAAGGCAAACTTGGTTTCTCCCGTTCCGCTGGCTGTCAGGGTATAGAACTGGGTTTGGGGATCGTAGACAATCTGGATGCAGTCATCATTGCTGTTTACCTTTCCCACGATCTGGACTGTTCCCCCAGACTCGTCCTTGTAGCAGAATTTAACCTTCAGGGGCTCTCCCTCTGTAACGGTGAGGGAACTCAGGAGCGCTCCTTCGCCGTTTATTTGGGCATACATTTCCTTCTGCTCGGTCACATTCACCGTCGCAGTGTAGGTAGCTCCATCTACCGTGCAAGAGACGGTATAGCGTCCGGCTTTCTGTTTTTCCAAGGATAGAAATCCGTTTATAAAACCGTATTTGAGGCCTGACTCAGGAGAAACCGTTACATTTTTCCCATCCGGAATCAGCGTTGCGGTATTTTTTCTGACCACGTAGAGCGCGCAGGAAAAGGCATTCTCCACATTCACTTCGTTCAGGAATAACGGGCTTCCGTTTTCATTGATGCAGAAATAAAGGCCGTTGTCCTTGCCGACATTGGAGATAGATTGCGCCGGGCCGCCAGAGCCGGATTCGGAATTGGAATACACACGGATGCTGTAATTTCCGTATTGAATCAAATTGTCGCCCGGTTTCAGCAATTTGATGGTAAAGGTACCGTCGTCGGCAACCGATATTTCCAGATTTTCCTTCTCATAGTTCAAGCCCTCCAATGCCGTCAGCACTTTCCCCTGGCAATATAGCCTGCAGGAGAACGGCTCCCCTACATTTAATTGCAAGGCATTTCCGCTGCTGCCGCCTGCTGCGTAGTAGAACGCCGGGCCGCTTTGGCTGCCGGAATTGACCTTAATTGTATATGTATTTTCATTGTATTGGTAGGTAATCACCCCTCCGGGATTGGGGGAAATGCGAAAACTGAACTCGTTTCCCTCCTGCGCCTCAATGGATACCCCGTCAAAAGAGGCTAGCTCCTCTTTTTTTAGAGGCTGACCGTTAAAGCAAATCCGTGCACAAATTTCGCCGGAAATTTCCGTAAGTCTCTTTTCTCCATTATTATCCAAAATGGAAAGATAGAAACCGGATTCTTCATTTCCAGGTGCAGCCTGAGACGAAACCACGCAGTCTCCTTCATGGCCCGCCGTCAGTGTGCAGCCTTCTGCGGCTGTGCAGGGAACCGTGCAGTTGCCCTCGTGCCCCTGCTCCCGGGTGCAACCCGGCGTTGCGCAGGGTACACTGCAGTTGCCCTCGTGACCTGCAGGAAGAGCGCAGCCCTGGGTAACGGTGCAGGGTGCAGTCTGATCGTCTTCCGCCCGCGCCGGAAGCATCATGCTGCCCAACAGGCAGAAAAGACAAAGGATTGCCGTAAACCGTTTCATATCATCCATCCCATTCTGGTTTTTCTTTTTATTTTACCAGAAATTTACGAAAAAACAATTAACTGCCTGCATAGGATCATTCTTTTTTGGTGGTTCCGTTTTTCTCAATGGCATGACGTTTCGGCCCAAAGTCCCGGGCGGGGGAAATTTGACAAAAGATTTGCAAACGCTACGTCAGCAGACAGGGCAATTACATCGTAAGACTCCCGCATTCCTTCCCACTGACCGCAAATAGCGTCTCCGTACGGACTGCAAATAGCCGGCAGCGGCAGAACGCTCTCCGCCCGAAAATCAGGGTAGTCCCGTCGGAATATCTCCGGGAAATGGGGAATAGGGTAGTGCTGAGGTGAAGACGATGCTTGCAAGCGCTTGGTTGATTTTAAGCAGTCTGTTTTACTCTCTGCAGCTCCACTCCGGGAGTTTTCCAAAGCCGTTGTCGGCAGAGGAGGAGCGCCGCTATCTTGCCCGCTCCGCCCAGGGGGACATGGAGGCCCGGAACATTCTGGTGGAGAGAAACCTGCGGCTGGTTGCCCATGTGATGAAGAACGGGTGATGCACGGGAAGATTTCCTGTGGCGGACAGATGGAAGCCTGGTGTCTGTGTGCGGGAATCGGACTGCGAAAATATATTGGAAAGCGATGCTTAACGAATAAAGGACAAGCCCGGTAAGGTTTTGATGCTTGCCGGGTTGTGTCTTTGTACGAGGGACATGGAGAGGAAGCGGCATCGCCCCAGAGTACAAGGAAATTTTCAAAAAGGGTATTGACTCTGACGTTGCGTAATGGTTTATACTAA
>CAKTNN010000061.1 GCA_934589065.1 uncultured Oscillospiraceae bacterium
AGCTCCCTTTACACAAGGGAGCCACTACAGTACCATTCAACCAAGGCTGTACCACGCCCGAGATTGCCACGGCAGTGACGTCGGTCACTGCCTCGCAATGACGGGGGAGGGCAGTGCGCGCACTGCCTCGCAATGACACTGGGTTGCGGCAACCGTCTGCGCCCCCAGGGCACTTTCGCCTCCCGACAAGGGGCCGTTGCACCTGCGCTCCATCTCATTTTAATTATTGTCTACTTGTTATGTCCCCTTTACAATTCAGATATTTTTCCACATTTTCTTCATTTCCTGTGGAAAGTTTCTGTGAAAAGACAGATTTTCTTTCTTTCTCCACAAGATTTATCCACAGGTCTTTTACAACCTGTGGATTCTTTTTTGTCATTTTTCCAGGACATGAGGTTGTTTTTCCCCTTGTCGCTGTTTCTTTTTGCGTCTAAATGCATAATATGCGTGCGTAATTTCTTTTTTTCCCAGCATTTCACCGGTTTTCCACAAAAATTATCCACAACTGTGGAAACAGTTGTGGATAATTTAACTATTTTGATTTTATTTTAACCGTTTTGTTACTTGCTCAGGTAGGCATCGATGGCGGCAGCGCCCTTCTTGCCTGCACCCATAGCCAGGATCACGGTGGCAGCGCCGGTAACGGCATCGCCGCCGGCGAACACGCCCTCGCGGGTGGTCATCTCGTTCTCGTTGACGATCAGGCCGCCCTTCTTATTGGTCTCCAGGCCGGGAGTGGTGGAGCGAATCAGGGGGTTGGGGCTGGTGCCCAGAGCCATGATCACGGTGTCCACATCCAGCACAAACTCGCTGCCGGGAACCTCTACGGGACGGCGGCGACCGGAAGCGTCGGGCTCACCCAGCTCCATGCGGATGCACTTGATGCCGCAAACACGACCGGTGTCATCTCCCAGAATTTCCACAGGGTTGCACAGGGTCTTGAACTCGATGCCCTCTTCCTTGGCGTGGTGCTGCTCTTCCTTACGGGCGGGCATTTCTGCTTCGCCACGGCGGTAGACAATATAAACCTTGTCTGCACCCAGACGCATTGCGCAGCGGGCACCATCCATAGCCACGTTGCCGCCGCCTACAACAGCCACGGCCTTGGACTTGATGATGGGCGTATCGGAAGCATCGTCGTAAGCCTTCATCAGGTTGGTACGGGTCAGATACTCGTTGGCGGACATAACGCCCTTGAGGGATTCACCGGGGATGTGCATAAACATAGGCAGACCTGCACCGGAGCCTACGAACACGGCCTGATAGCCCATGTCGAAGAGCTCATCGATGGTCAGCACGCGACCAATGACCATGTTGGTCATTACTTCTACGCCCTGGGCCTTCAGCTTCTCCACCTCGTTGGCAACGATTGCCTTGGGAAGTCTGAACTCGGGAATGCCGTAAACCAGCACGCCGCCGGCAGTATGCAGAGCTTCAAAAATGGAAACCTGATAGCCTTTCTTTGCCAAATCGCTGGCAGCAGTCAGACCGGCAGGGCCGGAACCAACCACGGCAACCTTCTTGCCGTTGGGAGCAGCCTTCTCAGGCATTGCATTCACATTCTCCCGATACCAGTCGGCAACAAAGCGCTCCAGCCGACCGATGGCAACGGGCTCGCCCTTGATGCCCCGGACGCACTTGCTCTCGCACTGGGTTTCCTGGGGGCAGACACGACCGCTCAGAGCGGGCAGTGCATTGGTGGAGGTGATGATCTCGTAGGCCTTCTTAAAGTCGCCCTCGGCAACCTGGTGAATGAATTCGGGAATGCGCACATTCACAGGGCAGCCCTCTACACACTTGGGGTTCTTGCAGTTCAGGCAGCGGCCTGCTTCTTCCTTTGCCATTTCCTCGGTGTAGCCCAGGGAAACTTCCTTAAAGTTCCGGGCACGAACCTTGGGATCCTGCTCGGGCATAGGCGTTTTGGTCAGAGTCATATTAGCCATTTCCGATTTCCTCCTTACTTAATGAGGGCCTTGCCCATAGCTTCCATGCGGCAGACATGGTCCTTGGCAACCTGGGCTTCCCGCTCGACATAAGTACCGTTCCGGCTCATGAGTTCTGCATAGTCAACCTTGTGACCATCGAATTCGGGGCCGTCTACGCAGGCGAACTTGGTCTCACCGCCAACGGTGACACGGCAGCCGCCGCACATTCCGGTTCCGTCCACCATGATGGGGTTCAGGGAAACCATGGTGTGCACACCGAAGGGCTCGGTGGTCTTGCAGACAAACTTCATCATGGGCACAGGGCCGATGGCAAGAACTTCGTCATACTTGATGCCGCTCTCCAGCAGAGCCTGCAGCTTCACGGTGCCGAAGCCCTTTTCGCCGTAAGAGCCGTCATCGGTCATCAGGTACAGGTGATCGGCGCAGGCGCGGAACTCATCCTCCAGGATGACGATATCCTTGTTGCGGAAGCCGATAATCACATCCACCTCTGCACCGGCTTCCTTAAAAGCCACGGCAGCAGGCAGAGCGATGGCGCAGCCGACGCCGCCGCCTACAACGCAAACCCGCTTTTTGCCCTCAACATCCGTAGGCTTGCCCAGAGGGCCAACGAAATCCCGGATGTAATCGCCCTCGTTCAGAGCGCCCAGAGCCTTGGTGGAGAAACCAACCTTCTGGAAAATAATGCTTACGGTGCCCTTCTCCCGGTCGAAGCCGGCGATGGTCAGAGGAACACGCTCACTCTGCTCGTCAATCCGGAAGATGATGAACTGGCCTGCCTTTGCCTTCTTGGCAACAAAGGGAGCCTCGATCTCCATCAGCGTAACGGCATCGTTCAGCTCTTTTTTACGAACGATCTTATACATAACGCAACCACCCTTTTTTATATTGATCCATTTCATTCAGGGATTTCCGGGCTGCCTGCCCATTCGATCCCATTGTTGTCATTATAAGTTCTTTCTACGCATTTGTCAAAACAATTCTTTTTCTTTTGGTACTTTTGGCTATTTCCCTCTTGTATCTGGCAGTGTGCGCACACTCCCCTTCCCCGTCATTGCGAGGCAGTGCGCACTGCTCCGCGCTAAGAGCCGCCTTCGGCGGTTGCCCTCTGCACAGCGCTGCGGCGCTAGACTGCCGTGGCAATCTCCGACGCGGTACAGCCCCGGTTGAACGGTACGCGACCCCTGCGAGAGAATCGGGGATTTTCCTTAACTTAATGACATTGCCGTCATTTCAACCAGTGCGCGGACTCCCCCTTGCAAATTTAAAAGACCTGCCGCAATTTTGCAGCAGGTCTTTTGGGCTTATTTCTCTTTCAGCAGGTCACGAATTTCCGTGAGCAGCAGCTCTTCTTTGGTGGGTTCCGGCTCTTTGACCTCCTCGGTCTTTGCCTCTTCCTCTTCCTTCTTTTTGCCCACTTCGCTCAGGCGATTCAGCCCCTTTACCAGGAAAAAGACCACCAGGGCCAGAATCAGGAAATTGATCACAGCGGAAATAAAGTTGCCGTAATTCAGGGTGTTCTCAATCACATTGCCGTTTTCATCCAGCTTTTCCGCAAACAGTCGGGGAAGCACCAGCTTCATTTCCGAAAAGTCCACGCCGCCGATGTAGATGGACACGATGGGCATAATCACATCGTCCGTCAGGCTCTTGGTAATGGTGGAGAATGCGGCGCCGATAATGGTACCAACCGCCAGGGCCATAGCATTGCCCTTGATGGCAAAAGCGGTAAATTCATCCCACCACTTGGGTTTTTTCAGCTTGTCCATTCCTGATTCTCCTTTTCCAAACTGCACTTATTTCTTCTTTTCGATGACTTCCATGCCGCCCAGGTACTTCCGCAGAGCCTCGGGGATGACCACGGAGCCGTCGGCACGCTGGTTCTGCTCCACAATGGCGGGGAAAATACGGGAGGTGGCAAGACCGGAGCCGTTCAGGGTGTGAACATACTCGATTTTTCCGTCGGCACGGCGGAAACGGATATTGCCACGGCGGGCCTGGTAATCCCGGGCGTTGGAAACGGAGGAGACTTCCTTGTAGCCGTTCATGGAGGGGATCAGAATCTCAATATCGTAGGTTCTTGCCATAGAGGCGGAGCAGTCCCCTGCTGCCAGCTTCACGGTACGGAAGTGCAGACCCAGGCCGGAAACCAGCTTTTCTGCCTTGTGTACCAGCTCTTCAAAGGCCTCGTCGGAGCCCTCGGGGGTGGTGTACTGGAACATCTCAACCTTGTTGAACTGATGTCCCCGAACCATGCCCCGCTCATCGGCACGGTGAGAACCGGCCTCCCGGCGGAAGCAGGGGGTATAGGCAAAGAACTTCTTGGGCAGGTCTGCCTCTGTGAGAATTTCATCCCGGTAGACGGAAGCCAGAGCTGCCTCGGCGGTGGGCAGCATATAGTGCACCCGGTCGTCGGTGGGGTTGGCGATCTTGTAGACCTCATCGGCGAACTTGGGGAACTGACCGGCGGTCAGGCCGCACTGGTACTCCAGCATGTGAGGCGGCAGGATGAATTCGTAGCCGTCAGCTATGTGGCAATCGATGAAGTAATTCAGCAGGGCCCATTCCAGTCTTGCGCCCATACCGGTGTAAATCCAGTTGCCGGCGCCCGCCAGCTTGACGCCCCGCTCGTAATCGATGAGGCCCAGATCCTGGCACAGGTCTACATGGTGCTTGGGCTCAAAGTCAAAGGAGTGCTTTTCCCCAATATAGCGCAGGGGCTGGTTGTTTTCTTTGCCGCCGGGGAGCAGATCGGGGTCGGGCATGTTAGGCAGGGAAAGCATACAGGTGGTGAGCTCGTCATCCAGGGTCTTCAGCTTCTGCTTATCTTCGGCGATTTCCTCGTCGATCTTCACGGAGGCTGCCATATTCGCGTTGATCTGGGTTTCCAGTACGGAAACATCCTCGCCCTTCTTTTCCGCGCCCTTCTTCTGACCGAAGAGCTTGCCGTTTTCCTTTGCCAGCTTATTCTTTTCGGCGGTCTTGGTTTCGGTGTGGGTCTTCAGCGCCCGGACCTGGACATCCAGTTCCAGAATGCGGTCAATGGTAGCGTCGCAGTCCACTTCCTTTGCCTTCATGCCCGCCTTGATGGCATCGGGGTTTTCCTTAATTCTTTTGATATCGATCATGATAATTTCCTCTCTTGATTGTTTATTCTAAAATCCGAATGGTTTTATTTCTGAAGCTTCATCAGGGCATCCAGCAGGGTTTGCAGATCGTCCTGACCGTAAAATTCCAATTCAAAATGGCCTTTGCGCTTTCCGTTGACGATTTTCACACCCCGGCCCAAGGCTTTGCTCAGGTTCTTTTCGCATTCAGCCACATAATTGACTTCCAGTGTAATGGGAGGGGTTTTCTCCGGCTCCCGGGTCATATTCTTGCAGAGCATTTCCGCCTGCCGGACGGACAAGCCCAGAGCGATGATTTTCTGGGCCGCCTCCACCTGCTTTTTTTCGGTTTTCAGCTGGAGAATGGCTCTTGCATGACCGGCGGTCAGAGCTCCTTCCCGCACTTTTTCCAGCACAGGCTCACTCAGGCTCAGCAGCCGCAGGGCGTTGGCAACCGCAGGGCGGGATTTTCCCACTCTGGAAGCCGCCTCTTCCTGGGTCATGCCGTATTCGTTCATCAGGGCATCGTAGCCCATGGCCTCTTCAATCGGGTTCAGATCCTGGCGCTGCAGGTTTTCGATCAGTGCCAGTTCCATTGCCTTTTTATCGTCGGCCTCAATGACCACCACCGGCACTTCCGTCAGGTTTGCCAGACGGGATGCCCGCCAGCGGCGTTCACCGGCGATGATCTGGTAGTACCCATTGGGCATTTCCCGCACTGTCAGGGGCTGGATAATGCCATGCGTGCGGATGGATTCCGCCAGCTCTTCCAGCTCCTCCGGGTCAAAGTCCCGCCGGGGCTGATTGGGATTCGGTTCAATTTTGTGCAGCGGCAGCTGTTTCAGGCCGCCTTCCGCTGCCGGTTCTTCCGAAAAGTCCCCCAGCAGCGCGCCCAGGCCCTTGCCCAGGCCCTTTTGTGATGCCATGAAATCATCCTTTCCAAAATGGTCAGCAATCGGCTATCCCATTATAATTTCTTTGCAATCTCTTCCGCCATTTCCTTATAGGCAATACTGCCCCGGCTCAGCTTGTCGTAGGCCATTACCGGCAGACCGTGGCTGGGGGCTTCCGCCAGGCGCACATTTCTGGGAACTACCGAGGTCAGTACCTTTCCCGGGAAGTGACGGCGCACCTCCTGTGCCACCTGGGCGGAGAAATTCGTTCTGCCGTCATACATGGTCAGCACCACGCAGAAGATTTCCAGCGTCGGATTCAACCGGCGTTTTACCGTCCGCAGAGTCGCCATCAGGTCGCTGAGTCCTTCCAGTGCGTAGTATTCGCACTGTACGGGAACCAGGATCCCGTCAGAAGCACACAATGCATTCAGCGTCAGCAGTTCCAGAGAGGGTGGGCAGTCTACAAAAATCACGTCATAGCTGTCTTTGATAGGCTCCAACGCTTTTTTCAGCTGGTGCTCCCGGTCGTCTGTGCCGATGAGCTCCACCCCGGCTCCTGCCAGGTCGGCAGAGGAGGGCAGCACATCGCCAAATTTGGTCTGCACAACGGCATTCTCTGCGCTGACTCCGTTGATGGTCACATCATAGCTGGAATATTTGATTTTTCGCTTGTCCACACCCATGCCGGATGTGGCGTTTGCCTGGGGGTCAAAGTCGCAGAGCAGAACCTTTTTTCCCAGATCATGGAGGGCCGCCGTCAGGTTGACAGCCGTGGTGGTCTTTCCCACGCCGCCCTTCTGATTGACGATGGCGATTATTTTGCCCATTTTTAGCTCCTCTCATTCTTTATACGCTATTGAAAAATTTTGTTTCACGTGAAACAATCCATTTTTCCGTTTTTTGTGTTTCACGTGAAACATTACTCCAAGGGAAGGGTTTCCGTAGGAGAAGTCGTACCGGTGGTGGAATAATTCTGCCCCAAAGCAGGCCCTTGCGGATGGATCTTCAAAAACACGCAAGCGCCGGAAAGGATCAAAACCAGAACCGTCAAGACGGCAGCGAGTATCCGGCACTTATAAAGCTGCTGCCGGGTGGCATCCAGCTTTTCTTCCGTAGTCTGCCCGCGCTTCTTACCGGATATCTTCCGGTAACCGTTATCCGTTCTGTGGGGAAGCACCAGAACCGTATCCTGGGGTACGGGCTGCTCCTTCATCAGGCGAAGACAATCCGGGCAGAAGGCCTCCCCTTCCTCCACGTGAACACCGCATTTTAAACAATTCAAGCACTTCACCCCCAATTTCAAAACGCTGACCCTATTTTACAACAGAATTCAGTATTCGTAAAGAGGGAGAAGAAAAAAAGTGGGAGAAAGCCTCCCCCGCACCACCGCTGCCCACCAGAGGCGAATCTTGCAATCCCTCAGTCAGCCTGGCATTTGTCAGCTCCCTTTACACAAGGGAGCCGCTACAGTACCATTCAACCAAAGGGATACCGGCGTCCGAGATTGCCACGGCAGTGACATCGGTCACTGCCTCGGAATGACGAGAGTAGCGTCATTGCTTTCCCAACCCGCGCCCGCAGGGTTTGGCCTCCCTAGAGGGGGAGCCAAAGCGCAGCGAGACTGGTAGTCTCAGCGTGTCCAAATTACACAACGTTTCCGTTGAATGATGTGGCCTAACATTCTATGGTTTTTCTGTTCATCCAGACAGAGTTGTTTCTGAAATGTGAAGACAACTCATCCGTCACACGCTTCGCGTGTGCCACCTTCCCTACTAGGGAAGGCAAGGCGGCTGCGCCGCGC
>CAKTNN010000062.1 GCA_934589065.1 uncultured Oscillospiraceae bacterium
CTGCCTCGGAATGACGAAGGCGCGCAGCGCCTTGGCCTCCCTACAGGGGGGCTGTCGAGCAAAGCGAGACTGGGGAGTCTCTGCGCGTCCCGATTACACAATGTTTCCGTTGAATGGCGCGGCCTAACTTTCTACGCTTTTTCTGTTCAACGGGACAGAGTTATTGCTGAAACGCGAAGACAACTCATCCGTCACACGCTTCGCGTGTGACACCGTCCCTACTAGGGAAGGCAAGGCGGCTTCGCCGCGCCCTGTCATTGCGAACCAGTGCCGCAGCACTGGTGTGGCAATCTTACGGTGGACTGACCGAGGCAGGTAGTACACAAAGATTCCCACGGCAGTGTGCGCACTGCCTCGGAATGACGAAAGCGCGCAGCGCCTTGGCCTCCCTACAGGGGGAGCCAAAGCGCAGCGAGACTGGGGAGTCTCTGCGCGTCCAAATTACACAACGGTTTCGTTGAATGATGCGGCCTAACTTTCTATGATTTTCTGTTCAACGGGACAGAGTTATTGCTGAAACGTGAAGACAACTCATCCGTCACACGCTTCGCGTGCGCCACCTTCCCTACTAGGGAAGGCAAGGCGGCTGCGCCGCGCCCTGTCATTGCGAACGGGTCCTTAGACTGGTGCGGCAATCTTGGCCTCCCCCCTGTCATTGCGAACCAGTCCTCTTTCCTGGTGTGGCAATCTTCTCTGGCAGTTGGTACAGAAGAAGATTGCCACGGCAGTGCGCACACTGCCGTGGCAATCTCGGGCGTGGTACAGCCCTGGTTGAACGGTACGCCTTCGGCTCCCTTGTGTAAAGGGAGCTGTCAGATGCTAGGCTGACTGAGGGATTGCAAGTCCCTCCCCGTGTGGGCAGCGTGGCACGGCGAAGCCGTGACGGGGTGAGGAGAAAAGCGTTTGGAATTCCACAATTCCCGAACAAAATTTCGCCATCCGGGTTGACAAATATCGTAGGAAGAAGTACAATATAGTAAACTAAATTCACAGGAGGGTTCTATTATGAGATCCAGTTTCATTCTTCACTTCGATTTGCTCCCCACGGTGGATATGCTCAGCAATGCCGAGCTGGGGAAGGTCATCAAGGCGGTGTTCCACTACAATGTGTATGGGGAAATGCCGGATAACCTTTCCCGCACCGCTTCCGTTCTTTTCCAGCAGATCAAGGCCCAGCACGACCGGGACAGTAAGCATTATGAGGAGATCAGCGAAAAGCGCTCCAAGGCAGGGGCTCTAAAGAAAAAAGAGCCCCCGGAGGAAGACCGGGAGCTCCTGGCCCTGCGGGATAAGCTCCGTGCCCAGATATCCCAGTAGGTCAAAAAGCATTTGATATCCGTTGCGATCATTTGATATCATTTGATATCAAAAGCAGGTATAGTGTAAGTGTAAGGGTAAGTGTTCGTAAGAGGGTAAATAAGAGAAAAAAGAAAAGTGCTATATATCCTGTCAGGGTACGGTTCGTTTTCGTGCCAGGAGGAGAAAAAGGGGAAGGGTTCCGGTAAGGAAAAGTAGGGCCGGGGCATTTCACAGCTTTTCCACAGCCCTTTCCACAATTGCCCTTGCGTTTTCCACAGGCCTACCGGGTTGCCAGAAAATAGAGGATTCCGTAAACCACGGAGGCACTAAGCCCATAGCAAATCACGGGCCCTGCAATGGTAAACATCTTTGCACCCACACCCAGGATAAAGCCTTCGGTCTTGAATTCCACCGCCGGGGCGGAGATGGCGTTGGCAAAGCCTGTAATGGGAACCAGCGTTCCGGCACCTGCTATTTTGGCGATGTCATCGTATAAACTCAGCCCGGTGAGCAGGGCGGATAGGCCTACCAGGGTCATAGAGGCGGCAGTTCCGGCATCCTCCTTGGGAAGCCCCAGGGATGTGTAGAGCGTGAGAAAGCACTGCCCGATCAGGCAGATCGTCCCGCCAATGAGAAAGGCCATCAGGCAGTCCTTGCCCAAAGGCGAATTTGGACTGACCTGCTGCACAAGCTTTGCATACTGCTTTTGGGTCATGGTGATCCCTCCTGACAGGAGTCTTCCCTCAAAATGCAGATTTTATGCAATGCCCCGCCCCGCGTCAACGCTTTCTCTTGGCAAAAAAAGCAGAAAGTGCATACAGCCCGTATCCGATGGAAGCCCCCAGGACATTGAGAATCAGGTCGTCAATGTCGCAGGAGCCCACCATCAGTGCCAGCTGGCACAGCTCAATAATGGCAATAATCACGGTGACGCTGAGAAATGTCCGGAAAAATTTCCGCAGGGGCGGGAAGAGTACCGGAAGAAAAACGCCCAGGGGAATAAAGAGATAAATGTTCCCCAATAGATTCCGCAGGGCAATGCGCACCAGATATTCCCGCACCGGGGGAACCAGCAGCCGGGTGAACAGCCGGATGGTGTGAAAAGGCCGCAGGTTTACATGGGCGTGCATATACACGGAAAAGGGGAGCTCAGCGGGATTCGGCTGCCGGGCAAAGAGCAGCCACAGCATACACCCGCAGTAGCATAGGAATAGAAAAACAACGGAATTTTTGGCTTTTTTCTCCATGTCCGGCTCCTTTCCCAAAGAATACCGGGCTATTATATCAGAAGCCAATAGAAAAGGCAAGGCAAAAGAGGGGTTGCATCCTTGGGAAAACTATGTTATTTTGAAAGAAAAACAGGAGGCACACCATGGAAAAACCGATTTGCAAAGACCCCATTTTCCTGTCCCGGAAGGCGCTCCCCGCCGACCCTTCGGATGCATCCCTGGGCCAGGATTTGCTGGATACCCTGCATATCCACCGGGAGCACTGCGTGGGCATGGCGGCGAATATGATCGGGCAGGCCAAGCGCATCATCGTGGTTGACGACGGGGGAAAGACGCTGCTGATGTTTAACCCGGAGCTTCTCAAGGCCGCAGGGGAGTACGAGGCGGAGGAGGGCTGCCTGTCTCTGCCCGGAACGCGGAAGACAAAGCGCTTTCAGAGCATTCAGATCCGGTATCAGAACGAAAAGTTTGAGCCCCGGATCAAAACCTTCCGTGGCTTTACCGCCCAGATCATCCAGCACGAAATGGATCACCTGGAAGGGAAGCTGATTTGAATGAATTGCCCATTTACTTTTCCCGCCGGGCTTTGTATAATACCCTTGAAATAGAAACCGACCTAGGAGGATCACTATGGATTATGCAAAAGAATCCCTGCGGCTCCACGCCCAGTGGAAAGGGAAAATCGAAGTAAAGGCCGTTCCCCCGGTGGAAACCAAGGATGATTTGTCCCTGGCCTACACCCCCGGCGTTGCCGCTCCCTGCCTGGAAATCCAGAAGGACATCAACAAGTCCTACGAGCTCACCCGCCGCCACAATCTGTGCGCCGTCATCACCGACGGTTCCGCCGTGCTGGGCCTGGGCGATATCGGCCCGGAGGCCGGTATGCCCGTTATGGAGGGCAAGTGCGTGCTGTTTAAAGCCTTTGGCGATGTGGACGCCTTCCCTCTGTGCGTTAAGACCAAGGATGTGGACGAGTTTGTCAACGCCGTTTACCTGATGTCCGGCTCCTTTGGCGGCATCAACCTGGAGGATATTTCCGCCCCCCGTTGCTTTGAAATCGAGCGGAAGCTGAAGGAAAAGTGCGATATTCCCATTTTTCACGATGACCAGCACGGCACTGCTGTCATCACCCTGGCAGGGCTGCAGAACGCCCTGAAGGTGGTGGGCAAGAAAAAGGAGAATGTGAAGATCGTCACTTCCGGCGCGGGCGCTGCCGCCATCGCCATTGTCAAGCTGCTGCTGAGCGCAGGCTTCAAGAACATCGTCATGACCGACCGCACCGGCGCCATCTACGCAGGCCGGGAGAACCTGAACTGGATCAAGGAAGAAATGGCCCAGGTCACCAACCTGCAAAAGGAAACCGGCAAGCTCGCCGACGTTATCCGGGGCGCGGATGTGTTTATCGGCGTCTCCGCTCCCGGAACCCTGACCACGGAAATGGTGAAGACCATGGCCCCCGATGCCATCGTCTTTGCCTGCGCCAACCCCACCCCGGAGATCTTCCCAGAGGATGCCAAGGCAGGGGGAGCCAAGGTGGTTTCCACCGGACGGAGCGACTATCCCAACCAGATCAATAACGTGCTGGCCTTCCCCGGCATTTTCCGGGGCGCATTCGATGTCCGGGCCTCGGACATCAACGAGGAAATGAAGATGGCTGCCGCCCAGGCTTTGGCAGACCTGGTGTCTCCCGAAGAACTCAGCGCCGATTACATTATTCCCGCCGCCTTTGATAAGCGGGTAGGCCCGGCGGTAGCAAAGGCCGTAGCCGAAGCCGCCAGAAAATCCGGCGTGGCGAGGATCTGATTGTCATTGCGGACCACTACGCCCGCAGGCGTGTACAGAGCGCAACCGCCGCAGGCGGCTCTTAGCGCGGAGTAGTGCCGCAGCCCCCTCCCTCGTCATTGCGAACCAGTCCTCAGACTGGTGTGGCAATCTTCCCCCGTTCAACCGGAGAAGCCCGTGTATATGGAGAAAAAGGAGAGTACCCAATGTTTTTGGATCTTGTAAAACGTGCCCGGTCTGTCCGGGGCTTCCGGGAGGAGCGGAAGGTCACGGATGAGGAGCTGCGCTATCTGGTGGAGTGCGCCCGGTATACCCCCTCTAGCCGGAATGCCCAGGTGCAGAAATACCGCCTGGTGAATACCCCGGAGGAGCTTCAAAAGGTGCAGCCCCTGACCAGGTGGGCCGGGGCTTTGCGGGAGCTGAATCTGCCCTATCCCGGAACCTATCCCCAGGCCTTTGTGGTGATTTGCCAGGACTACCGGCTGAGCGAGTCTGCCAATGCCTTCCAGAAGGATGTGGGCATCGCCGCCCAAACCATGCTTCTGGCTGCCAACGATTTGGGCCTGGGGGGCTGCATGATTGCCTCCTTCTCCGCCGGAGAGCTGAAAAGCGTTCTGAGCCTTCCGGACTACCTAAAGCCCCAGCTGGTGCTGGCCCTGGGGGAGCCCATGGAGGATATCCGCATTACCGACCTGGCCCCCGATGGCAATATCAACTATTATCGGGATGATCAGGGGGTACACTATGTCCCCAAGCGTCCCCTGGACGAGCTGATTGTAAAATAACCCCGCCGGGGCTCCCTCCCGTAGGGAGCCTCTTTTGCGCTGCCCAGATGGATTCTGTGCACGGAATGCTGCCATCGGGCGGCAGTCCGCGCCCGCAGGGCGCCTTGCCTTCCCTAGTAGGGAAGGTGGCACACGCGAAGCGTGTGGCGGATGAGTTGTCTTCGCGTTTCAGCAACAACTCTGTCCCGTTGAACAGAAAAACCGTAGAAAGTTAGGCCGCGCCATTCAACGGAAACGTTGTGTAATCGGGACGCGCAGAGACTCCCCAGTCTCGCTGCGCTTGACCTCCCCCTGTCATTGCGAACCAGTCCTCTTTCCTGGTGTGGCAATCTTCTCCCGTTCAACCGGGGCGACCTTTGCTGTAAAATGGACATTTGTCCACCGTGGATGCATTTTTCTTCCCGGAAGGGTTGACCTTCCGGAAAGAAAGTGGTAAAATGATACGACCAAAGAGAAAAGGGAGTTGTTCCGATATGGAAAAGAAGAATATCGATTGGTCCAGTCTGGGCTTCGGCTATGTGCAGACCGATTACCGCTATGTTTCCAACTACAAAAACGGCGCGTGGGACGAGGGTACCCTCACCACCGACCCCAACATCACCATGAGTGAGTGCGCCTGTGTTTTGCAGTATGCCCAGACCGTTTTCGAGGGCATGAAGGCCTATACCACCCAGGATGGCAAGACCGTCTGCTTCCGCCCCGACCTGAACGCCGAGCGGATGATGGATTCCTGCCAGCGGATGAAGATGCCTGTATTCCCCAAGGAGCGGTTCCTGGATGCCATTTACCAGACCGTTAAGGCCAACGCCGCTTGGGTGCCTCCCTTCGGCTCCGGTGCAAGCCTGTACCTGCGGCCCTATATGTTCGGCTACGATGCCATCATCGGTGTCAAGCCCGCCAACGAGTTCCAGTTCCGGGTGTTCGGCACCCCAGTGGGCCCCTACTTCAAGGGCGGCGTCCGTCCTCTGACCCTGCGGATCTCCGATCTGGACCGTGCAGCCCCCAGAGGCACCGGTCACATTAAGGCCGGCCTGAACTACGCCATGAGCCTTTACAACATTGTGGAAGCCCACGAGCTGGGCTACGATGAGAACCTGTATGTGGATTCCGCTACCCGCACCCACATTGAGGAAACCGGCGGCGCAAACATCCTGTTCGTTTCCAAGGATGGCAAGCTGGTGGTTCCCAAGTCCGCAACCATCCTGCCCTCCATCACCCGCCGTTCTCTTGTCCAGGTTGCCAAGGATTACCTGAACCTGGAGGTGGAAGAGCGCGTGGTAGGCGTGGACGAGCTGGGCGATTTTGCCGAGGCCGGTCTGTGCGGCACCGCTGCCGTGATTTCTCCCATTGGCAAGATTGTGGACCACGACAAGGAATACACCTACGCCGGCATGGGCACCGTGGTGGAAAAGCTCTACAAGACCCTCACCGGTATCCAGATGGGCACCATCCCCGCCCCCGAAGGCTGGATCATGACCATCGAGTAAAAAGCATAAAACGCACGTGTCCCCTGGGGCGAAAGCCCCAGGGGACACGTGCGTTTATGAAGAAATGAAGCGCTGACGTATTGCAAGTCCCTCCCCGTGTGGGGAGGGGTGGCACGGCAAAGCCGTGACGGGGTGAGGAGACAGCGTGCATTCC
Organism: uncultured Oscillospiraceae bacterium; assembly: GCA_934589065.1. Lineage (GTDB taxonomy): Bacteria > Bacillota > Clostridia > Oscillospirales > Oscillospiraceae > Faecousia. The sequence continues at coordinate 6,737 of CAKTNN010000062.1, forward strand.
CTTTGGGCAGTCTAACCATCCGGGGGATTGCACCCAAGGGCATTCCCTTCGGTCACCACACCAGTGCTGTGGACTGGTTTGCAATGACGCTCTACTTCGTCATTCCGAGGCAGTGACCGATGTCACTGCCGTGGGAATCTTTGCGTACTACCTGCCTCGGTCAGTCTACC
>CAKTNN010000063.1 GCA_934589065.1 uncultured Oscillospiraceae bacterium
CCACCAATGCGCTGCTGATTCTGGCGCAGATGCCGGAGGCTACCCAGCTTAAGGATTTTGACGGCTGGAAGGAAGCCGGGGTATCCGTTCAGCGCAAGCCCCGGAGCGTGAAGATTCTGGAACCCGGCAAGGAGTATGACCGGGAGGACGGCACCCGTGGAACCTCCTTTGAGGTAAAACGGGTATTCGATGTATCCCAGACCAGAGGGCGTGTTCGCTCTGCCCCTGCTGTGAAGCTGGATGACCGGGTTCTGCTGAAAGCCCTGATTCACCGCACCCCGGTTCCCATTCAGACGGTGGACTCCCTGCCCAACAATATGGGTGCCGTGTATGACCATAATCAGCAGGTGATTTTCGTGTGCCGGGGCATGGGCGCAGAGGACATTTTCAGAAGTGTTTCCAAGGAACTGGCCCATGCCGAGCTTGCGGGAATGCGGCAGGATTATAACCGCAGCGATGCCGCCTTTGCCGCTTACAGTGCCTCCTATCTTCTGTGTAAGAAGTATGGCGTGGATGTGACGGATTACAATTTCAGCCGCCTGCCTGCATCATTCCGGGAGTGTAACCCCCAGCAGGTGCGGGAAACCCTGACAGAAATCCGGGATACCGCCAATCAGATCTCCACCAGAATGTACCGTGCGCTGGAGCAGAACCGCACTCCCAAATCCAAGGAACAGGAGCGGTGATGTATGGCAAAGGAAGAAAAGCGCGTTCTGGAACTGGACAAGTACGAGCATGGGGTGGTCATCAATGCCCTCAATGATATGCGCAATGACCTGATTGGGGAGGAACGCCCCACAGATATTGTGGACGAGGTGCTTCTGAAAGCCATTGATGCTCCCACCAAAAAGGTAAGGGGTAAGTCCCGTGAAGAACGATGAACGGCGCACCATAAAAATTCTGTGTGTCCTTGGTATCATTCCGGTGGTGTGGTTGGCGCTTCTGATCGCCCCCTTTGTGTACGGCGGGCTTATGGAAATCGTAGCGCAGTTTCCGGCGGCAATGGAGCATCCTTTCCAAATTGAGTTATGTGAGGACAGTCAAAAAACTGTCCTTATTTTTCTGCTCATTTACGCTCTGTCCAGTGGTGTAGCTTTATCCTCCCGGCGCCATTACCGCCGTGGAGAGGAACACGGCTCTGCCAAATGGGGCAGCGCCACCGCGGTCAATAAGAAGTATCAGGCAAAGGCCCCGGAGGCCAGCAAGGTTTTCACCAAGCATGTCCGCATGGGTTTGGACGGCAGAAAGCACCGCCGGAATCTGAACACCGTGGTAGTCGGCGGCAGCGGCTCCGGTAAGAGCCGATTCTATGCCCTCGTCAATCTGCTGCAAGCCTGTTCTTCCTATTTCGTGCTGGACTGCAAGGGGGAACTTCTTCGCATGACGGGCACCTTTCTGAAAATGCGGGGCTATGAAATTAAGGTGCTGGATTTGCTCAGTATGGAGAAAAGCCATTGCTTCAATCCCTTTGCCTATCTGCAAACGGATAACGATGTGCAAAAGCTGGTCACCAGCTTGTTCAAAGCCACCACCCCCAAGGGCAGCCAGTCCAACGATCCCTTCTGGGACACGGCGGCATCCATGCTGCTGTCGGCCATCATTTTCTACCTTCTTTATGAAGCGCCGGAGGAGGAACAGAATTTCCCCATGGTCATGGAAATGCTGCGGGCTGGAGAAGTCCGGGAGGACGACGACACCTATCAATCCCCATTGGACGAGCTGTTTGAGCGGCTGGAAATGCGCAACCCCGACCATATCGCTGTGAAGTATTACAAGGACTACCATTCCGGTTCTGCCAAAACCCTGAAATCCATTCAGATTACGCTGGCAGCACGATTGGAGAAATTCAACCTTGCCAGTGTTGCAGCGCTGACTGCCACCGACGAACTGGAACTGGCATCTCTGGGCGAGAAAAAGGTTGCCCTGTTCGCCCTGATCCCCGACCATGATGTGAGCTTCAATTTTCTTGTGAGTATGGTCTACAGTTGTACCTTTGAGCAGCTATTTCGGCTGGCGGACGATAAGTACAAGGGTGCGCTGCCGGTTCCCGTCCACTTTCTCATGGACGAATTTGCCAATGTGAGCCTGCCGGATGATTTTGACAAGTTGCTGGCGACCATGCGCTCCCGGAATGTGTTCGTGTCCATCATCATCCAGAATATCGCCCAGCTCAAGAACCTGTTTGAAAAGCAATGGGAGTCAATTCTGGGCAACTGCGACGAATTTTTGTATCTGGGCGGCAATGAAACCGGCACCCACAAAATGATTGCAGAATCCTACCTCGGCAAGCAGACCATCGACCTAAACACCTATGGCAAAAGTTCCGGGCGCAGCGGCAACTATTCCACCAACTGGCAGATCACCGGGCGGGAGCTGCTGGATGCGGCGGAGGTTCGGATGCTGGATAACCGGTATGCGCTGCTCTTTATTCGCGGCGAAATGCCCATCATGGACGAAAAGTACGACTTGCTGAATCATCCCAATGTGAAATATACCCCGGAGAAAGGAGGTGCGCCCTATGTCCACGGCGGCACAGAGCTGTCCGTGGGAAGCCTGTCCCTGTCCACCGTTCCCGGCAAGGAAACGAGATTTATCAATCTGTCCGAAATCGAATTTGAGCTTCTTTCTGATGAGGAAATTGAAGCGGAATTATTATCTGGAGGAAAACAAAATGAAGAACATCATTAAGAACATCGTAAACGCCAAGAAGGAAAAGACCACTCAGAGACTGCCCATGCCTTCCAATGTGAAGAATGGCTTCCGCCGCTACTGCGTCACGGTGCTGGCGCTGGCACTGTGTTCTACTCTGGTGCTGCATGCCTCTGCCACTGGCGGCGACCCCCTCACCGTTGTCAACAACCTGTCCGACTTCATCTTCGGCATGATTCGGGCGGTGGGCATGATCCTGCTGGGCTGGGGCATTGTGCAGGTGGGCCTGTCTTTTCAGTCCCATGATCCGTCCCAGCGCTCCAACGGCTTCCTGACCCTGGCTGGCGGTATCATCATCACCTTTGCAAAGGAGATTCTGACCCTGATTACCGGCTGATATTCACATTGTGCGGGACGATTTTTCGTCCCGCTTTTCTTTTTATCAACCCAAAAAAGGAAAAATGTGAAATCATCATCAATAATTGTAGGAATTTTGTGAAAACATCCTATCAAAATAAGTGGAATTTTGTGAAGTACAAATTCGATTGGCAATTTCTATAATTTCAATTTCGGATAGAAAGGAGTAAAAATGTCTGATAATTGGGTTGTCCAGAACCTGCAAAACGCGCTGGAAACATGGAATGAAAAGCTGGCGGAAATCTGGACACTGGTAACGCAATCGCCCCAGGCGTTCAAGGGCGGCAGCATTTGGAATGTCATGGTTAGCATCCATGGTGCTGTGCAGGCAATAGGATTGGCACTGATCGTGCTATTCTTTTTCATGGGTGTGATGAAAACCTGCGGCAGCTTTGCAGACCTGAAACGACCAGAGGTGGCTATCAAGGTATTCGTCCGCTTTGCCATTGCCAAAGCCGCAGTCACCTATGGACTGGAGCTGATGAACGCCCTGTTCTCCATTGCTCAGGGGTTGGTTTCCACCATCATGTCCGCAGCCGGATTTGGTTCTGTGCAGACTGCCGTCCTGCCCACGGAAATCATCACCGCCGTGGAGGACTGCGGATTCTTTGAATCCATTCCGCTGTGGGCGGTGACACTGATCGGCGGTCTGCTGATTACTGTTCTGTCTTTCGTGATGATTATGACGGTGTACGGGCGATTTTTTAAGCTGTACCTTTACACCGCCATCGCTCCCGTGCCGCTGTCTGCTTTTGCCGGGGAGCCGACCCAGAGCATAGGAATTTCCTTTATCAAATCCTATGCGGCGGTTTGTCTGGAGGGAGCCATCATTGTGCTAGGCTGCATCATTTTCTCCCTGTTTGCAGCGACGCCCCCGGTAGTTGACCCCAATGCCGCAGCGGTATCTATGGTCTGGAGCTATGTAGGAGAACTGGTGTTCAATATGTTGATTCTGGTTGGCACCGTGAAAATGGCTGACCGGGTGGTCCGGGAAATGATGGGCTTATAAGGAGGACTTCATGGAAATCAAAATCAATCGGGAGATTCGTGACTACCACGAATCCATGTTCATGGGTCTGTCTCTGCGGCAGACCCTTTGTTCGTTATTGGCAGTCGGTACGGCGGTGGGACTGTACTTCTGGCTCAATCCCATTCTTGGCACGGAAGGGGTGTCCTGGGTGTGCATGATCGGTGCCGCTCCCTTTGCCGCGCTGGGATTTGTGTCCTACCACGGAATGCCCGCTGAGAAATTCCTGTGGGTCTGGTTCCGTTCGGAGATTCTGGAACCGAAGGTCATTCGCTTTCAGCCCACCAATCTCTATTACGAGATTATGCAAGACACCATTGCGAAACACGAAAAGGAGGCCAGAAAACAGCATGAAAGCGATTAAACAGGTGATGAAAAAAGATCAGGAGCCGTACCGTGTTCCGAAACGGGTACAGGATGTCATACCGATCAAGTGTATGTGGAGGGATGGCATTTTCCTCGTTGGAACCCGGTATTCCAAGACATTTAAGTTCACGGACATCAACTATATGGTGGCATCTCAGGACGCGCAAAAGAAATTGTTTCTGGCGTATGCAGCGCTGATTAACAGTCTGGACTGCGGTGCTACCACCAAGATCACCCTGAACAACCGGCATCTCAATCGTAAAAACTTTGCGGATGCGGTTCTGATGAAGCTGAAAAATGACTATCTGGATTACTACCGTATGGAGTACAACGATGTCATCATGAGTAAAGCCACAGGCGGCAACGGCATCATTCAAGAGAAGTATGTTACAGTATCTGTCTGTAAGAAGAATATTGAGGATGCCAGAGCCTACTTTGCCCGTGTGGGTGCAGAGCTGACCGCCCGTTTTGCCGCTCTGGGAGCCAAGGTCACGGAAATGGATGCAACAGAAAAGCTCCGGGTTCTCCACGATTTCTACCGTAGCGGTGAAGAAGTATATTTCCGGTTTGATGCTCAGGACATGATGCGCAAGGGCCATGACTTCCGGGATTACATCTGCCCGGATTCCATTGAGAAGCACAGCGACTATCTGATGCTGGGCGGCAAGTATGCCAGAGTAATCTACCTCAAGGACTATGCCTCTTTCATCTCCGACCAGCTTGTCACCAAACTGACCGACCAGAGCCGGAGTATGATGCTGTCCATTGACATTATCCCCGTTGCCACGGACGAAGCTGTCCGGGAAGTGGAGCGGAAAATGCTGGGGGTGGAAACCAACATCACCAACTGGCAGCGCAGGCAGAATGCCAACAATAACTTTTCTGCCATCGTCCCCTACGATATGGAACAGCAGCGCCGGGAGACCAAGGAGTATATGACCGACCTGACCTCCCGTGACCAGCGGATGATGCTGTCGGTGCTGACCATCGTCCATCTTGCGGATACCAAGGCGGAACTGGATGCTGACACCGATGCGCTGCTAAAGGTTGCAGCAGACCATATGTGCCAGATGGCGGTGCTGCGGTATCAGCAGCTTGACGGTCTGAACACGGCGCTGCCCATTGGCACCCGGAAGATTGACACCTTCCGAACCCTTACTACAGAGAGCCTTGCGGTGTTCATGCCCTTTAAGGTGCAGGAGATTCAGGAACCGGGTGGCATCTATTTTGGGGAGAATGCAATCTCCCACAACCTGATTCTGTGCAATATGAAAAACCTGCTGAACCAGTCCATGATGCTGCTGGGCATTCCCGGCTCCGGCAAA
>CAKTNN010000064.1 GCA_934589065.1 uncultured Oscillospiraceae bacterium
GACCTGTTCACCAGCATGAACAATATGGGCGCTGAGATTTTCAGCCTCAGCTGGGTGAACGCTGTGGTGCGGCTGTTCACCCTCTTCGGCTGGGCACTTTTCACGGTGGGGGTGGTCGGCGCTGTGTTCGAGGTGGCTATAGAGTCGCAGTCCGGCAGGGTCAGTATCAAGGGTGCTGCGCTGAATGTGCTGAAAGGCTTCTTTGCCTGCGCGCTGATAGGCGTACTCCCGGTGGAGTTGTATAAGTTCTGTGTTTCCCTGCAAAACAGCTTCGCCGGTGACCTGACCCGAATCTTCTCCAGCGCCCAAGGTACCACAATCGGGGAAATCGCGGTGTTTATTCTGCGCGCGGTGTTTCGGCTGGGAACGCCGTCGGAGCCTGTGCTGAAGCTGCTGTTCTTTTTGCTGGCCTTTTCCTACTGTACCATCAAGGTGTTCTTCGCCAATATCAAGCGGGGCGGTATCCTGCTGATCCAGATCGCGGTGGGGTCGCTGTATATGTTCAGCGTACCCCGCGGGTATACGGATGGCTTCAACCAGTGGTGCAAGCAGGTCATGGCAATTTGCCTGACGGCCTTTTTGCAGACCACGCTGCTGTTCCTTGGGATGCTGACCTTGCAGGACAGTATGCTGATGGGACTTGGAATTATGTTAACCGCCAATGAGGTGCCGCGGATCGCCCAGCAGTTTGGGCTGGATTCCAGCGTCCGGGTAAATGTATCCAGTATGGTGTACAGCACCTCCTCGGCGATCAATCTGGCGAAGAACCTGATGAGAAAGTGAGGGCGTCTATGAAAACCTATATTTACCCGCAGAACCTGAAGGCCAAGCCCCACCTGTGGCTTTGGGGAATGCGGGATTTTGTGATTCTGGCCATCGCGGCTCTGCTGTCGGTGGTGCTGCTGGTGCATTCGGGACTGCTGTTCCCATTGGCGGGGGCGCTGTGCTTTGCCTTCATGACCATCCGCATGGAGGATACCACCGTCATGGACTATCTGGGCTACGCCGCCCGGCATTTTGTGACCAGCCAGAAATACTACGAATGGAGATGAAAAATGAAAGACAAAAAGCGAAAGGAGAAAAAGCGGCAGCGGGGACGCTCCGTGCAGGAGCTTATGGGCATTTACGGCTTTACCCGGTATGGTCTTGCCACTACAGCCGGGGAGCTGCTGTTTTTCCGGGTATCCCCCGTCAATATTTCGGTGCTGTCCGCATCCAATATCGACGTGAAGATTCACAACCTGCAAACCGCTCTGACGGTGATGCCGGATCTGGAGATCGTCTGCACGGATTCCTGTGAATGCTTTGACGCAAACAAGGCGTACCTTCGCCAGCGGGAGCGGGAGGAGCGCAACGCCTGTGTCCGGCGGCTTCTGCATCAGGATGGAGAGATGCTGACCGAGCTGCAGGCGGAGATGTCCACTGCCCGGCAGTTCGTGTTCCTGCGCCGCTGCTCTGGCTGGAAGCCTGAACAGGTGCTGAGTCTGGCAAATGAGACTCACAAGCAGCTGGCAGGGGCGGGCTTTGAGGTGCAGCGGATGAAGAAGGCGGATATCAAACGGTTCCTTGCCATCTATTTCGGTGCTTCCATGGACGGCGACCGGATGCCGGATGTGGACGGGGCGCAGTATGTGCGGGGAGGGAAGAAAGCATGAGCCTGTTCGGACGAAAAAAGAAGGTGCAGAATGGGGACCCGGAAGTCCGTACCAAGGATTTCTTTGATTGTATCCTACCGGGAACCATGAAATTCTTTGCCAATTACTACATCGTCGGCGATACCTACCGCTGCGTCTGGGTCATCCGGGAGTATCCGCCTACGACCGAGGAACAGGCGATTCTGGCGCAGCTTGCCGACCGTACCGGGGTCACCCTGCGGCTGTACCACCGCCGGGTCACGCCGGTGGAGGAAAAGCAGATCGTGAACAACGCTGCCCGGAAAAACCGGCTCATGGCGGGAGACCACGACATCACCCAGGCCATGGAGGCGGAGGGAAATTTGCAGGACGTGCAGACCCTTCTTGCTACCATGCGCAACAACCGGGAAATTCTGCTTCATTGCAGTGTGTACATGGAACTGAAGGCCAGAAGCATGGAAACGCTGGAGCAGCTTCAGTCCCAGATCGCCATGGAGCTGACCCGCGCCAAGATCACAGTGGACAAGCTGACCCTGCGGCAGCAGGAGGGCTTTCTGTCCGTGCTGCCCTTTGGCCGGAACCAGTTTGGCGACCAGTATGAGCGGGTGCTGCCTGCCGGTTCCGTCGCCAATATGTATCCTCTGAGCTTTTCCGGTAAGACCGATCCCAAGGGCTTCTATGTAGGCAGGGACAAGTACGGCACCAACATTCTTGTGGATCTTGACCGCCGCAGCAATGACAAGACCAACGGCAGCGCCCTGATTCTGGGCAACTCCGGACAGGGAAAATCCTACCTGATGAAGCTGTTGCTGACCAATTTTCGGGAATCCGGAAAGGCGGTGATCTGCCTGGATGTGGAAGCGGAATATGAGGATCTGACCCGGAATCTGGGCGGCTGTTATGTGGACTATATGACCGGAGAGTACATCATCAACCCATTGGAGCCGAAGGTGTGGTCTGTGGATGCGGAAGAACCTGACACAGATGATGAGAGTCCCGAAGCCTTCCGAAAGGTCACCCGGCTGAGCCAGCACATTGCCTTTCTCAAGGACTTTTTCCGCAGCTACAAGGATTTTACGGATGCTCAGGTGGACACCATGGAGATCCTGCTGGAAAAGCTATATGCCCAGCGGGGGATTACGGACAGCACGGACTTTTCCGCCCTCAGCCCTATTCACTATCCTGTCATGGCGGAATTCTATTGGCTGTGCCAGAAGGAGTATCTGGAATACGACCCCGGCGAAAAGCATCTGTACACCCAGGAGATGCTCCGGGAGATCTGTCTCGGTATCCACTCCATGTGCGTCGGCTCGGAAAGCCGGTATTTCAACGGCCACACCAACATCGTGGACGACAAGTTCCTGTGCTTCGGCGTAAAGGGGCTTATGGACACCAACAAGCGCCTGAAGGATGCCATCCTGTTCAACATCCTGTCGTATATGAGCAATCGGCTGATAGGCATTGGCGACAGCGTAGCCGCCATTGATGAGCTGTACCTGTTCCTGACCAACCAGACTGCCATTGAGTACATCCGCAATTCCATGAAGCGTGTCCGGAAGAAGGATTCCTGTGTGGTGCTGGCATCTCAGAACATTGAGGATTTCCTGATTCCCTCCATCCGGGAGTTCACAAAGCCCATGTTCTCCATTCCTACCCACCAGTTCCTGTTTTACCCCGGCGCCATCAACCCCAAGGACTATATGGATGCCCTGCAGGTAGATGAGACGGAGTATGAGCTGATCCGCAATCCTGACCGCGGCGTATGCCTGTATCGCTGCGGCGGGGAGCGGTACTATCTGCAGGTACAGGTGCCGGACTACAAGGAAGCGCTGTTCGGGAAAGCGGGAGGCCGCTGATGAGCATAACCGTCGGCGCGGCACTCAAAAAGATAGCGGTCGCACTGCTGTCGGACAAAAAGACGCTGAAGAAAGCGGCAATGGCGATTCTGGTTGTGATCGTTGCCCTGTTCATGCCCATGGCTGCTATCATCACCGTGTTCAGCGGGACGCTGAAACTGGATGTTGGCGCGCTCCAGGAGCAGATCGCGGAGGAGATGTCTGACGGCGACCGGCAGATGCTTCAGCAGGTAGAGGACAACATGAACGCCATCCAGACCGCTTTGCGGGATGCGGATATGCCCAGCCATGTCCGGGAAGCTCAGGTGCTGTACATCCTTGCCCTGTATGACCATTCCGACCAACCGGGATTTGTGCCCCGGCTGGTCGGCTGCTTTCAGCCGGAGCAGACGGATGACCAGCTGATCGCCGCCGTCAACAATGCCTTCGGAACCAGTATTGTCGCTGAGGATTTTACAAAGCTGGTTGGTAACGTGCGCTCTCAGTATGTGGACACCTCCAACTATGTTTATCCCACCACCAAGAATAATCTGGATCTGGTGCAATGGGCAATCTCGGCGGAGGCGGCGGGCTGGGGGTATGTATGGGGAACCTTTGGACAGGTGCTGACACGGGACACGCTGGCGGCAAAGGTGGAACAGTATCCGGACAATGTGGGCGCCTACGAGGAGTACATCCGCAGTCACTATCTGGGCAGGCGTACTGCCGACTGCGTGGGCTTTATCAAGGGGTACTGCTGGTACGACCCGGAAACGGATTCTGTGAACTACGCCACCAATGGCATGCCGGATATCGGCGCTGACCAGATGTACCGCACGGCAGCGGAAAAAGGCTCCATATCCACTATGCCGGAGATTCCGGGACTTGCTGTGTGGCATCAGGGACATATCGGTATCTACATCGGAAACGGCTATGCCATTGAAGCCATGGGAACCCGCTACGGTGTGGTGAAGACCCGGGTCGCCGCCCGCAGCTGGACACACTGGCTGAAAATCCCGTACATCAACTACATTGAGGAAACGGAGGAAGACACATGAAACTGAATGCAACCTTTCAGAGTAAACAGCCTGCCATGGAAGAAGCGCCCTGTGAAGTCAGCAAGGTCATCTGCCTGACAGATAAGGAGTATGCATTTTTCAAAAAGCACTTGATGTACGACTATGACTTCCTCCGTAAGAATGTGGATGGGATGGGCTTTCGCAATGGCA
>CAKTNN010000065.1 GCA_934589065.1 uncultured Oscillospiraceae bacterium
AAGATCCCCGTTGTCATCACCGTCTATGCAGACCGCAGCTTCACCTTCATCACCAAGACTCCTCCTACCCCCATGCTGATCATGAAGGCAATTGGTCTGGAGAAGGGCTCCGGTGTTCCCAACAAGACCAAGGTTGGCACCATCACCAAGGCTCAGATTGCTGAGATCGCTAAGACCAAGATGCCCGACCTGAACGCTACCACTCTGGAAGCCGCCGAGAGCCAGGTTGCTGGCACTTGCCGTTCCATGGGCGTTACCGTCGTCGACTGATAGAATGCTGATCCGGGGCTTTCCCCGGAAATGTGGGAGGATTTTTCCGCATCACCACTTTAAGGAGGATAATTACATTGTTTAGAGGTAAAAAGTATAAAGAAAGCGCGAAGCTGATTGACCGCGCTGTTCAGTACGAGCCCGCCGAGGCTCTGGACCTGGTTGTGAAGGGTGCTTCCGCCAAGTTCGATGAGACCGTAGAGCTGCACATCAAGCTGGGTGTTGACTCCCGTCATGCTGACCAGCAGGTTCGCGGCGCTGTGGTTCTGCCCAACGGCACCGGTAAGGTTCGCCGCGTTCTGGTTTTCGCTAAGGACGCCAAGGTTGAGGAAGCCAAGGCTGCAGGCGCTGACTATGTCGGCGGCATGGAGCTGGTTGAGAAGATCACCAAGGAGAACTGGTTCGACTTCGACGTCGTCGTTGCTTCTCCCGACATGATGGGCATTGTTGGCCGTCTTGGTAAGGTTCTGGGCCCCAAGGGTCTGATGCCCTCTCCCAAGGCCGGTACCGTTACCCCCAACGTTGCCGCTGCCGTTAAGGAAATCAAAGCTGGTAAGGTTGAGTACCGTCTGGACAAGACCAACATCATCCACTGCCCCATCGGCAAGGTTTCCTTCGGTGCTGAGAAGCTCAGCGAGAACATGGACACCCTGATCAAGGCCGTTGTGAAGGCAAAGCCCGCAGCTGCCAAGGGTCAGTATATCAAGTCCTGCACCGTCGTGTCCACCATGGGCCCCGGCGTAAAGGTCTCCACCGCCAAGTATCTGTAATAGATAATGCTTATTCCCCCGAACGCAAACGCGTTCGGGGGTTTTTCAGTCCCACGAAAAAGGGACTGTTAGAAAATAGTCTGTCATTGCGAACCGGTCCGCAGACCGGTGTGGCAATCCCCCGGATTTTGGGACACTTTGGTGATAAAAACCAAGTTGTTTCCATTCGACCGAGGGGCTGCCACACCGCTGTGTCAGCCGTCTATGCTTCGCAGCGATATGCTTTTCTAACAGTCCCTTTTGTGTTTTCCGAGGACCTGCCTCTTAGTAGGCAACACCCCAGTAGATCATCTTGCTGGCGGGCTTGCCGCAGCAGGCGCAGGTATCTCCCAAGTGCTCCTGCTTGAAGGGGATGCAGCGGGAGGACATTCCGGCTACTTCCTTCATCTTCAGCTCGCACTCCAGGTCGCCGCACCACATGGTCTTGATAAAGCCGCCGTTCTTCTCCTGCAGCTCCTTGGCCTCTTCTACGCTGTGAGCCTCGTAGATGTGCTCTTCCAGGTTCTTCTTGGCCCGCTCATACATACCCTGGTGCACCAGCTCCAGCTGCTGAGAAACCGCAGCTTCCAGGTCTTCCAGCTTGACCGTAACCTTCTCCCGGTCAGTCCGGCGAACCAAGACGCACTGATCGTTTTCCAGATCTCTGGGGCCGCACTCCACCCGCAGGGGTACGCCCTTCATTTCGTATTCGGCGCACTTCCAGCCCATGGAGTTGTCGGAATCATCCACCTTCACCCGGTATCCGGCCTTTTCCAGACGCTCCTTCAGCTGGTCGGCAGCCTCCAGAACACCGGGCTTATGCTGGGCCACGGGCAGAATCACCACCTGGATGGGAGCGATCTTGGGGGGCAGCACCAGGCCGTTGTTGTCGCCGTGGGTCATGATGATGCCGCCGATCAGGCGGGTAGAAACGCCCCAGGAGGTCTGGAAGGGGCTGACCCGCTGGTTGTTCTTATCCGTAAAGGTGATATCAAAGGCCTTGGCAAAGCCATCGCCAAAGTAGTGGGAGGTACCGGCCTGCAGCGCCTTCTTATCGTGCATCATGCACTCGATGGTGTAGGTAGCTTCTGCACCGTTGAACTTTTCCTTATCGGTCTTCTGGCCTCTGGTAACGGGCATTGCCAGCACATTTTCGCAGAAATCCGCATACAGGTTCAGCATCTGCTCGGTAAAGGCCTTGGCCTCTTCGGCAGTGGCGTGCATGGTGTGGCCCTCCTGCCACAAGAATTCCCGGTGACGCAGGAAGGGGCGGCTGGTCTTTTCCCAGCGCAGAACGCTGCACCACTGGTTATACTTCATGGGCAGATCCCGGTGGGACTGAATGACCTGGGCAAAATGGTCGCAGAACAGGGTTTCGGAGGTGGGCCGGATGCACAGCCGCTCCTCTAATCTTTCGTTGCCGCCCATGGTAACCCAGGCGCACTCCGGCGCAAAGCCCTCTACGTGATCCTTTTCCTTCTGCAGCAGGCTCTCCGGAATCAGCATGGGCATATACACATTCTGCACGCCCACCTTCTTGAACTCGGCATCCATGATGTGCTGAATATTCTCCCAGATTGCGTAGCCGTAGGGCCGGTAAATGAAAATGCCCTTGACGGAAGAATAGTCGATCAGCTGTGCCTTTTTGCACACATCAGTGTACCACTGAGCAAAATCGACCTCCATATCGGTGATCTGCTCAACTTTTTTGTCTTTTGCCATATTTTTCATCCTCTCAGGTTGTTTCTATTAAATGTATCTAATCTATTATAGCACCTTTGTCAATAGAATACCGTTGTTTTTTTGAAGAAACTTTGCTATAATAGAAGAAAAAGCAACGTCCCTCTCCCCCTCTTTTTCAGCAGCGGGGAAGAGATATCTTTGGGAGGCTTCACCATGAAATCTATCCGGGAAATCTATAAAATCGGCAAGGGCCCCAGTTCCTCTCACACCATGGGCCCGGAGCGGGCAGCAAAGCTATTCCGCCGGGAGAATCCTCAGGCGGATGCCTTCCAGGTGATTCTATACGGTTCTCTCAGCAAGACCGGCGTAGGCCACGGCACCGACCGTGTGCTGCGGGAAACCCTGGCTCCCCTGCCCACCAAAATCGTCTTCTCCCAGGAGGAGCTCCCCGGCGCCCACCCCAATACCCTGGATTTTATCGCTCTGAAAGAGGGGAAGGAACTGAACCGCCTCCGGGTGGAATCCATCGGCGGCGGAGACATCCGCATCCCCGGTCGGGAGGATGCGGACTCGGAAGAGGTGTATGTAGAGCACTCCTTTGCGGAAATCGCGGATTTCTGCAAATGGCGCTATATCGCCACCCTCAGCGACTACGTGGAGCTGAACGAAGGGCCGGATATCTGGGACTTTCTGCTGAACGTATGGCAGACCATGAAGCAGTCCATCCAGGATGGCCTAAACGCCACCGGGACGCTCCCCGGCGGCCTGAACGTGCAGCGCAAGGCCAGTTACCTCTATAACAAAACCGGCGGCTGCGACGCCCCCGCCCTGCGGGAATTTCAGGAAATTGCCGCCTATGCTTATGCCGTGGCAGAGCAAAACGCGGACAACGGAACCATCGTCACCGCCCCCACCTGCGGAGCCTGCGGCGTTCTGCCGGCGGTGCTCAAATACGTGCAGGATACCAAAGGCTATTCCGACGAAACAATCTGCCGGGGACTTGCCACCGCCGGAATCATCGGCAACCTGACCAAGAGCAATGCCTCCATCTCCGGCGCGGAGTGCGGCTGCCAGGCAGAGATCGGCACGGCCTGCTCCATGGCTGCTGCGGCTCTGGCAGAGCTCTACGGACAGGACTTAGACCAGGTGGAGTACGCAGCGGAGGTCGCCATGGAGCACCACCTGGGTCTTACCTGCGACCCTATCTGCGGTCTGGTGCAAATTCCCTGCATCGAGCGCAACGCCGTTGCCGCCATGCGGGCCATGAACGCCTGCAACCTGAGCTATTTCCTCACCGGATCCCGAAACATCAGCTATGATATGGTCTGCCGGGCCATGCATGAAACCGGCGTCAGCCTGAACCAGCGCTTCCGGGAGACCAGCGAGGGCGGCCTTGCCAAGCTCTACGGCAGAAGAGGACTCAAGTAAAAAGCATTCCGGGGCTGTCTGGTCCCGGAATTGTTTTTTAGGAAGATGCCCTGGGGGAAGCCAAAAAGTTTTTGCCGGGAAAAGGAAAATTGTGCTTGACAAAAGCACCTGTTCTGTGTATAATGTGTCATGTCGCTGATGTGCCAAGCAAAAGCGATGTGCGATGGGAGCATAGCTCAGCTGGGAGAGCATCTGCCTTACAAGCAGGAGGTCATAGGTTCGAGCCCTATTGTTCCCACCAATTTGGCCCGGTGGTGCAGTCGGTTAGCACGCCAGCCTGTCACGCTGGAGGTCGACGGTTCGAGTCCGTTCCGGGTC
>CAKTNN010000066.1 GCA_934589065.1 uncultured Oscillospiraceae bacterium
CACAGAACGATTGCCGGGATACTTCCCAGCATATCGTCCGTCAGATAGCGGCTGTCCGTTCTGGGATAGGTACACAGCTTCTTTTCATAGAGCGCTTGCAGATAGTCCAGGGTCTGCTGGGCGGTGTACCCCAAAAGCCGGTTGGCATCTCGCTGGAGGGTGGTCAGGTCATAGAGCGCAGGGGCTTTTTCTTCTTTATCACTGTGGCGAATGTCAGAAACCACAGCATTCTGGTTCTGGCATTTCTTTGCAAGCTGCTGGGCTTCCGTTCTGTCCGGGAATTTCTTGCTGGAAACGGTGAAATCCGGGAAGTCCAGATTCACGGCGAAAAAATCTTCGGGAACGAATGCAGAGATTTCCGATTCCCGCTGTACCAGCAGGGACAGCGTGGGAGACATGACCCGTCCTACATTCAGCTTGGTGCCGTAAAGCAGAGAAAAGTACCGAGTGGCGTTGATGCCCACCAGCCAGTCCGCCTTAGCACGGCACAGGGCGCTTTTGTACAGCCCATCGAAGTCAGCGCCGGGGCGAAGATTCTGAAATCCATCCCGGATGGCTTCATCCTCCATAGAAGAAATCCACAGCCGTTTCATAGGCTTCAGGCAGTCAGCCAGATAGTAGACACTTCGGAAGATCAGCTCGCCCTCCCGTCCGGCATCGCAGGCATTGACAACCTCGGTCACATCCTCCCGGTTCATCAGCTCCTTCAGGATGGAAAACTGATCCCGCTTTTCGGGGGAAATCTCAAATCGGAAGGGGCACGGAAGGATGGGTAAATCCTCCCGCTTCCATTTGGCGTAGCGTTCATCGTATACGCTGGCATCGGCAAGCCCCGCCAGATGGCCGAAACACCACGATACAATATATTTCTTCCCTTCCAGATAGCCGTCCTTTCGTGTAGTAATGCCCAGAATCCTGGACAAGCTCTGTGCGACCGATGGCTTCTCCGCGATCACAAGTTGCATACCGTCACCTCCAGAGAAGCACCCCTGCGCACCTCACGGTGGCAGGGGTGTACGCAGCCTTCGCCGTAGCGCTGACAGCCAAAGCAAAGGTGATCTTTGGGGAGGACAGGTTTTCTGTCCTCCCGCATGGGATGGGGCTTTTGGGTCATCATCTTTTCATAGAACCGGGACTTCCCGGTGGTAAAGTAACTCATTTGGATTCCGTCTCCTCCTGTTCGTTATAGGATTCAAATTCGGCATAGTCCTCGTCATCCTCGTCCATGCCGTAGTCGTAGTCATCCAGATCGGTGTCGCCCTTGGTTTTGGGATTGGGCATCTTCTTTTTCAGGAAGTACCAGCCCATGACGCCGACCATGACAGTCATCAGCAGCACAGCCAGAACAACGCCGGAATTGGACTTCTTCTCCGGCTCCTTCACCGGCTCTGTTGCAGGGGTGGTGGGTTCTTCAGTGGGTTCCGGCTCTCTGCCCACGCACTCGGTCATGTTTTTGGCGCAGATCGGGCAGGTGGTGTTCACATGACCGGCGTAACACCGGTCAATACAGCCGCAGACTTCCACCTTATTGCCATCCTCCAGAATTGCCATTAGGTCTGCATCGTCCACTTTGTTCAGAAAATAGGTGCTGAACTGCTCGCTCTTTTCATCTACCGGAGCATCGTAGTCGATGACGATGTAGAAAATCTCACCGCTGCGAGTTTCGATGGTGATGAACTGCTTGTTGGTGTTCGCATGGAACTGGAGATCTTTCGCAATGGCATTTCCCTCTGTGAAGGGTTCCACCGGGGTAACCGTGGTGGGTGTGGTGGGAGCTGTGGTGGCAGGCGGCTCCGTTTCCGGCGGTGTGGTAGGCTTTGGCGCAGTGGGCTTTGGTGTCGGCTGCGTGGGAGGGGGTTCTGTGGGATCAGATGTGTAGATAATCACATCATCCTTGGGGGGATTGGCTTCGGCGGATGCCGTAATGGTCAGAAAGGACATACACAGCATCAGCACCGCAAACAGGGTGAAAAAGCGGCGATTAAGTCTCAATGGAAGCATCCTCCTTTTCCTTGGTTTCGGCGGCATTGGGCGCAGCCTGGACTTTTGCCAGCAAGCCGGACAGGGCTTCCGGCGTCAGGCCGCACTCGCGCACCATGTAGATGATGTCGATGTTCTCCAGCTCCTGAATCTGCTTTTTCAGCTCTGCGTTTCGGAACTGGAGCTTGCTGATTTTCTCCGTGTTCTTTTCCAGCTCGGCACGGAGCTTTTGCAGTTTGGGATTCATAAAATCACGCTCCTTATCAGGGCAGACGCCCAAAAGTAAAGAAATGGGACTGCCAGTATTGGGTGTTGATATTGGTGTAAGAAATGGGATTTCCGCAGTGAATCATTCGGTTTTCACCCACATAAATGCCCACATGGGAAACACCGTTGGTTTTGTAGGTGCCCTTGAAGAACACCAGATCGCCGGGACGGGCGTTGCTTCGAGACACCGGGGTACAGAGATTGTAAAGCCCTTGGGCACTGGTGCGTCCGACACGCCACCCACTGTGATTGAGAACCCAGCACACATACCCGGAACAGTCAAAGGAAGTGCTGGGACTGCTGCCGCCCCAGATATAGGGGTAGCCCAGGTACTTCTCCGCTTCCCTTATCATGGCAGCGAACCGGGTGTTTTCCAGAGCCTCCGGTGGAAGGTCATACTTGGTGTAACCCTCAATCAGCATCTGCCGGATGTAGTCAGAATCCGGAAATAGGTCGGGGCGGTTGCCCAGGGTCGCCATATAGATGGCGTAACGACCCAGGGTTTCCTCGTTCATCACATACACGGAGACATGGCTGAGATCGAAGTTTTCCAGCTTGACGGTGACCCTCCTGTAGGTATAGGGAACCTGGGTTTCATACTCGTATTCCTCCATAATGGGATAGCCCCACTGGTCAAACAGATAGACCCCGGTGACGGGATTACGGGCATGGCGTTCCCCGGTGACGGTTTCCGTCCGATAGCGGGTTTCACTCGCCACGGTTTCCGTGAGGATGTACTGCTTGTCAAAGAGCATATCCAGCGTTCCCGTGACTTCCTGCAATGTCCACTCGCCGGGGTGCATGGCGGACAGAATCGCCGTCAGCACATAGGGGTCATGCCCAATATCGTCCAGTTCATAGTGGTATTCGTCGTAGTCATGGGTCTGCTCGTACCGATCAAGCTGCCGCTGCAATGCCTGCTCCATGGCGCAGTAGGCTGCTTCCGCACCCACAATGTCATCATCTGCGGCGGCATAGCTGCCGGCAGCGATCCCAGCGCCGATGCCCTCTACCATCATGGAGCAGGAGGACACGGCGTTGAGCAGGAATGCCAGAATCAGCAGGATACCGAAGACGGCGGCAAATCCTTTTCGGTGCCGCACCACGAAGGTTGCTGCCTGTTCCGTCTTTTTTGTGGCTTCCTTTGCAGCCCTTGCGCTGCTCTCCACGGTACTGCGTCCGGCTTTTTGGGCAGCATACTGGCGCTTGATTGCCTGCTTCTGCCGCCAACGGGACAGAGGGTTGCTGGTGGGGTGTTCCACTTCCGCTTTCTTTTGCAGGGCATGGATATTGGCTTTCTCCAGTTGCTTTTCCGAACGGGCAGCAGAACGGTAGGGCTGGAGCTGGGCGGAATGGTGTGCTTCCTGAAGCAGATGGGCAGAAGAATCCACGGCATCTGCGGCATA
>CAKTNN010000067.1 GCA_934589065.1 uncultured Oscillospiraceae bacterium
TGTGGCGAAGTTTGGTATCGCGCTTGAATGGGGTTCAAGAGGCCGCTGGTTCGAATCCAGTCACTCGGACCAAAAAGGACTGCTTTTTTGCAGTCCTTTTTTTGTGCTCCAAACGCGGCAAATTCGGCTGAAAACTGTCTAAATGCCCCAACGGCGGCTCACACACGGAGAGCCGCCGTTGGGGCATTTTCAGATATTCCCACGGTAGTAGTTTTGAAGCGCCTCTTTTAGCTGATGCCGCAGCGTCCGTGTCCTGAATCTGCCAGGAGCAGCGAAGGGGGGATAGGGAAAAACCAATGGGATTTTCCGGGTCTAGGATGCGTCTATAGGAAAGCCGCTTCTCATTTCTTTGGCAAAGGCCCGGGTTCATCCAGGCTTGGCCCTGCTTCCCGGCAAAGGGCGATGAAGCGGTTCATGCTTCCGGACAGGTATTTTTTGGAATGATATACGATGTTCAGTGTCCGGGTCATAGGCTCCCGGAAGGGGAGCATTGTCACGGTGCCATTGGCGGCATCCCGCTGAACCAAAAGCTTCGGCAGCACAGCAACGCCCAGCCCCTCCGCCACTGCTTTTATCAGAGCCTGGGTGCTGACGCTTTCCCAGGCGGGCTGGATATGAAGTTGGTGAAGGGCCAGACAGGCGTTCAGCTCCCGTCTTCCCGCGCTGCCCGGCTCTCGCATGAGAAAGGGATACGCAGCCAGCTCTTCGATGGTCACGCTAGGCTGCCCGGATAGGGGAGAGTCTGGTGGTACCACAGCCCGCAGTTCATCCTGCATAAAGGGAATTGCCTGCAATTCCGGGTGCTCCGGCGTGGTCTCAATCAACCCCAGGTCGATTCGGTTGTCAAAGATCAGCTGCTCCACCTGGCTTGCGCGGCAAACCTGCACATCCGTTTTTAGTTCCGGAAACTCCTGCTGGTAGCGCCGGATGAGCCCCGGGAGCAGGTAGGTTCCAATGGTGATGGTTGCGCCGATGCGCACAGTGCCCACAGTGTCCCAGTTGCGCATATTGGTTTCCAGTTCACCCATCAGGGATACGATGTGCACGGCGTATCCGTAGAATGCCTTGCCGCATTCGGTGGGAGAAATCCTGCGGCCTACATGGGTGTATAGTTTCACTCCGTAAAATTCTTCCAGTTCCCGCAGGGCCAGACTTACGGAGGGCTGGGATAGGTGGAGCAATTCTGCAGCCTTGGTTACGCTTCCTTGCTGATATACGGCTACCATGATTTTCATGTGACGAAGTGTCATTTGATCACCTGATTCATTGTATTTTTCATATATATTTCATAAGATAATACTATTTTACAAATATGTCAATCCCTGGTAGACTATTATACAGATACGGAATTCGCTGCCGTCAAAGGCGGCGGAGCACAGGATTTTTGCAGGAGGATAGATATGAAGAATAAAAAACAGGTGCTAAAGAAACTGTTCTTTTCCACTTTGTACTTAAGTGCTTTCACCTTTGGCGGGGGCTATGTGATTGTAACGCTCATGAAGCGGAAATTTGTGGATGAGCTGCACTGGATTGAGGAAGGAGAAATGCTGGATCTCATTGCCATTGCCCAGTCAGCTCCCGGGGCCATTGCGGTCAACGGGGCCATTGTGGTGGGCTATAAGCTGGCGGGGATCCTTGGGGCGCTCACGGCAATCCTTGCCTCAATTATTCCGCCTTTCCTGGTGATTACGCTGATTTCTTTCTTTTACGAGCTTTTTCGGGATAATTTCCTGGTCAGCTCCATTCTGGCAGGAATGCAGGCCGGGGTTGGGGCTGTGATTGCCTCCGTGGTTTGGGATATGGGGGGCGGAATCGTTCGGCAGAAGGATCCTGCTTCCCTGGTGATTATGGCAGCGGCCTTTGTGGCGGCCTGTGTTTTCCGGGTAAATGTGGTGTATATTATTCTGACGTGTATTGCCCTTGGGGTCGTGCGGACGTTTCTGGCGGCGAGGAGGAAGAACAAATGATTTATTTGCAGCTGTTTTTAAGCTTTTTGCAGATCGGCGCTCTGAGCTTCGGCGGCGGATATGCCTCCATGCCCCTGATCCAGGGGGAGATTGTTGCACAGAACGGATGGCTCTCCATGAGCGAATTTACGGATCTGGTGACCATTGCGGAAATGACCCCCGGCCCCATTGCCGTAAATGCAGCAACCTTTGTGGGGACGAAGATTGCCGGTGTGCTGGGCGCCTTGGCTGCTACGGCCGGATGTATTCTTCCTGCCTGCATTCTGGTGACGTTAATTGCCAAGCTCTACTTAAAGTATAAGAACATTGCCGTCTTACAGAGTATTCTTGGTTCGCTGCGTCCTGCTGTGGTGGCAATGATTGCCTCTGCAGGCATTTTGATTCTGATCAGTGCTTTCTGGGGCGGCTCTGTATCCTTGAGCGCCACGAATTGGATAATGGTGACTATTTTCCTTGCCGCATTTTTCTTGCTCCGTAAGACCAAGCTCAGCCCCATTATGGTTATGGTTCTGGCGGGCATCGCCAATTTGCTGTGCTCCCTGGTCGGGAGAATCTGAACCGGAATCGCTTTCCAAAACACCGTCTGCTTGCCTTCCAATGGGGGAACAAACAGACGGTGTTTTTTCATTTTATTTTGCCACGCTCCACCCTCTTGACAAAACAGGCTTATTATACTATGATTGGTTTATAGGCCAAGGCTATTCGCCAAATTGTCAGAAGAACAGGAAGGGCAGTCCCAGCGTCAGCAAATCTTAGCCAACCGGCAATGCAGCGGATACTGTGGGTATGTGACTTCGGAGTGCATCTTCCGCAAAACGGAAAAGGGGGTTCATTCAGGAGACAGAAGCATAAAGTTAGCAGGTAGGAATTGCAATGGGGTATCCCATTGCATCGGGAAATATCCCGATGCAATCCCCAAAGAGCCTTCCCGCCGGGTACGGGAAAAGGCAAGAAGGAGCGGTATATTAATGAAACTGAAACGACTGATCTCGGCGATTGTTGCATTGGCGCTTGTCCTTAGTATGTCCGTGTCTGCGTTCGCGGCAGACTGGTATCTGGAAGACGGAGACATTACCGTATCCGCCAATGAGAACGGTCAGAGCGTACAGCAGGGCGGCAATAACGCCGCGGACAGCGCGCCTGTTATTTCACAGCGGGATAGCTCCGCGGCAACGGGCAGCACTATCACCGTAACCACGTCTGGCGGTGCAACGGCAGACGTCACCATCAAGGACATAAATATCAGCAGCAGCGGCGACGCCATTGACGTCGGAAGCTCCAGCGCAAACATCAAGCTGGAGGGAGAGAACAAGATTTTCTCCGAGTCCGGCTCCGGCCTGCATGTATCCGACGGAGATGTGACCATCACCGGCAGCGGCTCTCTGGAGGCCGAAATCGGTGATGATGATAATAACAACCATAACGCCAAGATCGGCAGCCACGAGAATGAAGACATGTCCGGTAAAATCCATATTACCGGCAGCGCCACCGTCACCATGGAAGATGACGGGGAAGATGA
>CAKTNN010000068.1 GCA_934589065.1 uncultured Oscillospiraceae bacterium
TTTTTGAAAATGAAACAATTTGCCATCGTCAGTCGTATCTAAGGTGAGAGGAGGTGGTGACCATGGCTTCTTTGTTGCGTACGGACAGAGAAATCACGGAAATCTATCATCGACAAATTGATACGGTCTACCGTATCTGCTATTCCTTTATGAAGAACAAACCGGAGGCGGAGGATATGGTCCAGGAGACCTTCCTGCGGCTCATCGCCTCCGGGAAAACCTTCAAAAACCAGCGGCACGAGAAAGCGTGGCTCATCGTTACAGCATCCAATCTGTGCAAGGATCAGCTGAAACGGCTTTACCGAAACGATGAGGACCTGGACGATCACGCGGAGCTGGCAGGGGACCCGGGGCCGAAGGAGAACCCGGTGCTGGAAGCCATTCTCCACTTGCCAAACGACTACAAGACGGTGGTATATCTATACTATTACGAAGGGTATTCTACCGGGGAGATTGCAAAATTCCTGCGCTGTCCCCAACCCACGGTCCGCACAAGGCTTGCCCGTGCCCGAAAACAACTGAAATCCATGTTAGGCGGTGATTTGGAATGAAGGAACAGAAAATCAAGCAGGCATTCGACGCTGTAACACTGACCCAGCAGGAAAAGGATGCCCTGCTGCAAAACATCCTTTCCGCATCCGGTCACCGGCCCGCGGAAAGGAAACGAAGGATGAAATACAAGAAAACCCTTCTGATTGCGGCTATTGTAACCGCAATGGCGATTTTTATGGGCTGCGCGGTGGTGGCCCTGAGTACCAAAAAGCTGAAGTTGGACGAATACGAAACCACGACTCCCGCCTGGATTGATGCGGACGGACAGCGCCATGAGGCGAAAGAGGTTACAAAGACAGTTCTGTCTCTCCAAGGCCTGGAAAACACCCCGGAGCAGAAGGCCGCCAAGGAGTGGTATGAATTCTGCAAGGGCTACGATACCGACCACTCCATCTATATGGCCGCCCAGGGAAAATTCCAGGCACCGGAGGAGTATGATGCCTACGATGTCTACTCCCAGGAGATGGTGGACAAGCTGGACGAGATCGCGAAGAAGTACGATTTGAAGCTGGCTGGACGAATGGCAACGGCCTACCATTATGATTGGGAGTTGGGCTGGAATGCCGTTGGTGTGCAGAAGGATATTGTCAGTGATGCAAAGAATGCAGACGACTTGCGGCTGTGTACGTTTTTTGAAAACGGAAATGTAACTTTAGCGGCAACTATTCGTCCGACAGACCCGGCTTTCACCTGGGAATACCCCGTGGATGTGCAGCTTACCTACGCACAGAAAGGATACCTGAGTACGAATTGCTTGGTAACATACGGCACTGCGAATGTCAGGGAATGGACCTATACCCGCAGTGATGGTACAAGAATCCTGATTGTTGTGTCCAGAGACCCGCAGCAGCCCGCCAATGACTGGACTTACCTGATTTGTGATCGGGAAGATGCCTTTCTCTATTCCCGTTTTAGTACGGAATATTATCCCAATGGCAGTGAAGGGGAAAGAGTCGATATGTCTGATCAGGATATCGAATGGCTGGCAGAGCATATTGATTTTTCCGTCCAGCCCCATAAGGCGGATATGGATCAGGTGCTTCCTCAGCTCCAAAAAGCCGACGCGGAATACGAGGCCCTTCTGGATGCGGACGATCCCTTTGCCCAGGACAGCTACCATGCACTCCGGAAGGTCCTTGGGGCAGTGACGGAATACGCGCTTCTTGACCTGGACGGAGACGGTATTGACGAGTGCATTTTCTGGGACGGATACGGAAACCCCAGCCTCTATACTATGAAGGATGGGAAAACCGCCCCGGTATTGACCCAAGGCGATAAGGCCTTCGGCATTCAGGGAACAGTTTCCCTCTGCGAAAACAACGTCCTGAAAACCTACGAAGAGGTGGGGCAGGCCTACAAGCTCTATTGCTTCTATACGGTTGCGCAGGGAAATCTCGTCGTACAGAATCGCCTGGTCTATGACATTGCCAACGACACCTGGGGCCTGAGCCTCAGCGGTATCCATATTGACAAAAGTCTAACCAAGGAGGAAGCGGAGGCTATTTTGGATAGCTACCGGGAAATTCCCTTCGCGCATCTGCCAATCGATACCTTCCCGGAAGACAAGTAAACAAACAGGAGGGGCCGCGGCCCAATACCATTAAGTTAATTTAGTGCTACCCCTATGCTACATTTTCGTTGCATAGGGGTGCTTTTCTCTTCAAAAATATCAAAAATTCACCGGCTGCATGCTTTTTGTGCAGCCGGTGAATGCTTATCGTTTTCTTTTTTGGGGTGCGGAAGTGCGGGGGAGTGGCTTCTTGGCGGGGGCTTTTCTGGCTGAGGCAGTTTTTGGGGTACTCTGCTTGCCGGCTGCACCTTTTTTGGGTGCGCTGCCCGGCTTGGAAGGCGTTCCCTTTTTGGGACTGCCGGGCTTTGCGGAAGTATAGCTGCCGTTTCTTGGCGGGATGGCGCGAATCAGACACTTGGGGCCGGAACCGATCAAATCCTCCCGGTGAGCCGTCAACAGGGCTTCCCGCACCAGATAGTAATTCTTGGGATTCCGGTACTGGATCAGGGCCCGCTGCATGGCCTTTTCGTGGGGATCGGTGGGCACATATACCCGCTCCATGGTTCTGGGGTCCAGTCCGGTGTAATACATGACGGTAGACAGGGTGGATGGGGTCGGGTAGAAGTCCTGCACCTGCTCCGGATTGTAGCCCATATCCCGGATGTATTCCGCCAGCTCTACAGCCTCCTTCATGGTTGAGCCGGGGTGGCTGGACATAAGGTAGGGAACCAGAAACTGATTCATATTGTACTGTTTGTTAAGGGCAAAATATTTGCTGACAAACTGATTATATACAGCGTTTTTCGGCTTGCCCATCCGGCACAGCACGGCGTCGCTCACGTGCTCCGGGGCTACCTTCAGCTGACCGGAAATATGGTATTGCACCAGCTCCCGGAAGAAGGTGTCCTTTTTGTCCGCAAGAAGATAGTCAAAGCGAATGCCGCTGCGGACGAATACCTTTTTGACGCCGGGAATCTTCCTCAGCTTTCGCAGCAGCGCTACGTAGTCGCTGTGGTCGGTGTTCATATTTTTGCAGGGGGTGGGATAGAGGCATTGCCGACCGCCGCAGGCCCCCTTGGTCATCTGTTTTTCACAGGCAGGATGCCGGAAGTTTGCGGTGGGGCCGCCCACATCGTGGATGTAGCCCTTAAAATCGGAATCCTTGACCATTTCCTCGGCTTCTGCCAGAATGGACTCATGGCTGCGCACCTGGACGATTCTGCCCTGGTGGAAGGTCAGGGCGCAGAAGGAGCAGGCACCAAAGCAGCCCCGATTGCTGACGAGACTGAATTTTACCTCCTCAATGGC
>CAKTNN010000069.1 GCA_934589065.1 uncultured Oscillospiraceae bacterium
TGCATAATATTGCCGATAAAAGTCTTCTCCAGCAGGAAGTAGACCAGCAGCATCATAAGCAGGGCAATGGCGATGATGGCCACATACTGCCACTGGATGGTGGCCCCCAGCAGGGTCACCGCGCCGTCCCGGACCTTGTCCAGGGTCAGAGGGATGGGCCCCCAGATAAGCCGGGCACCTTCCTTCAATACAATGGACGCGCCCATAGCGCTGACGATGATGGCCTTGGGCTGAGCGCCCCGCAGTGACCAATAGGAGGAGCGCATGAAAATCACGCCCACCAATCCCATGCACACAGAGGCCAGCACCAGGGACAAGACAATATTCAGCCCCAATATCTGATTGAATGTATAGGCGAAATATCCGCCAAACATCAGGAAATCGCCTTGGGCAAAGTTCATAATACCGACGGTGCGGAAAATCAGCACCATGCCCATGGCGATCAGGCCGTAGATGATGCCCACGGCGATGCCCGATACCAATAGCTGTACGACCATATTCTCTCCTTTCCACTTTTTGTCGCAGTCCGGGCGCAAATGGCCCGGACTGCTTGCCCCGATTACTCGGTGACGATCTCTTCCACGATGGTAGGCACCAGGTCCTGGACCTGGACGATCAGGCCGCCGGTGCCGCAGTTGCCCTTGGTGCTGCAGTTGTAGGTGGTGATGGCACCCTCGTAGTGGGTCATACCCAGCAGGGCATCCCGGACGGCGGTGCGGTCGGTAGAACCGGCCTGCTCAATGGCGGCGCAGAGCACATAGATGTGGTCCCGGATCTGGGCGGCCGCCTTGGCGCAGGCTTCGTTGTAAGTCTGCTCGTACTTCTTGGAGAAGGCCGCTCCAGCAGGATTGGGGGTATTGGGTACCCAGGCGGTAACGGAATACGCACCGTTGATGGCTTCCCCTGCCAGGTCAATGGTCACAGGATCACCGAAGGCATTGGAGCCGAAGACCGGCTGGGTAATGCCCATGTCCCGGGCCTGCTGGATGAGGATAGCCCCTTCCGTCTGGAGGCAGGCAACCACCAATGCATCGGAGTTGTTGGCGGCAGCCTGGGTCAGCTGGGCGGTGAAGTCCTTGGTGCCGTTGGTAAAGGACAGCACCTGGTCCACGGTACCGCCCATGGCTTCGATCCCCGCCTGGAAGAGCCGGGCCTGGTCAGAGGAAGCGGTCTCCGTGTCGTGAATGATGGTAAAGCTCTTGGCCCCTACCTCCTCCACAGCGTACTTCATCAGTGCCGCGCAGAGATTGGAGTCACAGGTCCGCAGCTGGAACATCCAGTCGCTGGCCTCACAGGTGGCCTGGAGGGTGGGGCTGGAGCCCTGAGTCGTGGTGGGGATCTTGGCACTCTCCACGGAACCGGCAATGGCGATATTGTCGTTGGAGTTGTCAGATCCGATGATAGCGGTGATGTTCTTGTCCGCCGCCAGCTTCAGATAGACATTGGTAGCGCCTACATCGGTGCCGGTGGTATCCTGGACCACCACCTCCAACTGCTTGCCCAATACGCCGCCGGCGCTGTTGATCTCGTCTACCACCAGCTTCATAGCGTTGGTGGCATAGCTGCCTTCCGTGGCCCGGTCACCGCTGAGCGGCACCGTCAGGCCGATCTTTACGGTGTCGCCGCCGCTTTTACCGCAGCCGGAAAGCAGGGAAACGCCCAGAACCGCACACAGGGCCAGAGAGATGATTCTTCGCTTCATTTTAAGTTCCTCCATTTCTGTTTGTGAAAACGTTTACTTTTCAGAGTATAAAAACAGGAAAGCCTCTGCTTAGTATCCAGAATCATCAGCTTCAGCAAAGTTTTCCTCTCTGTCATTTCGTGTATACGTTTTCTTGTTGAGCTCATCATACAGAATCTCTTTGATTTTGTCAATACAAACAAACGGAACTTTTTATTTTTCGTTGTTTCATACATTTTTGACAAGTTCTTTTTGTGGATATTGCGAAGCGATTTCCTCTTCTCTCGGCCTTTCCAAAAATAATTACAAAGAATGTATTGATTTTCTTCTTTTTATGTTGTATAGTCTGAACTGTAAACCTTTTCTTTTTATGAGGTGCTGTTTATGGCCAATCCAACCATTAAGGACGTAGCCCGGGAAGCGGGCGTATCCATTGCAACCGTCTCCCGGGTCCTGAACAAAAAAGGAACCGTCAAGGAGGAGTCCGTACAAAGCGTGCTCCAGGCCATTGAGCGTTTGGGCTACCATCCCAACTCCATCGCCCGCACCCTGAAAAACGACA
Organism: uncultured Oscillospiraceae bacterium; assembly: GCA_934589065.1. GTDB lineage: Bacteria > Bacillota > Clostridia > Oscillospirales > Oscillospiraceae > Faecousia. Next base: position 2,244 of record CAKTNN010000069.1, read on the forward strand.
GTTCCAAAACCATCGGTCTGGTGGTCACAGATATCTCCAACGACTTCTTTACCCGCATGGCCCGGGGCATTGAAGACGTACTCAATGACCGGGGCTACAATCTCTTCGTCTGCTCCACCGACGGCCTCCAGCAGCGGGAGGCCCAATGCCTGTCTCTGCTGCGGGAAAAACAGGTGGACGGCATTATTCTCAACGCCAGTGGAAAAAACAGCAGCCTCATCACCAAAATGAGCGGTCAGGTGCCCTTTGCCCTGTTCAGCCGAAAGATCCCTGATCCCCAGTTCCGTGGAGACTTTGTGGATAACGACAACTATTCCGGCCTCCGGGAGCTGACCGCCCAGCTGCTGAGACTGGGGCACCGAAAAATCGGCTTCATCAACGGCCAGAGCTACGTGTCCTCCGCCGCCGAGCGGTTCTCCGGCTTTCAAAACGCCATGCGGGATGCCGGTATCGATGTGGGCACGGATTACCCCTATCTCTACTCCGGCAATTTCAACCGGCTGAATTCCGGCAAGGAGGGCGCCCGGGTCCTGTGGGAGAAGGGTGTCACCGCCATTCTCTGCGGCAACAACCTGCTGGCCCTGGGGGCATTGCAATACTGCAAAGAGGCCGGTCTGCGGCTGCCGGAGGATCTGTCCCTGTGCAGCTTCGGAACTCTAGCCAACCAGGACTTGCTCTTCGTCCGCCCCACCAGCTGTGAGCAGAATCCGGATGCCATGGGTGCCCGGCTGGCAGAGCTGATCATCGAGCGCATCGAATCCAAAAACCAGATCCCCAACCGGGAAATCCGATTCACCACCACCATCCTCCCCGGCAACGGGGTAGGGGTGCCGAGAGAACAGTGAGAGACCCCTTTCAGGGCCAATTTCAAGGCCCTGGAAGGGGTAATTTCTGTCTTTTACGAGATCTTCACGTGTCCGCCCCACACCCGTCAGGGCTTCGCCCTGCCACCCTCTCCCAGGAGAGGGCTTTGAACGCGCCAAAAATTGCCCCGCCGGTGGGCCCGGCGGGGCTGGGAGGATCTCTTCCGAAGATCAGGGGAAAAGAAGAACCGAA
>CAKTNN010000070.1 GCA_934589065.1 uncultured Oscillospiraceae bacterium
GAGATCGCCGCAGAAATGTATGCAGACATTGACCCCAGAGAGTACGAAACCCAGCGGCTGCGAAGGCTGTTTCAAAAAGAAGCGCCGCGCTCAGAGCTGGATGCCAATCTTATCGCAATGAGCATATCTGCTGTTCTGGTGGATGGCAATGGAAATGTAAAGATCAGACTGAAAAACGACCAGATCGTGGAAAGGGGTGAGCAAAATGGATGATACTCGCAGGACAGTAACTATTATACCGGCAAAGCCGCAGATGGATCAGCAGGAAGTCATGCGGCAGCTGCGGGTGGCAGCTTACTGCCGGGTATCCACAGCGGAGGAAGAACAGCAGTCCAGCTATGAAGCGCAATGTACTTATTACACGGACAAAATCATGACCAATCCCGAGTGGACAATGGCGGGCATTTTTGCGGACGAGGGTATTTCGGGGACGTCCACCAAAAACCGGGATGATTTCAACAGGATGATACGCAGGTGCCGCCAGAAGAAAATCGACTTGATCCTGACAAAGTCCATCTCCCGGTTTGCCAGAAATACGCTGGACAGCCTGAAGTACATTCGCGCATTGAAAGGTATGGGAATCGGCATCATCTTTGAGAAGGAGAATATCAATACGCTGGAAACGGACACGGAATTGATTATCACCTTCATGAGTGCCTTTGCCCAGTCGGAAAGCGAATCCATCAGTGCCAATGTCCGATGGGGTAAGAGACAGGCTATGAAAGAGGGAAAAGCTTCCGTTAATTTCAAGAAGCTCTATGGGTATTATCTGGATGACGAAGGAAATCCGCAGGTAAATTCAGATCAGGCAGAGGCTGTCCGCAGCATCTATGATCAGTATCTGCAGGGAGCCAGTTTAAGAATGATCAAGCTGAGCTTGGAAGGGAAGGCGGCGCCGAATCCGACAGGTGGGGCAAAGTGGGATATTTCCCAGATCAGGAGCATCCTGGGAAATGAAAAATACTGTGGGGATGTTCTGATGCAGAAGACCTTTACGCAGGACTGTATCAACAAAAAGGTTATAAAGAACACGGGACAGCTTCCCATGTATCTGATCCAGAATAATCACCCGGCAATCGTCAGCAGGGAAATATATCGGGCGGTCCAGGCAGAAAAGGCCAGGAGATCGGCATCGGCCAGCCCATCAAAAAAGACATCCTCCACAGGCCGCTCCTGTTATGCCAGCAAGTTTGCCCTATCTGAGAGACTGGTGTGCGGGGAGTGCGGTACCCTGTATCGAAGGTGTACATGGAAGCGGAACGGAAAGACAAGGATCATCTGGCGCTGTGTCAGCCGGTTGGACTACGGAACAAAATACTGCCATCAGTCACCGACAATGGACGAAGAACCTCTGCGGCAGACGATCATGGCGGCAATCAATTCCGTAATGGATTCCAAAGGGGCAATTTGCAGTCAGATCACGGAAGTGGCAGTGGAAGAAACAGGAATTCTCCCGGACTCTACCATGACACTGGGAGAGATCAACCGGGGACTTGAGAAGCTGGAAGCGGAATTCAACATATTGCTCCAACAGCCTGGCAGTGCGGCGAAGAACGCGGTAAGGTTTGGCAGTATTGCCAATGAGATGGCGTCGCTGAAAGAACAACGCGAAAAAATTGCCGCCCGGCTCCGAAAAGGCCAGACGGTACAGTTACATGTGCATACGATGGAAGCAGCATTAGACGGGATGAGCCATCACATGCAGCAGTGGGACGAGGAAATGATCCGGCAGCTTGTACATACGGTAAAAGTGATATCCATTGACCATATCAAGGTGTACCTGTATGACGGAATGGAGATTGACCAGACAGTCAACCCTTGACAGACTGCGGAATTGTGGTATAATAAACATAGAAAAGGGCGCTGCCGATAGACGGTTAGCCCCCTAGTTGATTACAAGAAGTAAACCGCACTAGTTGGGACTTGGGGCGGTTTACTTCTTTTTTATGATCGTAATGATCAAACTGGCAAAGGTGATGAGAACCATGAGCAGCTGGAACAGTTCCTCATATGTAACAACATTCACACCTACCACCCCCTTCCAGTCAGGACAGGGGGTAAAGAAGGATCACCCCCTGAAGAGGGGGATAACCGCCTACCGTGTTATGGCAGCGCCCGGTTCTCGAAAGAACCATATTTATTCTACCAAAATGTGACATAGAAGTCAAAACATATTTTCGATATGCCAGCTGTTTTCACGGCTGGCTTTTTGTTTTTGGAGGTGTATAGCGAATCAGGAGACAAACGAATTAACCATGGGCAGCCTGTTCGATGGGATCGGCGGCTTTCCTCTGGCGGCGGTGCGGAATGGTATCCGCCCGGTATGGGCAAGCGAAATTGAAACATTTCCTATCGAGGTGACAAAGCTGACGTTTCCCGATATGGTTCATGTCGGGGACATCGCAAGGCTAAACGGAGCGGAGCTGCCGCCAGTAAATATCATATGTGGGGGCAGCCCATGTCAGGATCTCTCAGTGGCCGGAGCCAGAGCCGGACTGGCCGGTGCGCGCTCCGGCCTTTTTATGGAACAGGTCAGACTCACAAAGGAGATGAGGAATGCAGACGAATTACGAGGCAGAGCAGCTATCGATATACGACCTCGATTCATGGTGTGGGAAAATGTTCCCGGAGCCTTCTCCAGCGGAACACCAAAAGGAGAAGACTTCCGGTGTGTTCTCAAGGAGATCGCCCGAATTAAAGTCAGTGGTATTTCAATCCCTCGACCTTACCCCTGGCCATGGCAACCTGCTGGGCGAATCATACTGGGAGCTGATTTCTCCCTGGCGTGGAGATGCCTCGATGCTCAATACTGGGGTGTCCCCCAGAGAAGAAAACGTATCTTCCTTGTCGCGGATTTTGCAGGACGATCCGCCGAAAAGATATTATTTGACCAGGAAAGCCTGCTTGGGTATCCTGCGTAGAGCCACTGAACGTGGGAAGGGACTTCCGGAAAAGCTGAAGCGGGCATTGGAGATCCAAGCTGGTCTCGTTCTGCCGGATGGCAAGCCCACAAAACTGGAAGCCTACCATATCAACCAGAGGGACGAGGGGATCGACCTTCACGGCGTATCCGGAGCGTTGATGGCGACCAGCAATATGCAGATGCAGACCTTTGTCACCCAGCCGGATGGGGAGGAGAATGAAGGCTGCGACGGAGCAATTCAGCCCATTGCGTTCGCAGCGAATCAGAGAGACGAAGTCCGGGATCTGCACGATGTTGCCGGGGCGCTGGGCGCACAGCCGGGGATGAAGCAGCAGACATTTATTGCGGCTGGCTTCTCCGCGGGGCAGGGG
>CAKTNN010000071.1 GCA_934589065.1 uncultured Oscillospiraceae bacterium
GGGAACGTCACCTGAATTTCCTTGCCGAAATATCTGCCGTCGGTTTTCTGGAAGGAGATATACTCGGTATACTCCAGACTTCCGTCACTGCCCGCGTAGTGAAAAATCACGTTGCCGTTTTCATCACTCTGCACCGGCGTTCCGTCTGTATAGACCCAGTTCCCCGCCTCGTCCCTGGTAGTTCCGTCAAAGAAGCTGCCGCTGCAGGAGCTGTAAAAGTGCTCATCAGAGCCATCCAGGGTGACCACCGGCCACACCGCGGGATACCGGCCCTCGGGCAGCTCGAAGCCCTGAATCCGGAAGGTAAGCTCCGCCCGGTAATTATCCACAATGGTCTGCACCAGGCTGATGGTGATACCCTGGTCCGTGACGGACAGCACCTCCTCCGGGTTTTCTGCATCCCTGGTCTCCTCCACCACCATGGACAGGCCGCTATCCGCCGCCTGCTGCTTGATTTCTTCTGAGGGATGATATCTTAACTGCGCGGTATTTGACCACCGGGTATACACCGCTGCCCCCGTGAGGAACAGCATGGTGGCAACCAGTGCTGCAATCAGCAGCATCTTTGGCAGGTTTCTTCCGGGTGTTTCTGCTGCGCCGCCCTTGGTAATGGCGTCAAATTCTGCTTCCTGAATGTACTTGGGGCTGATGTACGATAGCCCCACCATCATTTTTCTGCCCTTCATATCTGGATTCCCTCCTGTTCCAAGTAGTCCTTCAGCTTGGCTCTTGTACGGAGCAGCTGCATTTTTACCTTGCTTTCCGTCATACCGTACCGTCTGGCAATCTCCCCGACGGTATCCGCATACCAATACCGGCGCAAAAAAATAATTCTGCTGTCCTTAGGAAGCCCCTGGAGAAACGCATTCAGGGCTTTCCCGATTTCCTTCCCCCGGATAGCATTCTCCTGGCTGGAATCCGGGATGCAGGTTTCCAGCTCCTCCGTAAGGGAAACAACCTCTGCCCTGCGCTTTGCTGCCTGCTGCCAATCCAGCAGATTGAGAGATAAATTCCGGCAAATCGTTGCTATATAGGCATAGAAGAATTGGGGGCGGAATTTGGGAATCGTATTCCAGGTTTTGAGATACGTGTCATTCACTACTTCCTCTGAATCCGGTTCGCTGCTCAAAATCCGCTTGGCCAGACCCCGAAGCCGTCTGCCATAGGCCGCATCGGTAAACCCAATGGCATCCTCACTGCGGCTCCAGTATAAATCGATGATTTCTGTATCTGTCATACTGCACATCCTTTCTGTTTGGGCCCTTCACCCTAATAGACAGGAACCGGAATCGGGAGGTCACATTTTGGGCGAAAATTCCCCCACATTTTTGCAGCGTTCTTCCCTCTTATTTTTCACGTTCCCTCTTGGAGTACCACTGCAAAAGAGCGCGTTTTGTTTCATTATATTCTATCTAAGCGGAAATTCAAGAACGATGTTTGCTTGACTTACCGCAGGGCCTTGACTATAATGACCTTGTTGGTCAAGGCAAAGTATATTCCTTGCAAAATAGAATCCATCGGCAATCGTCCATGGAAAACAGGAACAAATCGGGAGTTATCAGAATTATGGCCTTTGATTTTAAGAAAGAATACAAAGCGTTTTATATGCCGAAAAACAAACCGGAGATTGTCAATGTGCCCAAGGCAAAATATATTGCCGTCAGAGGGCAGGGTGACCCAAACGAGGAAGGCGGAGCCTATCAGCAGGCGATCGGAATACTGTACGCCGTTGCGTACACCCTGAAAATGAGCTATAAAACGGATTACAAAATAGAAGGATTTTTTGAATATGTCGTTCCCCCGCTGGAAGGCTTCTGGTGGCAGGAGCATACTGACGGCATAGACTATTCGGATAAATCCTCCTTCCACTGGATTTCCGTGATTCGTCTGCCGGACTTTGTAACGCAAAAGGATTTTGCCTGGGCAGTTGAAACAGCATCGAAAAAGAAAAAGCTGGACTGCTCCTCCGCAGAGTTTCTGACCATTGATGAGGGCCTTTGTGTGCAGATCATGCACTCGGGACCTTTTGACGCCGAGCCCGCAACCGTTGCCTTGATGGATGCCTATCTGGCTGAAAACGGATACGCAAACGATTTGAGCAAGGCAAGACTGCATCATGAAATCTATATGTCAGACGCGAGAAAAGTTCCGCCCGAAAAGTGGAAAACCGTCATCCGGCATCCAATCAAAAAGGCCTGAGTCAATTTAGAACCGAACGCCAGCCCCACCATCGGCAGCCGACCGCCCGCTTTCACAAATTCCCCGTTCATTTGAAGCCCCTGTGAAACCGGAAAGCAGCATTTTAAAGGATTCTCAAAAAGTTAGAAAAACCGCCGGTTTCTGTAAGAAACCGGCGGTTTTTATGGAGCTAGTGACCTGACTCGAACAGGCGACCTTCTCATTACGAGGGTCAGGAAGTTTATGTCATCACGTTTCATATTGCTTCATTTTGTTCTGATTATACCGGAAATCGCAGTCGTTTAGACTCCTAAACGGCTGATTTTGTTTACACCATTTTTTATCGTTGCACATTGTTACGCCTAACCGTTAGGCAAATGTTAGGCAGAAATTAGGCGTTTTCAGGAAACCAACGTGGACAGAGTCGCTTTCATTTCAAAGCCTCTTTTTCCAATTCCTGCACAAGGAAAGTAAGATTGTCTGTCAAATTCAACCTTGCTATATCACGCTGCGTTGTATAGAATTTAACGTTTTCTCTCATGCTATTCAAGGCCCACACAAGCCCGGAGACAGACGAACGCCCCCGGCCCTGTGCCGGGAGCGTTCACCCCTTATTCCGTGTGTCGTGGCTATCTTTCCAGGTACTCCCGGAGTTCCTTCAGCCATCCGGGGACCGTGCTTCCCACCGTTCGCAATTCCCCGTTGCGGTACTCCCCCACCAGCAGTCCTTAGCCGAGCGCGGAGCTTCCGCTATCCGGGTTTGGACGCCAGCCGTCCATGAGCTTGTCATTCTCCATGATAAAGGGAGTCGCCGTATCCTGTCCCCATGAGGTGTCATATTTTCCCATAAGATAATCGCTCAGTGCCCTTCGGTTCGCAAATCGCAGCAGCCGGTACGGCTCCTGAAAGGCAACTTTTTCTACAAAGTACAGCGTCCCGTCCTCCGCCGTCAAAAGTACGCCAACATGCCCGACAAACAGCAGAGATTCCT
>CAKTNN010000072.1 GCA_934589065.1 uncultured Oscillospiraceae bacterium
CCACCAGAGAGTGGATGCGGTACACCCCCGTGGAGAAAACGCAGGGCAGGAAAATGGCCCACAGGGCTTTGAATTCCTGGGATCGGAACCGGAACCTGGGCCTCCACCGGAAGCCGCAGCGGATGGCGATCCCCAAGTCCAGGATCAGGTTGACAATGGCCGCCAGGGACAGGTCCCACAGGTAGCCGTAAATGGTCAGGTCCTTCTGGAGCAGGATCAGCACCACCGCCAGACAGTTGCAGCCCAGAAGAATGACCTTCGGGATGTTGTAGCGGTTTTCACATTGGTAATAGGCGGTGGTCACCGCCAGAATGCCCGTAACGCCCTGGATGACGATGGTGTAGAGCATCACATCCCCGGCAATGGCCTGGAAGTCGCCTCCCCGGGAGCTGAAGAGGGCGATGATCGGCTCCCGCAGCAGATAGATAAGCCCCGTGCCCCCGAAGACCAGCAGATAGAGCAGGGTCAGGAAGCTGTCCACCGCCGCCCGGGGCTTCTTCTGCACATAGGCGGGAATGATCACCGCCGTCACCCCGGAGGACAGGAAGGAGAAGAGGAAGAGAATGATGTTGTTGGAGAAATTGTAGGCGTCCATCTCCAGGCTTGCCCCAAAGGCCGAGGCCGTCACCGTGGACTTGAGCAGGGCCACACATTGGGTGGCAACGGACAGCAGCAGCATCAGCAGAAGATGCCAGCTCTCCGACCGGAACAGGGAAGGCTTTTTCAATCGGTTACCTCAAAATACTTAGGATGGGGAAATTCCAATATTCCTTCTACATTATACCATATCCTTGTCAGAACGCAAGAAGAAAAGGGACAGGACCGCCCGTGGATCCAAATGTGGAGTGTTTTTTGATAAAATGTGTATTGATTGTTGAAAATGCGACAAAGGTGGTGTATAGTTGTGCTGACGCGAATAAGTCTGAAGGCCTACGCAAAATTACAGGAATTACAAGGAGAGACAACATGAGAAAATGGATCGCAATCATTCTGGCGGCGGTGACGCTGCTGGGACTGGCTGCCTGCGGCGGCAAGGCAGAGGAAAAGAATGTGGATATGAAGGCACTGTATGATCAGTTTGGGGACAAACTGCCGGAAATGTATCTGATGGACGAAGAGACAATGCTGAATTATCTGGGGATCAACATGGAAGACTGTGCGCAAGCGGTTGTTGCGGTCACCAGTGACGGCTTGGGCGCGGATGAGGTTTGGCTCATCCAGGCCAAAGATACGGAGGCCCTGGCCCGGCTCCAGCAGTTGGCGCAGAGTCGTCTGGCAGCGAAGGAAGACGAAACCGTTCAGTATGCACCGGATCAGTATGCTGTTGTTACCGCGGCAAAGCTGCTGACAGAGGGAAACTATCTGGCATTGCTGGTATCTCCAGAGGCGGAAGCAATGAAGAACCTGTTTGAAAGTGCTGTAAAGTAATATTTTATGAAACAAAGGAAGAAAACCAACATACGTGTATATTGCATTGTCTGTGTTGTGATCCTACTGGCATGTGCCCTTTTTGGGTGCGGCAGCGCACCGGCGGAGACGATGCCGGAAGAGACGGAGGAGCAGGTAACGGCAGCTCCGTCCACGGTTTTTCAGACGGAGTCAACTGAAGCAGGACCAAAAGAAAAGCTTTATTTGACCGTGTCCAGACTGGTGCTTTCCTATCCGGGCAAAACGGAAAATATCTATTGCGGAACGGCTCCGCTGAAGGATATTTCCTGGACATCCAGTGATCCGGAGGTCATTTCTGTAGAAAACGGTGTGGTCACAGCCATGGCGGCGGGAGAAGCGGAAATCACCGCTGAAATGGGAGATACATCGGTACAGTGTACTGTATCCTGCTTGGCAGAGTCACCTGAGGCATTTGAGCGGCTGGACAACAGTATTCTCAGTGAGCCGGTCCGGGATCCGCCGGATCCCAAGGAGGGAAAATGTGATTATTACGACGACGCTGGATTTGTAGGCGATTCCGTTACATATCAGCTGCTCTACACGCCTGGGCGGGAGGAACGGATCGGCAAGCCCGTGGCTATGTTCCGCCGCAGCGCCACGGTCAAGGGATTTACGGACTACTACTGGAATCTGACCTTCCGGGGCCAGGAGCGAAAATTAGAGGACGCGGTGGCGGAGTCGGGGGTGAAGAAGCTCTTCTTTATGCTGGGGGCCAACGATATGGGATATGTGTCCGTGGAGGATACCATGGCCAACTGGGATACCCTCATTGGGCGGATATTGGAGAAGTCTCCGGAGGTCGAGATCTATATCGAATCCATTCTGCCCAGCGCCACCGGGGACCGGTATCGAAACGGAAAAAATGAAAAGATCGCCCAGTATAACGCGGCACTGAAGGATTTTGCGGAAGAAAAGGGCATCCACTATTTTGAGTTGGGGGCATATTTTGAGGACAGTCTGGGCCGCCTGGCACGGGGCTACTCTTCTGACGGGGATGTGCATATTACGGAAAAGGCTGTCTACAAATGGAGCGACATTCTGCGTCTGTTCGCCCAGCGACAGCAGGAAGCCTAAGAAAGAGGGCTTGTGCAATGCTTTTTTCATCGAACACATTCCTCTTTGGATTTTTGCCTATTACGGTCCTGGCCTATTATCTGTCCCCAAGAAAATTCCGAAATCTGCTGCTTTTGCTGGCCAGCCTGGTGTTTTACGGCTGGGGAGAGCCCAGATTTTTGCCACTGATGCTTGTGAGTATCCTTTTGAACTATGGATGCGGCCGGGCTGTGGCAGCCAGACAGGCTGTGGGAAAGGATCCAAAGGCAGCCCTGTGGGCAGGTGTCGCCCTGAATCTGGCGATGCTGGGCTTTTTTAAGTATGGGCGGTTCTTTTTCGGAAGCCGGTTCCCGGATATCCCGCTGCCCATTGGCATCTCTTTCTATATTTTTCAGGCCATGAGCTACGTGATCGATGTCAGCCGGGAGCAGGTGCAGGTCCAGAAAAATGTGCTGACTTTCGGAACATATGTGGCCCTGTTTCCTCAGCTGATTGCGGGTCCTATCGTCCGATACCGGGACGTGGCGAGGGAACTGGAAGACAGACGGGAAAGCGGTGCTCAGTTCGCAGCGGG
>CAKTNN010000073.1 GCA_934589065.1 uncultured Oscillospiraceae bacterium
CATAGAAAGAAAAACAAGATGCAATCACCAGGCAGCAAGCATCCTCAAGTGTCCCAAAAAGAAAAACAAGATACAATTGCTTATTAGGGATCATCTTCAAAATATGGAAAATACAAGTTGAGGATGCGTTTGTTCATAGTTGACAGAAATAAGGTATCTGCATACGAATTAACTATGTAAATGAAGATGCACTGCTGAAAACTAAGTAATCTACAAATGTAATTAAAGTGCGAATGAAGATACACTGCTGAGAATTAAGTAATCCGCAAAAGTTATTGAACAGCAGCTCAAGATGCACTGCTAGGCATTAGGGAACAATATCAGAAAGAAGGAGTTGTTATCCCCCAATACTCTCTGGTTTCCGGATTAAAAAATCCCCTCTTGACCTCCCGTCAGATTTGCGGTATAGTTCTCTACACTTTGTTAAAAATAATTTGAAAGCTAGTACATAGTTATTTACGAAACGATGTACTGGTGTATGAAAGGAGCGAGTTTTATGACTTTTTATCAGGAACTTCAGCTGAGCTCGACCGGTTCGAAGCAGCTGATCAAAAACACCACTGACCCCAAAGAGAAACGCAGACATATTTTAATCTATAACTTTAAAGTTTATCTGGTAATGATATTTTGTGTTGCGGTGGTATCGCTGTATAGCAAGTTTATTGGAAACGATAACAGTGTCGTAGGTGTAACTGTGCTGCTGGCAGTGCTTGTGCTCAGACAGGCAGACTTTGGAATCCGCACATCACATGGATTGCTCTCTATTGCCGGAATATTTGCTATTCTGATGACAGCCCCGCGCTTTGCAAACACACTGTCACCAGTACCGGCATTTGCAGTAAATGTGATTGCAATTCTTCTTCTGATGATCCTTGGATGCCATAATGTGATCATGTACAATCATTCCACCTTTGTGCTGGGGTATTTGCTTCTGCTTGGCTATGATGTGACTGGAGCATCATACATTAAACGAGTGGAAGGTCTTGCAGCAGGTATGATCCTGTGTATGATCATTTTCTACAAGAATCAGAAAAACAGACCATACAGAAGAACTTTCCTTGATCTGTTCCGAGAATTTGATCTTCATTCAGCACGTGGCAGATGGTATCTGAAACTGACACTGATTGTTTCCAGTGCGATGTTATTTATGAATCTTCTTGGACTTCCTAGAGCTATGTGGGCAGGAATTGCCTGCATGTCAGTATGTCTTCCATTTACAGAAGACTGCGTTGCCAGATTCGGAAGCAGATGGCAGTTTAATATTGTTGGATGCGCGATCTTTATTGTTTTATATCTGATTCTGCCGGAGTCTATGTATCCGTATATTGGTATGATTGGTGGAATTGGAGTTGGCTATTCAGCAGGATATGCATGGCAGACAGTATTCAATACTTTTGGCGCATTGTCTATTGCGGCTGGATTATTTGGAATGCCGGCTGCGGTTGCACTTCGTATCGGCGCAAATGTATTTGGTTCAGCCTATACCGTAATTTGCAATAAGATAATTGACAAACTGGCTGACAGATTTGTGGTAAGACAAAGTGCAGAAGCATAAAAAATAGAATCCCGTACGATTTCGCCAGGAATATGTCTGATCAACTTGAAAAAAATAAAGTGTCATGAGAAAATATATTAAATGTGAGATGACTTCCGCTTGATATAGCTTATGCAGTATTCCGACAAGCGAGTTGGAACGCATTCTGAATCATAAAAGTAAGAAGGGGAAAACGTATGAAAAAGTTCAAAAGATTTGTCTGCATTTTACTTACCCTGCTGCTTACAGCCGGGACATTCTCAGAAACAGCGATGAACGAAAAACAAGGCCTATTCAAAGCTTCCACAGTTCAGGCAGCAGCGCAGAACACGAACTCCTATACCGGTTGGAAGATGGTGACCGGCAAACGCAGGTATTATCAGAATGGCAGAATGAAAAAAGGATTTTCCAGAATAGGAAACGATTATTACTGCTTTGATACAAAAGGGAACATGCACACCGGATGGCAGTATACAGGAAAAAGATATCGCTATTTTGATAAAAAAAGCGGCAGGATGAGAACCAACACCACGATCCAGGGAAGAAAGATCAACAGCAATGGCGTCTGGACTCCGGTGATCGTGCTTGATCCGGGGCATTCCGGAAGAGTCGCCAGAGGAACGGAACCGATGGGACCGGGATCTGGAGAACGCAAAGCTAAGGATGTTTCCGGGACAAGTGGTTGCGTAACGGGAGTAAATGAATACCAGCTCACTTTGCAGGTGGCCAAAAAACTTCAGACAGAACTTAAAAAACAGGGATGTAAAGTAATCCTGACTCGCAAAGACAATAAGACTGCAATCAGCTGTGCACAGCGTGCGAAAAAAGCCAATAAAGCAAAAGCAGATGCTTATCTCAGAATTCACGCAAATGCTGTTGATTTTTCCAGTGCGAATGGTGCACTGACGATCAGCGTCAGCCGTCGCAATCGTTTTGTAGGAAGTAAAATGGCTAAAAAATGCTATGCACTTTCCGAAGTTGTTCTGGACTCCTATGTAAAAGCGACTGGATGCCGCCGCGAATATATCTGGGAAAATGATACCATGAGCGGCAATAACTGGAGCAAGGTTCCTACAACATTGATCGAACTGGGTTATATGTCCAATCCGGGTGAAGACCGGAAGATGCAAAGTGCTTCTTATCAGAAAAAGATGGTAAAAGGGCTTTCTGATGGAATTCGAAGATTTTTGACATCAGCAATATAAGCTGCTGTTCACTCCGTTCACAGCAACTTGGTCAAAATCCATTCCATATACAAAATATACAGAGCTGTCATGTGTTTTTTCTTGACAGAGAAATACTGAATTGGTAACATATTAAAGGATATAAAGATTGAAGCGGCGTTGATTTTTATTCTGAATCAACGCTCTTCTTATGTTGAGGAGGTAAAAGAGATGTTAAAAGTATGGATTGCAG
>CAKTNN010000074.1 GCA_934589065.1 uncultured Oscillospiraceae bacterium
CCCGACATATACCAGATATTGTAGCTGGAATTGGATGCCGAGGGCAGATACCGGGTTGCGGTGAACACCGTGGATTCGGAAATATCCCCGGTTTTTGTGATATTCAGGGTGTTGCCGCTTTTGCTGAACTTGGCACCGTTTCCATTGGAGAACGAGAACGCAGACAACACTCCATTGGAATCATAGGCACTGCCGGTATCCTCGGAGAGTTGAATGACAGGTGCGCTGCTGCTGGAATTGCCGCAGAAGCTGGGAATTTTCTTTGCGGACTGGATTGCGGATACCAGACTGTTGTAGCAGGAGCTAAACCCGGACACCGAGGCAGAAGCGGCGGCATAGAACACGTCGCCGGAGGTGCCGCACTCGTTGGAGTTGTTCCGGTTAAAACTGCTGGGGTCACGCAGGCCGCAGACAATTTCATAAATCAGGATTTGCGTTGCTACCCGTAGGGGCACATTGGGATTGCTGTCCTTCTTTACTGATGTGACGCTGATGGAGTGGTCCCACTGCTGGTCACTGTACAGAAGGATAAGCCCAATAGCTTCCCGCCGAGCAGAGGGCAGCGCGTACCACACATTGCTGCCGGTAGTGCTGCCGCTGCCGTTCAGGGTCACATCCCGGTCCACAGAGTTGCCGCTGGTGCTGGCCGCGTAGTTCCGCCACGGCTCAATGCAGTACAGCGGCTCGTCCGCATGGGCGACACCGCCGTATCTCGCAAAGTGCCAGCCCATGTTTTTGACATAAGCCGTCCGGGTCGTGCCGCTGCCGTTGGGTTTATAGGCGCAAGTCACCTGGTAGTTCAGCCTGGTGGTATAATCGCCGTTGTCCGCAAAATCGAACAACATAATACTGTTCTGGGTGGAGGCGTAGATATCGGCATCCAGCAAGCGGTCATCTTCTGATTCGTCCGGGGTGCCCTCCGCCGGGGCCTCTGTTTCCTCTGTAGAATCTTCTGCTGGTGCCTCTGTGGAAGGTTCTGTAGCTTCTGTTTCTTCCGGTGTCGTAGTTTCCACTACCGCCTCCGTTGTTTCCACAGTTTCACTTGCTTCCGTTGCTTCTTTTTCCTCCGGCGGTGCCTCTGCCAGAACCCCCAGCGGAACACTGAAAACCAACATCACCGCCAGCAGCAAACACAGCAGCCGTTTTGTAAATCTCATGGATTGCCTCCTTCCTGGGTAGTCTGATATTGCGCCACCTCGCTGGGCTTGGTTGTCATAATACTGTAAAGCTCGTTATCCGTTGGGAAGTGATCCACGAAAGGCAGGATCACTTTGTCAAAGAACAGCAGCCCTTCTCCCGGCGGGGCGTTGCTGATATGGGCGGCCTGTTTGGCCGAGATGTTCAGCCGCTCACAGAGAATGGCCCTGTCGCCGCTGGCCTGGTTCAGCAGATAGATAAAGTCACTGTTTTCCAGGATGTTCTCAATTTCCGGGGAACCCAGCAGGTCCTTTACATTCTGGGTGATGCCGGTGGGGATGCCGCCCCACTTCCGAAAGCGTTTCCAGATCTCCACGCTCCAAGAGGCCACCTCCCCATGGAGCAGCAGGTGGAACTCGTCTACATAGTACCGGGTGGATCTTCCCTCGCTGCGGTTCACCGTTACCCGGTTCCACACCTGATCCTGGATGACCAGCATGCCCAGATTCTTCAGCTGCTTGCCCAGGGACTTGATATCGAAGCACACCAGCCGGTTATTGATATCCACATTGGTCCGGTGATTGAACACATTCAGGCTGCCGTGGACATACAGCTCCAATGCGGAGCTGACCCGCTGTGCTTCCGGCTCCGGCTGTGCCCGGATCTCGTCCCACAGATCTTCCAGAATGGGCATATTCTCCGGCCTGGGGTCTGCCAGATAACCCCGGTACACCTTCCGCAGAGAGCGGTCAATGATGGTTTTCTCCACCGGCGTCAACCCGAACTTGTCTCCCGCCGCGACTTCGCAGAAGGACAGGATAAAGTCGGATTTCAGCGCCAGGGGGTTGTCATCCTCGGAGTAGTTCAGGTTGATATCCAGAGGATTCAAGTAATAGCTCCTGCCCCCGCCGCTACCAGAGGGAGTAAGCCGGATGACCTGCCCGCCCAGCCGCTCCACAAGAGGGAAGTACTCCGACTCCGGGTCGCAGATCAGAATATCGTCTTTCGTTACCAGGAACACATTCAAGATCTCCCGCTTGGCGGAGAAGGACTTGCCACTGCCGGTAGTTCCCAAAATTAAACCGTTGGGTGTCTTGTTCTGCTTTCGGTCTGCCAGAATCATATTGCCGGAACTGGCGTTGATTCCATAGTACAGGGCATCCCCACCCTGAAATATCTCTTGAGTGGTAAAGGGCATGAGGATGGAAACAGCGGAGGTGGTAAGACCCCGCTGGATGTGAATCTGGTTGACACCCAGAGGAAGTGCCGATACAAAGCCCTGCTCCTGCTGGAAGTCCAGCCGGGTAAACTGACAATTATACTGCTGGGCGACACTGGCTGTTCGGGCAATGTCATTGTCCAGCTTCCGCTTGCTGTCCGCCATGTTTACCACCAGAAAGGTTACCAGAAACATCCGCTCATTCCGGCTCTGCAAATCCCGGAGGATATTCTTTGCCTCTACGGCATAGGTGGCAATGTCCGTGGGGACAATATCCATATCGAATCCCTCTCGCACGGCCCGTTTTTGAGCATCGATCTTCATACCGTCAATGTCAGTGATCTTCCGCTTGACGGTCTTGATTGCCTCCGTCTGATCCATACTGCGGATGTAGATGCTCAAAAGCATGTCGCTTTCCGTGTTCAAAAGCTCCGCAAGGATACGGTCGTCCATTTCCGGGGCGGTGATCTGCAAAAAGGAGGCCGCGCAGAACTTGGTGCCCATCTGGAACTGCCGGGCAGAGG
>CAKTNN010000075.1 GCA_934589065.1 uncultured Oscillospiraceae bacterium
GAAGACAATGGTGCTATTACCTGTCTTACCAATATTTTAAGGGAAAATAAGAATTTTACGTGGACAATCTGTTCTGCTAATGATGAACTTCGAATGACAGAGTTTTATGGTTACCATTATGAAATTGTTACTCTCCTGCGGGAACTGCAGGATCTGGAGCGGAATCCGGAAATTATTATTCCAACACAGAATATATACTTCTTTATAGAAAAAATTCCAATCAATTATGCTGGAAGCACAAATCACGAAGAAGTAACGGTAGAGGGAGCGGAAGAACCAGTTCCATCAGCGTCGGGAATTGGACCGTATCTAATGGAAAATCGCTGGTACACGATGTGTCATATGTACTATTGGGCACAGAAATTTAAAGAACTGTATCCGGATGAAATGGAAGTTTATTATGAGACGGAAAGCTTTATCTGCTATCGAATTCATCAGAATGTGAACAGTCCATATAATCTTGCGATTGATTATGGTTATAACAATCCAATGCCGAAAACAGGAAACGAGGAGGAATAAGTATGGTTTCGCGCAGAAATTTTGCAGCAATTACAATGATTATGGCAATCGTTCTTTTCCTGTTTCAAGGATTAAATATGGCCAAAGAGAAGCTGAACCATTATGAGACAAACACTTATGTGAAAAATGAGGAGGAGCTTCCAGACAGCAGTGAAGCATTTGGAACGAAGGACGACTCGGGAAAAGTCAATGTAGAAGGAAGCCGTGGAACGATTGTTTATATTGGGAAAAATGCGGATGATTCTGTTGGTGCAGTAGTTTCCGAGTGGTGTAAGTATGTAAAATATGAATCGACGGTCTATTCATCTGTTGCGAAGTACGAGAAAGCAATGGAGAAAAAGGATGCAAAGAAGCCAGAAATGCTGATTGTCAACTCGGAGAGTATAGACTGGACGACGCTGAAAGACATTATTGAACTGCAAAAATGTGCAGAGGATGGCATTAACCTCGTGTTTGCAAATCTGCCGGACGTTTCTTTCATCAAAAAAAATCAGAATCTCAGAGAACTGCTTGGCATTCAGAAAATTACAGCGGATGAAGTAACGGTAAAAGGACTGGATCTGTATGCCGAGCTGATGCTTGGCGGGGAAAATATCTACGAAGCAAAGAAAAAAGAAGAAAAAAAGATGGAAGACCTGGCACTTACTTTTCCATGGTTTAAGCTGGGGGACGGCACGAAAGCATATATGAAGGGGATTCCAGAAGACAGTACCTTAAAAGTACAGGAGCATCCCGTTTTAATCTGGCGGAAGAGTATGGGAAATTCCTATGTTTTTGCGGTGAATGGAGACTATATGGAAGATGAAGCAGGTCTTGGTATTCTGACTGGAATGCTGTACGAAACCAGAGATTATCTGATTTATCCGGTTGTCAATGCACAAAATCTGATCATGGCGAACTTCCCTGGGCTTGCAGAAGAAAACACGGCACAGATGCAGGAAATCTACGGAAATACAGCGAGTGCCGTTAACCGCGATATCGTGTGGCCTTCTGTTATATCCAGTTATGAGAAGAGTCATCTCGGTCTCACTTGTATGCTGGCACCAAAACTGGATTATGATAATGCAGCAAAGCCTGATGGTACCATGCTGAATTATTATGTGAAAATGATCAATGAAGAAAAGGGAGAAACTGGTCTTTCCGGTATCGGGGAGTCGGATACGGAGATCGCGCAGAAGCTGCAGGAAGATCAGCGCTTTATGGAAAAAAATCTTGGGACATTTTCATTTTCTTCTTTTTATAGTGGAGAGCGGACCGAGGAGGAAATAAAAGAGGCGCTGCAGCAGCCAATTCTCAAACAGGTTCGTACCGTAGTAAAAGATCAGGATATGGAAGGCGATATCGTAGGCTACCAGAACAAAAATATTACAAATCAAAAAGTCATCACGGAAAAATCCGATCAGTTTACGTATCGATCCTGGCTGAAAGTTAAGAGTGTGGAGTCTGCACTTGGCTATACAAGTGTTCTTCTGGACCTGGACAATGTAATCTATCCCAAAACAGAGGATGACCGTTGGGAAAAAATTGTAAAAGATTTTTCTGCAAAACTTGCGACTTACTGGCAGCCGTTTTCTGGTTTCGATGGCACAACTGCTTCAGAATGCGATTCCAGAATCCGCACCTTCCTGAACTCACGTTACGAGGACGAACGAGAAGATAACACCATCACACTGAAAACGACAGGCACGGATGCGGCTGCTTATTATGTTCTTCGGACACATAATGAAACAGTCAGAAAAGTCACCGGCGGAACAGCAGAAAAGCTGGAAGATTCTGCATGGCTGATCCGTGCAGAGCAGAGTGAGGTGACTATTACACTCGGTTCAGCCGATCAACGGTATTACTACGAGAAAGGGGCGAAAAACAAATGAAAGTATGTATCGTAGCAGAAGGCTGTTATCCCTTTGTCGTAGGTGGAGTTTCCAGCTGGGTGCACAGCCTGATCCAGCTTTTTCCGGAAACAGAGTTTATTATTCTTGCCATTGCGGCAAACCGTTCCCAGCGTGGAAAGTATGCATATGAGCTGCCGAAAAATGTTTCCGCCGTCTATGAATTGTATCTCGACGATGTGGACTGGGGTGGAAGCAAGAAGATGCATAAACACCGTTTGAAAAAGGAGCAGTATCAGGCGCTTCGAAGCTTGATTCTCGATCAGGATATCGAGTGGAATGTCCTGTTTGATTTGTTCCAGAAAGAAAATATTTCTCTGAACGGTCTTTTGATGGGAGAGGACTTCCTGAA
>CAKTNN010000076.1 GCA_934589065.1 uncultured Oscillospiraceae bacterium
TATGCGCAGTATGAAGGCAAAGTGCAGGACGCGGCGCAGAAGGTCAATGACGCCTATCTCAAGGCCTTCTCCGAAACCTCCGGCGTCCAGAGCTACGGCGAGGTCACGGACCTCCTGATCGCTTGGTATCAGCATAACAATCCGTAAATACAAGATGTCCCGGCCACGGGTGGCCGGGACATCTTTATATTTGCCGCACTTTCAGTCATCCGCGCCGGATGGAATGCGCGATCTCTGATTTTTCCGGCTCCAACGGATATAAAACACGACGTTCAGCATAATTCCGACCACGGTGGACACCGGAGCCGCAAGGCCGATCTTCGTCAGGCTCGCATTTGGCTGAATGCTCATAAAATACGCCATCGGCAGCCGCACAAGAAGCGTCTGGACCAGTCCCTGGATCATGACCCAGAGTGTCTGGTCATTGCCGTTGAAGTAGCCGATCATGCTGAACAGGACTGCCGTCACGATGGTCTCCGGCGCGAAGCCTCTGAGATACTCAAAGCCCTTCTGCACGACCTCCGGCTCCGGAGAGAAAATACCTGCGAGCAGGTCGCCCTTCAGCATAACGAGTGCAAATACCGCGCAGCCGAAAACCAGCCCCACACCAATGCCGGTCAGCATGGCCTTCCGCGCACGCTTCTGATTTCCCGCGCCGACATTCTGCGCGACGAAGGAGGCCATGGACTGCATCAGCGCGCTCGGGATCAGCATGGCAAAATTCACGATCTTGTTTGCCACACCATAACCGGAGGAGGCCGTCAGTCCCAGTCGGTTGACGAATGCACAGAGCGCTAGGAACGAAAGCTGCGTCAAAAACTCCTGCAGCGCCAGCGGCAGCCCGATTGCAAGGAACTTGCCGCACTGCGGATTGAGCCGAAAATCGCTTCGTGAAAGCATAAACGGAAGCTTTTTCCGCATCAGCAGCACAACAGCAAACACCACGCTGACTGCCTGCGCAAACACGGTCGCAATTGCCGCACCCGCGGCATCCATCCGGAAAACCGCAACAAGAAGCAGGTCGCCCGCGATGTTCACGATGCACGCCACCAGAACGAACAGCAGTGGGGATCGGCTGTCTCCGAGGCCTCTGAAAATAGCGGACAGCAGATTATACGCAACAATGAAGAAAACACCGCCTCCGCATATGCGGACATAGCTCGCGGTAAGCTCGACTGCCTCCTCCGGTGCCTGCATCAGCACCGAAATCGGCCGTGCAAGGAAGACCAGCAGAAAAAGCATTCCGGCGGAAAGGATCAAAAACACAACCGCCGCTCCGCCGAGAACTGCACCGATCTGCTCCGGCTTCTTTTCGCCGAGATAGCGCGCGATCAGAACCGTCACGCCCATCGCCAGCTGCGTCACCACAAACGTCACAAGATTCATGATCTGACTGCCGGTCGAGACTGCCGACAGACCCGCCGTCGAACCGAACTGTCCGACGACAAGCAGGTCTACCGCACCATAAGCCGCCTGCAGGATCAGTGCGCCGAGAACGGGCAGCATGAAAAGCGACAGCTTTTTCAGGATGCTTCCCTGTGTAAAATCCGTTTTATCCACGCTCAAGTGTGATCCTCCTTTCTGCCAGGATCCGGTACAGCGTCTCCACCGTGCGGATCGCGCAGACCGCATCTTCGTCGGAAATATCCGTCAGCAGCGGCGCCAGCTGTGAAAAAAACTGCTCATTATACGTCTGCGACAGCTTCCTGCCAGCATCCGTGATCGTGAGATAGATGACGCGCCCGTCCGCATCCGAGGCGCTTTTTTGCAGATAGCCCTTGTCCTCCATCTCTTTTACGGTCCGGGTAACGCCGGGACGCGGAATATTCAGCGTCTCGCTGATATCCGAAATCTTCACACGCAGGCCTCGCCGTTCCAGCGTCTCGATTGTGTCGAGATACTGGATATAGGATGATGTGACGCCCTTTGGCAGCGCCGGAAGCAGTTCGCGGACACGCTTTGCCTGATAGCATGCGTCCAGCAGCGCTTTGATCGTCGTGATCGTCATGATTTCCTCCATATGATTATCATTAGTAATTATCGTAGATAATTATATTGAAAAAGCTGCAAATGTCAATACCCGTTTTCTCATGAAAAAGCTCCCGCATTCCGCCTTCGGCGGATACGGGAGTCTTTCATGCGTCTGCAATTGTATGGTCGATGGTGCGAAGCTGTTCAGCTCTCCATCTGCCGCCCGAGAAAACCTGCGACGGTCTGCACGAGTTTCTGCTCCGCCTCACCGAGCGGCGCGTCCTCCGGTCCCAATAGGAGCAGCACGCAGCCCATCAGATCGCCCTCGGCGAGAATGGGTGCCGCAACGCCGAGACGATAGCGCTCCAATCCGTCCACAGCATAGACCAGACCGTCGCCCTCCTGGGCGCGGTAATTTCTGCGCGCCTCCATCAGCCGCTCCAACTCCTGTGAGCAGCGCTTGTCCATCAGCTCGCGTCGCGGCGCGCCTGCCACGGCGATGATGCTGTCACGGTCACAGACCGCCGCAATGTGCCCTGTGTTTTTGCCGATTGCGTCGCAGATCTGCCCCGCAAAATCGGCCAGATCTCCCATCGGCGAGTATTTTTTGAAAATGACCTCTCCGTCCTTCTCTGTATAGATCTCCAACGGGTCGCCCTCGCGGATACGCAGTGTCCGGCGGATTTCCTTGGGGATCAC
>CAKTNN010000077.1 GCA_934589065.1 uncultured Oscillospiraceae bacterium
GTCTCGATGGTTTTCTCGCCCATTTTCATTTGTTCCTTTTTCATGGTTCTTCTTCCTTCCCGCATTTTATTTGATTCGGCGATCCACTTACCATTGTGCGCCCGGTGGATATGTGCATGTGGATTCCACTCATATAGTAAAAGACAATCTGAAAGCCAAAGTGCAACACAGAAAATGAGATTTCCTGTTTTTTCGGCAATTTGCACAGTGTACGCACTGGCGCTTTGTCGCAAATTTCTTCAGTGCGGATGTCCGGTGAGCACCAATGAGAATGCTGTGGAAGGCTCACTAGTTTTCAGACTTCATCATAACTGTTGTCCTGCTTGGTAAAACCCAGGGGCGCTGGTTGAGATTGTAATAACGAAAATCCAGCCCGGTGCCGCAAAAGTGGCATCGGGCTGGATGAGGAATTGTAGAGATGAAGGAGTTAACAATGGCATCCAGAACTTCTGATAAATAGGTGACTTATTCGGCAAACATTATTTAGGCAAAGCAAAACGAGCGAATCCTTTATTCCGCATCTGGTTACAACACAAATAACCATCAATTGAACCCCAATCAGCTTTCTCCAGCCAATCGAGCTTTTGTATTAGAGCTCTGTCTTTTGCATTTATGCCATCCATAGACCTAGCATGAAGAAGGAACAAGGAGTTAGCATCAGCAGCATTTATCTGGTAATTATGCTGCATCAATATTGATTTTAACACTTTTTTTGCGCTTATAATATCACCAGATTTTAAATATGGTGCAAATTTGTTTGGGTCATTCCAAATGATAGTCCCCCGACACGCAATATCCAACTGATTCATTTGTTGTATTAGCTGTTTCTGATTTTGCGTGTTATCAAGAACATAAAGCACTGATTCATTCAGTATTTGGATCTGCAACAGGGGGGAAATTACCTCAAATGTATAAATACCACGGTCCGCGTTCACGTTAACTACGGATGATTTACCAACAAAGTTCATCACAGAATACTGAGGAATGCATCCGGTAGACGTAAACCACCTCTGTTCTAATTCGCTGTACATGGAGTACAGGCCAATGCACAAACTGAAGTGGGAAAAGCAACGCTCGTGTTCGAATTTCAACAATTGCAAAACGCCATCACCAACAACTCTGAAAAACGCATCACCACGTTGAAAAAATCCGTGTCCTTCTACTGCTGCTTCCAGCAATTTCTTCACTTCATGCTTATTCACTTTCTTGTCCTCCTGTCTGCAAAATTATCAAATAAGCATATAAGACGCACCAGCACCTAGTATTCCATATGGGGTGGCAAGCATAACAGCAAAAACCGCAATCGTGGCAATCGCCTCGACGGTTTTACGCAAATTCGTTTCTGTGCGGGTATACCTATATCTTAAAATGCCATTGTTCTCGGACCAATATGACACATCGTATATATACCCTGCCGCTTTGAACGAAAAGTTACCACTATTTATTTTTGTCGCGTTTGGAAATTTCAACTGTAGATCGGGGTGATGTTTTAGTTTACCTGTAGTATATCGTGTTAATTGCGCTAGTGCACTTGATGTTCTACAAGACCTGCTTTGACTATCTTTTTTTAACTCCCATACCTCGCCCGTTACAGTATTAAATAAATCGCAATACCCAAATCCGCCCCAGATGTTCTCGCCATTATAATATATGCACGTTTGAGTCATTGACAGATTCGGCTGCTCAAACGCAATCATGGCT
Source organism: uncultured Oscillospiraceae bacterium (assembly GCA_934589065.1). Classification (GTDB taxonomy): domain Bacteria; phylum Bacillota; class Clostridia; order Oscillospirales; family Oscillospiraceae; genus Faecousia. Next base: position 1,702 of record CAKTNN010000077.1, read on the forward strand.
AGTACGGCATCATGAACAAGTTTATCAGTCACTGCTTGGGGGATATCCCCGTCTCCATCAACACAAGCGGCGGGGTTGTTATTACAATATGCGAACATATTGTGCCCGACAATGCCTTGCCCAGTGCTGGCAAAGTTGTCCGCACTAATAAATCTACCGACAGCGGGGTCATAATACCGGCTTTGCAGATAGTAGAATCCAGTTTCCTGGTCATAGACATACCCACGATACCGCAGGGGGTTCAGCTCTGCCAGAGTACCCATTATGGCAATGATGTTGCCCCAGGCATCGTAAGCATATTGGGCTCCGCTGCCGCCATCGGCACGTTCCAGCTTCATTACATCGCCCTGCAGGTTGGTGATGTAGTAGTAGACCGTGCCATTGTAAGTCATGGTCAGCGGCGCGCCGTTGACGTCATAGCTGAAGTCCAGAACATCATTGCCCACGGTCATCCGCATCAGCTTGTCGCCAGCGTAGATGTAGCTGTAGGTCTTGTCATCGCTGGTGCGCTTGGTACGGATGCCGCTGGTGTTGTACTCCATCTGCCAGTCCCGCGTATCCAGCTTCACTGTGGCGATCCGGGTACTGCCCATGTCGCCGTTGGCATCGGTGATGAAGCAGCGATACTCCGCTCCATTGCTTGCAGATGTCATATCCACCCGGAGGGTGCTGGAGGTCTCGCCGGTCAGATACTCAAAATTGCTGGCTCCGGGAGCCCGGCACAGCCACTGATAGCTCAGGTTCGCACCTTCCGCTTCCACGATAAAGGTAGCGGTATCGCCTGGCCTGCCATAATAGTCATCCGGCTCGTTGATGAGGGTGAACTCCGGGTCAAACTCGCTGAGGGTGGCGACACTGCTGGTAACCGTCAATCT
>CAKTNN010000078.1 GCA_934589065.1 uncultured Oscillospiraceae bacterium
GTAATGTTTGGTTTTTGGGGCAGGTTCCGGCAACGGTCTTGCAGCCCTGCTCTGTTCTAGAATCCTCCTGCGAATACCCTCCAGCGTGTAAGCCTCGCCAAAGTTCCGGGCAAGGCGGACAAAGCGTTCTTTGCCAGGAGGACGGACGGAAATATCCTTTCCCACCTTGATCTCATAACCCTTACGGTGGAGGTTCTCAAAAAACTGCCTCTCGGTCATGGACTGCCGTATGACATCATCCACATCCGCACGGACGATCCCACGCCAAGTAGGACGCTGCTCCTGCTCCGCCCGCCATTCTCCGTAGTGCTTGGATTTCCCCGGCTGGGGATTTTCGATAACGGACAGACCATATTCCCGGCACATGTCATCCGAAACTGCCTGCATTTCGTGGTAGTTCTTGGCGGAACGATAATATTTGATGCCATCTACGAAAGAGACTGTGTTCAGCACATAATGATTATGAAGGTGGTTTGCCTTGTCCAGATGGGTTGCTACCACAACTTGATAGCGCTCACCCCACAAGCGTCTGGCTAACTCGATGCCAATCTGGTGCGCAATTTCCGGGGTAGCCTCTCCGGGGGCAAAAGACTGGTAGCCGTGGTAGGCTATGGTGCCATCCTCCTTGCCGAAACGCTTTTTCACCGCCATCATTTCCGCACGGGCGGTAGCGGGATGACAGTTGACCCTGGACACAAAGCGTTCCAGTACATCGGAATCTTCCTTGTTCTGTCCTGTCTTTCTGCTGTTCACGGCATAGGCAATGACATCATCCAGACCCTGACACTCTCGTTCCGTCATATCCCCGTTTTCATAAAATTCCGGGTTGGTGGTCTTATCCGGATTCTCAACATAAACCACCACTTTTCCCAGCCAGCCGTTGACCCGCCAGATGGACGTGACAGCCATTGGTTACTGCTTGATGGGGCGTGGACATATTACAGCTTCGGTGATCTCCTTAACCGCAGTTTCAAACTGGGACACGGCAGCATCGTACCGCTGGACATCAATGACATTCAGGGTATGGGCTTTCTGGGCAATCTGGTTCAGATTATTACCAATACGGTAAAGCTGCTGTGCCATGGCATAATAGTCTGTGGGCGGCGCATCCTGCGGCACAAGATCATTGATAAGATGGCGAAGATAAGCGGCAACAGAGATATGGCTGCGTCTGGCTTTCTTTTGCAGGTTTTCTGCTTCCTTTTTGCTGAGCCATACCTGAATTTTGACATTACGATTACGCATCGAAAGATACTCCTTTGCTCTTTGAATTAGGGGTTTCAGGGGGCTGCCCCTGACAAGCTGTCTTTGTGGGAGTACAAAGACGATGCTTGCTGGTATATTGCAGATTCGTTCTCCCTCTGGGTCGAACGGTGGGACTGTCTGAAAATAAACGGTCAGCGCTCCTGCGCTTTTCCTTTCCGGTGGGTAATGGGAAGCCCCAGCCGCATACACAGATAGTCATTATAGTCCTTACCGTAGGGCGGTGGCTGGACAGATACCTCGTACCGATCCGACAGCATGGAAACCAATGCATTTGCCGCCCGTCCTCCGGTTGCATCATTATCCAGGCGAAGGGTGATAAAGCGGATGCCGGGATGCTCGGATAGATAGCGTTTCAGCGCCAGCGGCATGGAGCTTTCCTGCAATTCCTCCTTTGGCTTGTAAACACCTGCCAGCGAAACCAGATGCTCCCGGTTCCAGTTGCCGCCATTCATCTTCACGAGGGTTGCGTAGGACAGCAGATCGATGGCGCTTTCAAAGAGGTGGACGGTAGCGCTGCCCGATGCGGGGATGCTGAAGGAAAACCTCTTGTCGCTCCCGCTGGCATCGCCAACGAAATCAGTGCCCAGTCCTCTCAGGTTTGCGTACCGGGGCTTGTTGTACTTGTCCAGACCGACGAAAACGGCATTGTGGTGGGGAGTGCTTTCATACAGCCGCCCCGTTTGAATGCAGAAATCAATGAGGTCAGAATCAATTCCACGGCTGCGAAGATAGGCACGGACACGGCTGGTATTGGGATTGGCCGGCGGCAGCAACAGCACCTTGGGCTTCTCCGGCTTTGGCTGGGACTGCTGGGGGTGGTATGCTACCTGCCCAGTGATCCGCTCCACAGCTTCCATGAAAGGAATCTCCTTAACCTTAATGAGATAGTCCAACGCATTGTAGCCGCCAAAGCCACGGGAGAACCAGTACCATTTCCCATTGGAGATTTTCAGGGAATCATGCTCACGGGTGCAGTAGTGGTTGCCGCTGATATGCACCAGCTCATGGGATTCGCAGGTTTTCAGATAAGTCAGTAAGTCCACCTGCCTTGCCTTCTCAATGGTTTCCGGTGGGATAAACGCCACGG
>CAKTNN010000079.1 GCA_934589065.1 uncultured Oscillospiraceae bacterium
CGTTTTCCCTCTGTATTCTCTGCCATATCAGGCAAAACACCTCCTGTTCTGGCCACAACCCACAGTCTGACCCACGCAAATTTGTTGCCGCACCAAAGACTTTCCGCTGCTCTGACCCACAGGTTGACCCTGCCCTCTCCCAACCGACCCACACCTTCTGAATCCGAAAACTTTTGGTGGGGCGGGCATTGCCCGCCCCTGTAGGCTTGCTGTGGGGCGTTTACGACCCACAGTCTTTCTCCTGCTTAAAAATCGACCCACTCGTTTTACCGGCTCCAATGCAGGAAGCCAGCCACGGCAGCCCCAATCACCGCCAGGGATGCCAGCACGATAATCAGCTTCTTTTTCACAGCTTTCACCTCCATATCAAAAAATCAATCCCTTACTTGGCCACTTATTTTCGCTTCAGATTGCTGCCATCCAGCTTGGGAAAACGGCACTCCATATAGCTCAGGCCATACTTATCCACCGCCCGGTCCAGCACCAGAAACATCTCCCGCTCCAGATTCCAGGCGTTGTAGCGAACGGGGTCAGGCAGATTCTCATAACAGATCCAGTCCGGGCTGAGAGGAGTATCCTTTACCAACAGGTCATACCCCAGAGAGTATTTCCCGTTGTTCCAGTACACCACCGCTTCCAACTTCACGGCTCCCACGGCAAGACTGGCAGCAATCAGGAAGTGGTTGCTGCCGTCCAGTGTTTCCAGGAGATTGGCAACCACAGCGGCAGACAGCCTCTGCTCAAAGAAGTAACCCGTCCCAAGCTGTTTTCTCAGTCTCTTTTGTTTCAACACAGTGATTCCCCCTAGAAAAACCGCATACCCTCACACTCCATTCTCTGCTGGGCCAGATCCATGCTGTCATTCACAGCATGATCCAGCACATTGGTATCTAAGCCGCAATCCTCATAGCCCTGACGGACGATATCGTAGTAGCTCTTACTGGGGTTCCCGAAATCCATCCGCTGGTCCATGATGTAGACCATGCCAGTCAGGGTACTGCCATCGTCCATCTTCACAGGAATCTGTTCTTTGTTGTAGTAGCAGTAGCCCTTCAGGTTGTATCCCTCGTACATATCGAGGCGGGACTCATCCCGTTTCTTGATTGTCCACATACCTACCGGAACAGACGATCCTTCCTTCGGTGCGATAGTGGCATGAGCGCCGTGAAGGGATCCTTTGAACTGAAGCTCATAGTTTTCAATAGAGCCTGTCCCTACAAATTCCGCTCCCGGACACCGGTCCTTCATCTGTTCCTTGTTCAAATTACTGCCATAGGCAACGTATAGCTTTGCCATGATTCCTCCTAACATTGTTCTTCCATAGAAAAAGCAGGAGCTTCCTCCTGCTGCTGATGTACTTCCTGCACAGTATCAGACAGGGCAGCAGAAGACTGTGCCTGCTCCAACCGCTGCTGTATCTGCCGCTCCCGCTGGCGGATCGCCTGGGCCGGATCCTTCCATGCGATATTACCGTCCAGATTTTTCAGCAGGTGCTGACGGGCGGTCTTGAACTCATCGCCGATCAGCCCCAGCCGCAGAAGCCAGGTGCGGAAGGTGTACTTTTCGTTCTCCGACTGGGTTCTGGTGCGCATGGCCCGCTGCTGGATCAGCGCCTGATGGGAGATTGCCAGACACAGCTGGATGTAACTCTTGACTTCTCCCGCGTGGAGGGTAGAATTGAACATCCGAAACTCAATGGTTCCCTTGCTGAACACACTGTGCAGATTCAGGGCATGATACCGGGTGCTGTCGTAGTGAATACCCCGCCGGGAAGAGCCGTTGTACCACAGGGTTTCAAACTCGGACATGGACTTGGGGCGTTTGAGATTCACGTCCTCTAAAAATCGAAGGTCAGCCTTTTGGCAGTAATACTCCCGGTCAATCTGCACCCGCAGGGCCTTATACAGCAGATCCTCCTTGGACGCCATGATATTGACGATGTTGCGCAGGGTCTTGGGATCGTGCCGGGAAGCGTCCACATGGATGTGGATGCCGCAGCTGTCGTTCACCTTGGCTCCGCCCCGGCGCAGCTCACGCACCAGCTCCTGAATGGTTTCGATGTCCTCATATTTGCAAATAGGCGAGACCACTTCCACCGCGTACAGGCGGCTGGCGGTTCGCTCTCCCCGGGACTGGCACTGGATGCTGGCGTCGCTGACCACCTTCCACTTGCGGCCGGTATCGTCCTCCACGGTATAGGTATCGTAGGTGCCGCCTACATGGACAGCAGAGGTGCCAAAGTGTTCCGCAATGATTTTGGCCGCCGCACTCCGGGTAATGCCCGTCATTTCGATCTCGATGCCGAAGTTCTGATCCCGCAAACACCATCACCACCTGACCTGAGAGCGGAA
>CAKTNN010000080.1 GCA_934589065.1 uncultured Oscillospiraceae bacterium
GTAATGTTTGGTTTTTGGGGCAGGTTCCGGCAACGGTCTTGCAGCCCTGCTCTGTTCTAGAATCCTCCTGCGAATACTCTCCAGCGTGTAGCCCTCGCCGAAGTTTCTGGCAAGGCGGACAAACCGCTCCTTTCCCGGTGGCCGGACGGAAATATCCTTACCCACCTTGACCTCGTAACCCTTACGGTGGAGGTTTTCAAAAAACTGGCGCTCGGTCATGGATTGGCGAATAACCTCATCAATGTCAGAACGGACAATGCCCCGCCATGTGGGTCGTTGTTCCTGCTCTGCCCGCCATTCTCCGTAGCGCTTGGATTTCCCCGGCTGGGGATTTTCGATAACGGACAGACCATATTCCCGGCACAGGTCATCCGAAACTGCCTGCATTTCGTGGTAGTCCGTTGCTGTGCGGTGGTACTTGATACCATCCACAAAGGAAACCGTGTTCAGCACAAAATGACTATGCAGATGATTCGCCTTATCCAGATGAGTGGCAACCACCACCTGATACCGATCTCCCCATAGCCGCTGCGCCAGTTCAACGCCAATCTTGTGGGCCATCTCCGGGGTAGCTTCACCGGGGGCGAAGGATTGGTAGCCGTGGTAGGCAATGGTGCCATCCTCTTTACCGAAGCGTTTTTTGACGGACAGCATTTCCGCACGGGCGGTAGCGGGATGACAGTTAACCCCGGACACAAAGCGTTCCAGCACATCGGAATCCTCCTTGTGCTGTTCCGTCTTTCTGCTGTTCACGGCATAGGCAATAACATCGTCCAGCTCTTGGCACTCACGCTCCGTTATATCCCCGTTTTCATAGCATTTCGGATTAGTGGTCTTATCGGGATTCTCGACATAGACAACAACCTTTCCCAGCCAGCCATTGACCCGCCAGATGGATGTGACCGCCATACACTACTACTTCATCGGTCTGGGCTGCAACACCGCTACCGTGATTTCCTTAACTGTAGCTTCAAACTGGGATACGGCAGCATCGTAACGCTGAACATCGATGACATTCAGGGTGTGGGCTTTCTGAGCAATCTGGTTCAGATTATTGCCGATACGGTAGAGTTGCTGCATCATGGCATAGTAGTCCGGGGGCGGTGCATCCTGGGGAACAACGCCGTTGATGAGATGGCGCATATAGGCAGCAGAGGAAAGACCGCTGCGTTTTACACGCTTCCGCAGGGTCTCGGCTTCTTTTTTATCCAGCCAAAACTGGATGTGAACATTGCGTTTTCTCATGTTTGTTTCCTCCATTATTTAGGGGTTTCAGGGGTTTCGCCCCTGACAAGCTGCCTTGTGGTATCACAAAGGCGATGCTTGCTGGTATATTGCAGATTCGTTCTCCCTCTGGGTCGAACGGTGGGACTGTCTGAAAATAAATGGTCAGCGTTCCTGCGTCTTTCCCTTCCGGTGGGTAATGGGAAGCCCCAGCCGTATACACAAATAGTCATTGTAATCCTTACCGTAGGGCGGCGGCTGGACGGATACCTCGTACCGATCTGACAGCATGGAAACCAATGCATTTGCCGCCCGTCCTCCGGTTGCATCATTATCCAGGCGAAGGGTGATAAAGCGGATGCCGGGATGCTCGGATAGATAGCGTTTCAGCGCCAGCGGCATGGAGCTTTCCTGCAATTCCTCCTTTGGCTTGTAAACACCTGCCAGCGAAACCAGATGCTCCCGGTTCCAGTTGCCGCCATTCATCTTCACGAGGGTTGCGTAGGACAGCAGATCGATGGCGCTTTCAAAGAGGTGGACGGTAGCGCTGCCCGATGCGGGGATGCTGAAGGAAAACCTCTTGTCGCTCCCGCTGGCATCGCCAACGAAATCAGTGCCCAGTCCTCTCAGGTTTGCGTACCGGGGCTTGTTGTACTTGTCCAGACCGACGAAAACGGCATTGTGGTGGGGAGTGCTTTCATACAGCCGCCCCGTATGGATGCAGAAATCAATGAGGTCAGAATCAATGCCACGGCTGCGAAGATAAGCATGGACACGGCTTGTATTGGGATTGGCATGCGGCAGCAACAGCACCTTGGGTGTCTCCGGCTTGGGCTGGGACTGTCGGGGCTGGTATGCTACCTGCCCAGTGATCCGCTCCACGGCTTCCATAAAGGGAATTTCTTTCACCTTAATGAGATAATCCAGCGCATTGTAGCCGCCGAAGCCACGGGAGAACCAGTACCATTTCCCGTTTGAGATTTTCAGAGAATCATGCTCACGGGTGCAGTAGTGGTTGCCGCTCAGGTGTACCAGCTCATTGGGTTCGCAGGTTTTCAGATAAGTCAGTAAGTCCACCTGCCTTGCCTTCTCAATGGTTTCCGGTGGGATAAACGCCACGG
>CAKTNN010000081.1 GCA_934589065.1 uncultured Oscillospiraceae bacterium
TCCCTCATTTACGCCGAAAAGACCGTGACCATCGGAGAGGCGGCGCTTACCATTGAGGATGAGCTCCGCGCCGCCATTGCCAACGGCGATGGCTCTTTCCAGGTCGAGGGTGATGTGACGCTCTCCGAAAATCTTGTCATTCCGGCGAATCATACTCTCCGTGTGGATGCGGGAACGTTCATCATTCCCGACGGCGTTACGCTCACGATAAAAGGAGCGTTCAATACGTTTTCGGACGTCGTAGTCCAGTCCGGCGGTAAGGTCATAAATAACGGCTATATCCAATCCTATAATGACGGCAGTATCACCGTTGAGACCGGCGGCACGCTGGAGAACAACAGAGAAATCTACGTGTACGGCGGCGGAAGCTTCCATAATAAAGGCACTTATACGCTCGGAGAGACAGGCAGCCTGTCTTTCGATATGTACGATTGGAATACGAAGAAGAGCGATTGGCCAACGGATCTGTCCGGCGTAGATCGGAAGACGGTAACGCTCCAATTTACGACGACCAAGGAAGCGGATATCCGTTCCCTGTATGCTGAAGCCGAAAATGTTAAAGAGGTGGAGGCCAAGTTGTTATGGAAAGCTGCCATCACGCTCTCCGACGACTTGACGATCCCGAAAAACGGCATCCTCACCACGGGCAGCAGCATGGAGCTTACCGTGCCGCAGGGAAAAAAGCTTATAAATCAGGGTGAGCTGACTGGGTTTGGCAGCCTCATCATCGAATCTGGCGCGACTCTGGTAAACAACAATCGTTTCGATGCAAATAGGTTCACGCAGATATCCGTGGCCGGTACGTTTGAAAACGCCGGAGAGGCAGAGGCCAATGTCAAAAACTGGAACTGCACCGGCACGCTCGTAGACAACGGAGGAAACTTCACGCTGTATGCGAATGTGACGACGGCTGCCGAGTTGAACGCGGCAATTCAAGCGGGAGCAAATGTTGTGCGCATAGAGTCGGATGTTGCGCTCGACCAATCGATCACCGTTCCGGAAAATGTGCAGTTCTCTATTGCTACCGGCGCAAGGTTAACGGTTCCGGCGTCGTACAGCCTGACGTGCCATAGTACGATTTTCGTATACGGCGCACTTGAGATCAACGGAACATACAGCGGTGAAAAGATCGAGGTGTATGATGGCGGCACGCTGACGCCCGAAAGCATCCCGCATCGGAAGTGGGGAGTATACGCCGAACAGATCACGATCACCGGCGAGGACACTGTGCAGCCCGGCAGCAGCACGCAGTACAGCGCGGAAATTCTCCCGGAGAACGCGTGGGTAACGTGGGCTAACTGGTCGATCGTCTCCGGCGGCGACCTTGCGACCATTACCGAAAACGGCCTTCTTGCTGCCGGTGACACCACAGGAAAGGTCATCATCCGTGCCGACGCGGTCGACGGCTCCGAGGTCTACGGCGAAAAGACCGTGACCATCAAGGAGGCGGCGCTTACTGTCGAGGATCAGCTCCGCGCCGCCATCGAAAGCGGCAAGAGCGAGTTTACCATCACCGGCGACTGCACGCTCACCCGCAATCTCGACCTTCCGGACTATTTCGTTCTCCGGCAGGAGGAGGGAACGCTCACCGTTCCGAACGGCGTCACATTCACGGTAACGGCGGAGGCCTTCTTCCGCGCGGCTTCGGATGTTGTGATCCAGTCCGGCGGTAAGCTCGTGAACTGTGGTACGACGCATTCCCGCACGAACGGCAGCATCACCGTCGAGACCGGCGGCACGGTGGAGAACACCGGCTGGATAGCGGTGCTCGAGGGCGGCGGCTTCCATAATAACGGCACCTATACGCCCGGCGAAGACAGCCGCCTGCTCATTAATGTGGGCAAATGCAATTTGGAAACCGATCTGACCGGCGTGGATCGCAGCCTTGTGGCGCTCCAGCTCGAGGCGAGCACGGAAGCGGAGCTTCAGACTCTGTTTGCCGGGGCCGGAAATGTACGGGAGGTAGAAGGCTACATCCTTCAGGGAACGTCCGTCACACTCACCGGCGATCTGACGATCCCCGCAAACGGCAGCCTCTGCATTTACGGTACGCTCACCGTGGCGCAGGGAGCGACACTCACGAATAACGGTGAGATACGTATTGGGAGAGCATCCAGCAGCCTTGTCATTGCGTCCGGCGCCAGGATCGTAAATAACAATAGTTTTGTTGCGGAGGATGGCGCGCGGGTATCCATGGCCGGTACGTTTGAAAACACCGGCCGGGCGAATATCCGCGCCGCAGGCTGGAATTGCACCGGCGAGC
>CAKTNN010000082.1 GCA_934589065.1 uncultured Oscillospiraceae bacterium
CATAGTCCCACGAACAAAGATTGGAACCAAAGTCCAAACAGCGGTCCCAAATCCATTTCGTTCAGTCTGCTTTCCAGTCCGCCGACAACAGAGGAGATGTCGATATTGGTCTGCCCAACGATCACCCCGGCGGCGCTGCTGACAACGCTTTGGGAAGCCTCAAAGATGCCCATGACAATATCCCAGGTGTGGGTGACAATGACCACGGCACAGGCGGATTTGAATACCCATTTGAAAAACATCCAGGTATCCACATCGTTTAGGTTATTGCGGTCTGTGACCAGCTGGATCAGCTCCAGGGTCATAACGATAGCCAGGATTGCTCCGGCGATAGGAAGGATCACGGTATTGGACAGATTCTGAATCATATTGAAAATGCCGCTGTTCCAGCTTTGGGGCGTCTTGCCCACTTGACCGATGATATTTCCAACCTGTTCATTGGTGGAATCGAACAGGCCGGACAGGTTGCTGACAATGCCGCTGATAAGGATCTCTTTCAGCCAATCCGTAATGCTTTCCCAGATAAAATCCATAGAGTTACCTCCAATCGATCAAGATGTGGGAAATGTGGTCGGTTCGGAGCGCTCACAGTAGACCACATATCGCTGCCGCCCCCCGGAGGCATAGGGGTGACAGGTGAGCAGCGTCAGAAGCTCCCGTCCGGGCTGAATCAGAATCTCCTCCACATCGCTGGGGTCGATGATCCGAATTTCACAGACCCGATAGTTCAGCGTTTCCCAGAGATTGGTTACGGAAACTGTATCCCCAACATGGAGCTTGTCCAGATAGCGGAAGTAACTGGCTCCGCTGTAGCCCCGGTGGCCCGCAATGACGCAGTTGGTATCCATGCCGCCAATGGGCAGGCTTGTCTGGCTTAGATGGGCGGCTCCGTCTGCCATGTGCTGTTCCGTGGCTCCTAGGTAGATAGGCATTTCCAGATCAATGGCCGGGATACTCAGCACGCCGAAAATTTCATCTGGGAGGCCGTAGTCCGCAAGTCGGAAGCTGGCTTTCTGGTAGTCATAGGCGCAGGACAATCCAGACTGTCCCTGGGCGGCAATGCTCTGGTTGTACCGCACCATATCTTCCCAAAGATCCGGGTAGGACTTGACTTTCTCAGGCTCTATGGAATCGATAATGACAGTGGTAGTGGGCAGCTCCGGTGTCTCCCGGTCAAGGAAGTCCTTTGCGGTATTTGTGATGGAGCTGTCCACAGCGGCACCCCAGATATAGGGGTATAGGATGGATGCCAGTCCAGCGAGGAACACCAGCAGCATAACTGTAATGAGCAGCCCCCGCAGCTTACCGTTTCGCATAGCGGCCTCCTTTGTGGCGTTTGGACTGCTTCTTGCAAATTCGTGTAGCAACAAGCATAAGCAATCCGGCGATTCCAGCAGCACCACACCCAATCAGCAACCCTTGCAGGTACTTTGCTTCCCATGTGGATGCAGCCGGTTCGGTGCTAGCAGTTTCTTCTTTCAGCACAGCCGCTTCCTCGTATGGAATCCGGGAGCCGCGTACCAGGAGCCGGTGGGTGTTGACACCATAGGGAGTGCAGGTTACAAGCGTACACAAGTCCTCGCCGGGTACGATACCTAAGAGGTCCGTTTCGTAGGGCAGAACGGTATTGATCTCCGTTACCTGATACGCCAGCATTTCATTCAACACGTTCAGATAGAACACATCCCCCGGAGCCAGCTGGTCCAAGTCTGTGAACATCTTCTGACTTGCCATGCCGCTGTGACCGGAGAGAATGGTGTGGGTATTTTTGCCGCCCATTGGCAGGGAACTTCCCAGCAGATGCCCCACGCCACGATCCAGTACCTCCGCATCCGTGCCGTGGTAGATAGGCAAGTTCACTTGAATTTTGGGAATTATGACATAGCCCATAATCCCATTCCCGGCAATGTCCAGCTGATTGTCGTAATCCTCGGCGGCAGATAACAGCGCTTCCTCGCTGTAAGCATCCGCCGTGCCGGGCGTGATGACCAGATTGTAGGCAATGGCCCGCTGCTTTGCCTCCTGCAAAACGGAATTATCTGTCTGCTGGATAAGTTCCTGGTAGGCCGTCTGAATTTCAGAGGCATATTTCTGGTTGACATAATTTGAAATAAGTGGGTACAGTGTCAGTCCCAATGCTGTGAGAAACAGCACTGCGGCACAGACTGTTATAATTTTCTTTTTCAATACATCCTCCATCTTTTATTTTTGCGTGTCTTTCTCGCTGAAATCCGATGATTGGCG
>CAKTNN010000083.1 GCA_934589065.1 uncultured Oscillospiraceae bacterium
CGCCAAAGACAATCTGTTGTCAATGTCGATCCACTGCCCGCCGCTGTTCTGGAAGTGGACCGGCAGGCCGTAGGATATGGGTTGCGGGGGCATGCCGGTGAGAATCATCTATTCTTTCCGCCCCTTCCCGGGTGGCAATATACCGGGCATATCCCCCCACGGATCTGCCGCCCGCTCCCGGCTTCAGGTACTTGAATTTTGTCACCAGTCTTGGCATTTATCTATCTCTTTTGAAAGTCAAAGGCATCCTCAAAGGAGTAAACGCCGTTGCTGCGCTTGACCTGCGCAACACAGGTACCCCGGAGCTTTTCCAGCTGCTCCCGGCCAATGTTGCATGTAGCGGCCACCACATTCATGGTAATCGCCTGCTCCACCGCCAGCTTGAACAGAATGCGGCTGATCCGGTTGTCACTGTCATTCACAATACCCTTGACCGTGGACGTGATGATCTTGGGCAGATAATCGCTGCCATTCTCCGAGGAAATATAGCCAATGTAAAAATGGATTGCTTTCTCGATGAACTCACTCTGGCTGGAACAGTCATCCGCCTTATACCACTTGCGCACCTGCTCCAGCGAGGATTCCCGTATCCAAAGCGCAAATTTTCGTTTTCCCTCTGTATTCTCTGCCATATCAGGCTAAACACCTCCTGTTCTGGCCACAACCCACAGTCTGACCCACGCAAATTTGTTGCCGCACCAAAGACTTTCCGCTGTTCTGACCCACAGGTTGACCCTGCCCTCTCCCAACCGACCCACACTTTCTGAACCCGAAAACCTGTGGTGGGGCGGGCATTGCCCGCCCCTGTAGGCTTGCTGTGGGGCGTTTACGACCCACAGCCTTTCTCCTGCTTGTTTTTCGGCCCACCGGCTTTATCGCCTCCAACGAAGAAAACCGGCCACGGCAGCGCCAATCACCGCCAGTGCGGCCAGTGCCGCGATCCAGTTCTTTTTCAAAATCCTCACCTCCAAACATCAAAATATTCCCTCACTTGGTCACTCACTTTCGCTTTCCGTTGCTGCCGTCCAGCTTGGGGAACCGGCACTCCGTGAAGCTCAGATCGTACTTCTTTACAGCCCTGTCCAGCACCTGAAACATCTCCCGTTCCAGATTCCGGACATCGTAGCGCACCGGATCAGGCAGATTCTCATAGCAGATCCAATCCGGACTGAACGGTGTGTCCTTCACCAGGAGGTCATACCCCAGAGAATATTTGCCATTGTCCCAGTACACCACCGCTTCCAGCCGCACGGCTCCCGCAGACAGGATCGCCGCAACACGAAAATGATTGCTCCCCTCCAGCCGCTGCAGCATCCGCGCCAGATTCTTTGCGGAAAACCGCTGCTCGAACTGGTAGCCTGAACCCAACTGTTTTTTCAGGCGTTTTTGCTTCGACACACAGATCCCCCCTAGCAAAACCGCAGTCCCTCACGCTCCATCCTGTGCTGTGCCAGATCCATGCTGTCGCTCACCGCCCGATTCAGCACAGCCGTGTCCAGTCCGCAATCCTCATACCCTCTGTGGACAATGTCGTAGTACCCCGCGCTGGGATTTCCGAAATCCATTCTGGGATCCATGATGTAGACCATGCCGGTGATGGTACTGCCATCGTCCATCTTCACGGCTATCTGCTCCTTATCGTAAAAGCTGTGTCCATGCTCGTGGTAACCCTCATAGAGATCCAGACGTTTTTCATCCGCCCTCTGGATCGTCCAGATCCCCACCGGAACAGCAGCGCCTTCCTTTGGCGCGATGGTAGCGCAGGCGCTATGGAGCGCTCCTTTGAATTGCAGCTCATAGCCCTCAATAATTCCTGTCCCCACAAACTTTGCCGTGGGACAGCGGTAGCGCATCTGCTCCTTGTTCAGATTGCTGCCATAGGCAACATACAATTTTGCCATAGTTCCTCCTAACCATATTCCATCGTAATTTCCTGTCGTGCTTCCTGTACCGTATTAGGAGCGGAAGCGTGTGCCTGCTCCAGCCGCTGCTGCATCAGGCGCTCCCGCTGACGCTCTGCCTGCGCCGGGTCTTTCCATGCGATATTGCCCTCCAGATTTTTCAGCAGATGCTGTCGGGCAGTTTTGAACTCGTCCCCAATCAGCCCCAGCCGCAGAAGCCAGGTGCGGAAGGTGTACTTTTCGTTCTCCGACTGGGTTCTGGTGCGCATGGCCCGCTGCTG
>CAKTNN010000084.1 GCA_934589065.1 uncultured Oscillospiraceae bacterium
AGATACCGCAGTAGCGGGCTAACCCCCGCTACAAACCCCTTTGACAGTGTGTTTTCCTAATAGGCGCTAATCATATGTATAAGAGTATGAAAACCCTGATTACCAGACATTTTTACAAGAATGGAGAAGCCGCGCAGAAGAAGTTGGATGTATTCTACGCTGTGAACCGGATTTCTGACGAGGAATACACGGAGCTCACTGCCCTGGCAGAGACGGTTTACGGAGGGGGCGAAAGCGTGTGACCGTAACCCAGATCCAGCTGCTGCTTGCTTACCTGGGCTACGAGCCCGGCAGGATTGACGGCGTTATGGGAACCAATACGAAGGCCGCTATCCGGGCGTTTCAGCGGGCGGAAGGCCTGGATGCCGATGGAATCCCGGGGGAGAAGACCCAGAGCAAGCTAAAAGAAGCGGTATTCCGGGGACGAAAAAAGACAGAACCGGCTCCTGAGGAGCCGGTAACCGGGGACTGGTGGAAGGAAATAAGATATTTTTCCAGGAGCGAACCCTATATTGCCTGCCCCTGCGGCAGGTGCGGCGGGTTTCCGGTGGAGCCCACGGAGAGACTCATGCGTTTGGCGGATCGGGTGCGGCAGGAGGCCGGCAGACCGATGATCCCAACCAGCACGGTGCGGTGCAAAGCCCATAATGCGGAGGTTGGTGGTGTTTCCAATTCCCGGCATCTATACGGAAAAGCTATGGATTTTTCCATTTCGGGCTGGAATGCCGAGCGCAGCCTGGCACTGGTGAAAAAGCAGAAGGAGCTGCGTTATGCTTATGCCATCGATGAAACCCACGTGCATATCGATGTAGAATAAAAAAGGGACTGTTAAAATAGCGTCATTGCGCACCGGCACACGCCGGTCCGGTAATCGTTCCCTGCTCTATGGGCAGCGATTGCCGCATCGGATTGTTTGTTGATTCCGTTGATAAACGCTTTTTAACAGTCCCACATTTTATAGCAGGCCATATTCCATGCCGTAGGGCCAGCCGTTCAGGCCGCCAAGGTCGTAGAGGTTTTCGTAGCCCAGATCAAACAGCTTCGCTGCCGCCAGCGCCGAGCGCCGACCGGTGCGGCAGTAGATGAGCACCGGCGCAGTCTTGTCCGGCAGAATTTCTTCCACATCCATATCCTCTATATCGTCCAAGGGCATGAGCTTTGCCCCTGCTGCGTGCTCTACGGCGTATTCGTCCTCCGTGCGCACGTCCAGCAGGACGCTGCGGGGGTATGTATCTAAAATATGCTTTCCTTCCTGGAAGGAGATGGCTCGAATCATTGGGTAATCGCTCCTGGTTTTCTTTTATCCTACCATAGAATAGAGAAAAAAGCAAGAATCCGGGGCTGCTCCAATTCTGGAACAGCCCCGTGGGAATCATTACTGCATTCCGCTTTCGTAGGCCTCGATCATCTTCTTGACCATCTGACCGCCAACGGAGCCTGCCTCGCGGGAGGTGAGGTCACCATTGTAGCCCTGCTTCAGGTTGACACCCATCTCCTGAGCGGCCTGCATTTTGAACTTGTCCATAGCTTCACGAGCCTGAGGAACGTTGATCTGGTTGTTGTTCTTCATAGTGGTTTCTCTCCTTTTCCATAACTTTCGCGGTTTTGTTCCGCAGTCATAGGTTGCGCGGAAACAGTGAGAAAATGCGTGGTTTTTTGCGGAAAAGGTGGGGAAGAGTGGAAAATGAAAAGAAATATGGACGCCCGACATGGAGCATTGTGAGAAATAACGATTTCCTTTCAGATATGTTGAGAATCCGACAATAAGTAGAATCGATGTTCTCGCATTCGACTAAGAGTGGTTTGTTGAAAAATATCCTAATTTATGCTATTCTAATATAAAATTCGTGGCTATACCACGCTGCACCTGTTATTCCTTTCCTCGGTGGCAAGGTGCAAGCAAGGACAGCAATCAAGGGTAAACAGGTATTACCGTGCCGAAAGGCAAAGCTGCAAAAGGAAATCGAGAAACTGGAAAAGCAGGCTCGGAATGAGAAGCAGCCGAATAAGAAGTTTCAGCTTGCGCAGCATGTTAAAGAGTTGAAAAGGCAAGTGGAAAACTTACAATAACAAAGAGAGTGATATATTTTGAGCAAGTTTGAATAAATGCTCGTTATGAACAGAGTCCAAAAAATCATACTCCAGAGAACGAAAAATGACATCCTCCTGTATGTAGACG
>CAKTNN010000085.1 GCA_934589065.1 uncultured Oscillospiraceae bacterium
GCCGTAATCATCGCGCACCAGAAGCGGCAGCTCGATGGTCTTCGCGTACTCCTGCAAGCAGTTGCGCCGGGCGCGGTATTCGGTAAAGGGGTGGATGTTCGGATTGTACCAGTATCCGGTCAGGTCGATCCCGTCGGCGCGCAGCGCGTCGATGGGCATATTCGCGCACGGCGCACAGCAGATGTGCATCAGCAGCTTCATAAAAACGCCTCTCTTTCCCATGCAGTATAGCACATCTGCGCGCACTTGTCATCCCGCGGTCAAAACGTAGAAAACGGGCGGTTAAGTTCGTTGAATTTGAACATGGACAGAAACGGCGAACGGTGCTATAATCTCTGCTAATATAAGCCACAAGCAAAACTGAACGCAGAAAGGATGATCTATCATGGCAGTCCCAATGGAAAGCTACGCCGGCAAGATCCAGAGAAAGCTGCTGAAAAAGCAGCGCGTGATCGAGGCCGCCTCCGGCCGCCAGAAGGCCGATCTGGTGCTGAAAAACGCGACGTATGTGAATGTATTCTCAAACGAGCTGCGCACCTGCGACATCGCGGTGGCAAACGGCCTGATCGTCGGCATGGGCGAATATGAGGGCGAGCAGGAGCTTGACATGACCGGAAAGATCGTCTGTCCGGGCTTTGTCGACGCGCACATCCATCTTGAATCGAGCCTTGTCTCCCCGCGTGAGTTTGCCAAGGCCGTCCTGCCGCACGGCACGACCACCGTCATCACCGATCCGCACGAGATCACCAACGTCATGGGCACCGACGGCATCGACTACATGTTCCAGGCGACCGAGGGTCTGCCGATCGACGTGCGCTTCATGCTGCCGTCGTGCGTGCCCGCCACGCCGATGGACGAATCGGGCGCAAATCTCGACTACCGCGCCATCGACTCGTTCTATGACTATCCGCGCGTACAGGGTCTGGCCGAAATGATGAACGCCTACGGCGTCATCCACAACGACGCCGAGGTCGTCTCGAAGATCATTGCCTCGCAGGCGCATCACAAAAAGATCGACGGCCACGCGCCGGGCCTGACAGGCAAGGATCTCGACACCTACATCGCCGCCGGCGTCTATTCCGACCACGAATGCTCGACCATCGAGGACGCGCTTGCCAAGCTCCGCCGCGGCCAGTTCATCATGATCCGCGAGGGCACTGCCGCCCGCAATCTTGAGGCGCTCGCGCCGCTGCTCACGCCGCAGTTTGCCGACCGCTGCATGTTCTGCACCGACGATAAGCACCCGAGCGATCTGCTGGAGAAGGGCCACATCGACTACATCTGCCGCGAAGCCATCAACAAATACGGCGTCGACCCGATCATCGCCGTCAAGGCTGCGTGCCATCACGCATCGCGGTACTTCCTGCTCAATAACCGCGGCGCCATCGCGCCAGGCTACCTGGCTGACTTCGCCATCATCGACAATTTCAAGGATTTCAACGTCGAAATGGTCTTCAAAAAGGGCGTTCTGTACTATGACCACGGCCAACTGAAGGACTTCCCGAAGCCGCAGATCGAGCAGTATCTCGACCAGCGTGCGCACGACACCTTCCATGTCACGCCGCTGACGGAGGAGGATTTCCGCGACACGCGTCCGCGCGCCGTCATCGGCATGGTCCCCGGCGAGATCGTCACGACCGACAACGGCTATTCCGACAAGGTCGACACCGAAAAGGACATCCTGAAGATCGCCGTCGTCGAGCGGCATAAGAACACGCACCACATCGGCCTCGGCTACATTCAGGGCTATGGCCTGAAGTCCGGTGCGGTCGCGACCTCCATCTCGCACGACTCGCACAACATCATCGTTGTCGGCACGAACTCGGCGGATATGGCCTTCGCCGCCAACCGCATCGTGGAGAATCACGGCGGCATCGTCGTGGCGGAAAACGGCGCTGTCAAGGGCGAGCTGGTGCTGGAGCTGGCGGGCATCATGAGCGACTCCCCGCTGGTCGAGGTCAACGAAAAGCTCGAGGCCGCCAAGGCAGCGGCGCATACGCTTGGCGTCGGCCACGGCATCGACCCGTTCATGACGCTGAGCTTCATGGCGCTGCCCGTCATCCCGACGCTGCGCATCAC
>CAKTNN010000086.1 GCA_934589065.1 uncultured Oscillospiraceae bacterium
GCATATAACGATATCATTGAGCGCTTTATTATTGACAGCAATCCTTCCGCAATCGAGAAAACGAAAAATAATATTGCCCTGGTAAATCAGCGGGAGCCAGGTGTGGTTCTGGCGGATGGGCGGATTATTGATGGCAACCGGCGGTTTACTTGTCTGCGGCTTTTGCAGAAAGAAGACCGAGTCATCCGCTATATGGAGGCCGTGATCCTGGATACTTCCACAAAGACGGATCAGAAGCAAATTAAAATGCTGGAACTGGCGATCCAGCATGGCGAAGAGCAAAGAGTCGATTACAATCAGATCGATATGGCCATCGGCGCTTACCATGATATTGTGGAAACGGGGCTGCTGACGATTGACGAGTATGCCTCTACCACGAACATTCCGCTAAATGAAGTGCGTCGGAAAATAGAGACGGCAAAACTGATTATTGAGCTTCTGGAATTTATGGGGGTCGCTAAACAGTATCATATCGCCCGTGAAATGGAAGTTTATTCTTTGCTGTATGAGCTTGTCCCCTTATTGAAACGGTGCGAAACGGAAGAAAGCAAGCAAAAACTTAAGCGGAGCGTATTCAGCAATGCGATGATGAAATCCTTTTCCGATCAGCGAAAATACATTCGGAATGTCAAAGCAATGATGGATTCCGGAATGTACGCATCCTATATCAAGAAGCAGTCACAAATCGCAGATGAACTGGAAAAGCAGAAGAATACGCAACCTATAACGAACAAGAAAGAACTGGATACGTTCGTCCGGAAGCATGAGGACATTGCCGAAGACCTTCAAATATCCATGGATCGGTCTTTGCTACAATCCAAAAAAGCGCAAACAAGAGCAAAACCGGCTCAAATTGTGTCGAAAAGCTTGTCTATGCTGATGGATATTGACACAAGGATACTGGATAAATTGTCCGATGGGGAAAAGGATAAACTTCAGACGCAGTTACACAAATTGACCGATGCGGTATCGCTGATCCAAAGTGATGTTGCAGATGAAACCGGGAAGACAGAAGTCAACGCGGCGAAATCCTTAAACGAAGCAGAGAAAAAGCCCACGCAGTTGCTGCTGGCAAAGCGAAAAAAAGAAGACCCATGTATATGCTGTGAAGAGGTTGCCGCGATAACAAATTTAAACTTCACCCTTTTCTTCTCCCTGATTCAGGCCACAAAGCAGCAGAAGGATACCGCCGATTGCTGGGTGTATTTCATTGACAAAAACGGTACCGCACTTTGCCCGCGGCAGCAATTGCATTTGGATGCGCGGGAAAAAGGGAAAGTGTTCTTTTCACTGAATTCCAGTGCTTCCAGTCTTGACAAGTGTTATCTGGTAATTCAGGCAAGAGAAAACGGCGACAATGAGGCACAGCAGCTTCTGGAGTTTCCAATCAAGATTTCTTTCCGTGTTGAGTTTGACTTTTAAGGAGGTACATAGATGGCAGACCTCTTGGTATGTAAGGAAAAGTTGCTTGCGGTGGTTGCGTTGTATCGTAAGAAATATGAGTTGAGCAAAGAGGTTGGAGAGGATTACTATGAACCAGGTATGATGGAAAACCTGGGGCAATACAGAGGAAACTATAACGAGGGTACCGGGCAGATTGAGATTTGTTGTGAGTCCAAAGGAATGCGTTATGAGAATAGGACTATGAATCTGGAACGGGTATCGGTAGGAGAACCAGTTCTGATCATCAGAGAGACTTCCAATACGTTTAATCCCAACAATTTTACAATCACGACTATTCATCGTGCCTCTCTGGGCAATCTCTCCGCCGATCTCTGCAATGCACTGGGGCCGCTGTATGATGCGGGATATGCTCAAATCATTTCCTCACATATTTCCTACATTGAGAAAATTGCCCAAAGGAGCCGGTATGCAAAGCAGGGCGTTCTGTTTGTGAAACTAGTCATTCAATTAAGGGAAATCTGCAAAACACATCCAGAATAACCAAGTAAAAGATGTGTTTTACAAATATTAAATACAAGAAAGGAATGAGTAAAAAATGGAAAACGTTCTCGAAATG
>CAKTNN010000087.1 GCA_934589065.1 uncultured Oscillospiraceae bacterium
GGTCCTATCGTCCGATACCGGGACGTGGCGAGGGAACTGGAAGACAGACGGGAAAGCGGTGCTCAGTTCGCAGCGGGAGTGCTCAGATTTACCCTGGGCCTTTCCAAAAAGGTCCTGCTGGCCAACACCTTTGGCAGCGCCTGGAATGTGTTACGGGAGGGCGCAGGAATGACTTCCGGGTGGATCGGGCTGATGTGCTATACACTGCAGATCTACTTCGATTTTTCCGGGTATTCTGATATGGCCATTGGCCTTGGATTGCTTTTTGGGTTTACATTCCTGGAAAATTTCAACTATCCGTATATCAGCCAGAGTGTGACGGAGTTTTGGCGCAGATGGCATATCTCTTTGTCCAGCTGGTTCAGGGAGTATGTCTATATCCCCCTGGGCGGCAACCGCAGAGGGAAAAAACGGCAGATCCTCAATATCCTGATTGTCTGGCTGCTGACTGGTTTGTGGCATGGGGCCAGCTGGAATTTTGTCCTTTGGGGCGGTTATTATGCGCTGCTCCTGATTATCGAAAAGCTGTGGCTCTTGAAGCTGGAAGAGCACTGCCCGAAAGCGCTGCGTTGCCTGGGAACCATGCTGGCGGTGATGCTGGGCTGGGCGATTTTTTACTTCGAGGACCTGGGACAGCTGGCTGCCTTTTTGGTGAGGCTGGTCACTCTGGCCAGCAGTACCGGATGGTCGTATTACCTGCCGGTACTGACAGTTGGAGCGCTGTGCGCAACACCTATCGTAAAGGAGATGGAGCGGAAGCTTCCTGATTGGGCGAGGTGGCTTGCTTGTCTGGCGCTGTTTGCGCTTTGCGTTGCCTCTTTGGCCAGGCAGAGCTACAATCCTTTTATCTATTTCCGATTCTGAAAGGAGAGGCAGTGTGAAAATCTGGGAAAAAGTCGGAACGGCGATATTGTGCACGTTTGTCCTTACTATCTCTCTCGGCTATCTGGCGCTGCCGAAACGGACATTTTCAGCATTGGAAAAGCGGTATCTGACCCAAGCACCAAAATATACGGCGGAAGCGGTCCTGGACGGAAGCTGGTCTGATGCGGTGGAGGACTTCATGGCAGATCAAATGCCGGGACGGGATTTTTTTGTAGGCCTCAATGCCTACTGCGAACAGCTCCTGGGCCTACAGAAAACAAAATCGATCTGGGTATTGGACGGGAAGCTGGTTCGCCGTCCGGTGGAGCCTCAGGCGGGGGCCCTGGAAAAGAATATTGGCGCGGTAAATCGGTTTGCCGCGAGCATAGATATCCCGGTGTCCCTGGCGCTGATCCCCTCCTGCGGCTTTAGTCTGGGAGCCCCGGAATATCCGGACGATCGGCTTATTGAAGAAATTTATGAAAAGGCCGAGTTAGAAACCATTGACCTGCGGGATATTTACCGGGGGCGGCCGGAGCTTTTCTACTCCACGGACCACCATTGGACCAGCGCCGGAGCCTTTGCCGGGTATGAGTCGCTGATGGCAGCCTGGGGGAGAGAAGCGGAGAAGAACTATACGGTGGAATGCTTCGACCGATTCCGCGGCGCGAATTTCTCTGCCAGCGGCCTGTGGCTGACTCCGACGGAGACGCTGGAGATGTGGTCGGGCCCGGCAGCTATCACAGTGGAGACAGGGCACGAAATCCACGAGGGCGTGTTTTACCGGGAACGGCTGGCAGGCTATGACCCATACATGGTCTTTTTGGACGGAAATCAACCGTTTGTCCGGCTGCGCAATCCTCATGGAACAGGCAGACTCCTCCTGATCCGGGATTCCTTCGCCAGTTCCCTGGCGGGATTTCTGGCCCAAAGCTATGAGGAAGTTGCCCTGGTGGACCTGCGGTATTACAAGCAGCCTATCTCCCAGCTGGCAGAGGGCTTTGACCAGATCCTGGTCCTCTATAGCCTGGAAAACTTCCTGACGGATTCCAATATTGTGCTTATGAAGTAAGCTCTTATTT
>CAKTNN010000088.1 GCA_934589065.1 uncultured Oscillospiraceae bacterium
ATCCTTTCTCTGAATCTTTGATATGCCGCCTGTTCCAGGCGGTGTTCTTCTTGCAATAGTTCGTATAAATGTGGGGACTCGTCCAGAATCTTTTTTGTCTGCCGTAGTTGCTTCCGCAGCGGCACAATTTTCTGAGTAAGTTCCTTTTTGCGGTCTTTGGCCTCTTGCTGCTCCTCCGGTGTCTTTGCCCTGCGGCGGGTATTGTCGGTTTTACTGCGTTCCGCTTCCAGTACATCGATCTGGGATTGGATTTCTGGGATTGTGGTTTCCAACTGGGCTACTGTGTGGATTCCGTTTTCTTGCAGGAAGCGGTAATCCGCGCGGTAGCTTTCCAGATCCTTTGCCGCCGCCCGCAGATCGGGAGATAGGAGCATAACATCCGTGGTTTGCAGTACCAATTCCATTACCAGGATCAACAACAGAAGCACCGTGTCCACAAGGACTTCTTCCGTGTTGTGACTATGCTCAATGGTAAAGGCCAGGCGTTCCATTTCCCATTCCAGTGGAAATTTTTTCGGCTTATAGGGTAGATGCGTGTTCCACTTCTGCCGGAAATCATTGGAATAGAAATTTTCGTCAAGCCGATTCCGCAGCACCTCTTTGGTATACCCCAGAGAGGGCAGGCGGACAGGCCGCTGCCAATTTGCTGCCTTGACCGAAAGTCGTGTCCGGTCAATGGAATAGCCCCTGGACACCATCTGCTTTTCAAACTGTTCCCAGTTTTTGGCATAGGTCAGGCAGTATTCCACATCCTCCCGCAGCACATCCCGGTGGGTTTTCTTGCCCTGCTGGTGAAGCCAATAGGCTTTCTTTTCGTGTTTAAAGAAGTCACTGTTTTCCAGCACCGACAGGCCATGCTCCCGGCAGATGGCATCTGAGATTTTGCGCAGCTCCTTGTGATCGCCAATTTTATTCTGGAATTTGCTCCCGTCCTTAAAGGAAATCGGATTCACAACAAAATGGCAATGGATATTTTCGGTATTCAGATGCACCGTCACAAGCACCTGATACCGGTCTCCCCACATCCGGCGGGCGGTTTCCTTGCCAATCTCAAAGGCCATCTCCGGCGTGACCTCGCCCGCCCGAAAACTCTGGATTCCGTGATAGGCCACCACGCTGCCACGGTTGCCAAAGCGTTTCTGAACGGCCACCATTTCCCCATAGGCATTCTGCTTGGAACAGTTGATCCCGCCAACGAACATGGTACGGTCCGTCTTGGCATCATTGGCGGCGTATTTCAGCGTGTCGTAGAGGTCGCTGTCTAAGTACCGCTGGGGCGTGGTCTTGTCCGGGTTGTCCGCATAATCCAGCACCGCTTTCAGCTGGCCCTTTACAGGCCAGAATCCGGTAACAGCCAAGGCACGCTCTCCTTTCTTGGAAGAAGCAGGGCATCTGAGATTTCTTTCAGCAGCGTACAGATAGCGGCATCCGCTTCCGGGGATGCCGTTAAATCCTGCAATTGGCCGATTTTTTCAATCAGCGGAAATATGGCTTCTGGGAGAACCGGCTGCGGTGCATACCCCAATGACCGCTGCTTTACATACTCGCTTACGCTTAATCCGCACTTTCTGGCAAGCACCGTAATTCTCTTTTTCTCCTGGTCTGTAACCCGGAACGCAATTCGATTTTCTTTCTTCATAAATCATCTCCTTGTATTTTCTTTGCCGGGGGGATTGGGGAACGCCCCAAAAATCAGCCCAGTTTCTAGGCTTGAGGGGGAACTTGCGGCACACAAGTTCCCTGCTTGTTACACTACAGGACAGCCTCAGCCTTTCGTAGATAGA
>CAKTNN010000089.1 GCA_934589065.1 uncultured Oscillospiraceae bacterium
GCCCAATACGGGTGGCTCGGCTTTTTCATAACGCCTCGGACACACAAAGTCTGCGCGCCCGGCGCCCCGTCTGTCATTTATCACACGGCCAACCGCGAACACGAGCGTTTTCCCCAGTACCAAAGGCTTGGGGCAGGGCCACAGGCACTCTAAGCAAAGTGCCAAGCCCTATCCTACTGAGCTTCGGCACGCCTCGCGCCTGCCGCAGAAGGGTCCCCTAGGGTGCGGCGTGCATTTTTGCGAGTATTCAGCACGCCAAGTTGCGTGCATACGCATCGGAAGCGTTAATCAACATCTCAAGTCGCCTTTATATCGCGATCTAGAACGAGCATCGAGGTCTCAGGGGGTGCAGACATGAGCTTCGGAGGCTCATCGGTAGGCACAAATAGCTTCGGAGCCCGTATGTTTCAAGATTGCGACGGTGCCGACAGTACCACGATGCTGAATACTCCGCTTTTTGCACGGAGTAGACGGGGGTAGGCACAGGCAAAACCGAACAAAGCCGTTATTTTATACATGAAGGCGACCGTTCTATGCAAATCTAGATGCGCAGTTACCGCACCAAGCTTTTAGAACAATGGCTGTGGCGTATGGGCGACCCCGGCTGCGGTGCACAGGCGGCCCTACACCACGTTTCCACCAGTCAGCACCGCCGCTGGCGCACGGGCGCGCACAATGCGAGAAACGGTACTTTTGCCAATACCCGTATACCGCTCAATCTGACGCACCGTAAATCCGGCATCATGCAATCCAAGAATAACGATATTGCGCTGCGCCGACGATGCGGCTTTAACCTCGTGGAGCGAAACCCCGAGGCCCTTCGCCAGCTTTTCGGCAAAGGCGCGCCGCTCCCACTCCGTCTCTTCCATATCGGGCATCGCAGGCTCGCAGGCATCGGGCGTCGAAAGCGAATAGGCAATAAAGGCCTTGGCAGAACCAAAAAGCTCAAGCACGCAAGACGGGTCGGAAAATCCCCTCGTCATATCGTTGTCATAGGCCCGTAGATACTCGGCAAAGCTGCTCCAGGGATAACGCTCAATGAGACTGATGCCCACCTCCTGCGGATCGACGTGCACGGAGCGAATAGCCTCCATCACCTGCCAGTCGGTATCGAGCGAGCGGCGCTCAAAACGGTCTCGAAACAGATGGCCCGTGCGCCCGGTACGTTTATTGAACCGACGAGCATACGTCAGCAGCAACCGCTGCATGGCTGCGCTCATTTCGTCCTCGTAATCCAAAAGCACCAGATCCACGTGGTCGCCCATGAGACACCATGCCACGATCGTTACCTGGGCATCGTGGCAGCAGTCGCGCATCAGCTCCAACAACTCCCACCGGTCGTCATCGGTCTCAAAGATGATCTGTTTTCCGATGCCACGGGCCGAAACATGGTAAAAGCCGATAACCGTTCTCCAAACGCGCTGCATGGCACCCCCTTCAGCGGGATCAACTTGCGCCTTCCAATACACCACGATTGAAGCGTGCTATCAAAACAAACACGTAAAATGGCATCCGCGCACGGCAAATGGCAGCAAACAACCGGCGAACGGCACTGCAGCACAGGTCAGACAATGCAACGTTTCCGCAAGATGACCAAAAGCGACAAAAATGGAACGCGCGCTTCTGATGAATATATCTCATTTAAATCGTTTCAATTGAAAGTTCCGCGCATCTCGCTACGAAAACTGAGCCGTTCGCCGAATATTCCGTGCATTTCGCGGTATTATAGGGGCTGCATGTCATGTCCC
>CAKTNN010000090.1 GCA_934589065.1 uncultured Oscillospiraceae bacterium
TTGCAGACCCTGGTGGTTGCTCTGGGCGCTGGCCTGGGCGTTTGGGGTGCAATCAACCTGATGGAAGGTTACGGCAACGATAACCCCGGCGCAAAGAGCCAGGGCATGAAGCAGCTCATGGCGGGCGGTGGTGTGGCGATGATCGGCATTACCCTCGTTCCTCTGCTGTCCGGCCTGTTCTCTGCATAACAACCGGCTCCCGCCTCCTTTGAGGTGGGAGCAATCCCATTTTTAAGGAAGGAGAAAACACTATGAAGCACTTTCGGAGCGTCGTATCGCTCCTGATGGTATTCGTGCTGTGCTTTGGAATGATTCCCTGCGCTTTTGCGGATGAAATCACCACAACGACAGCGCCACAGCCCACCGAAGATGCGACTGTCAAAGAATCGCCGCCTGCAACAGAAGTGCCAGAGACTACCGAAACCATGGAGACAACAGAGGCAGCAACAGAAGTTGCAGAAGAAGCCACGGAGCCTGCCACTGAGGCTCCTACAGAAGAAACAGAGAATCCGTCAGATGATTTTCCTATTGTATCAGAAGATGACCGCCTTTCGGAAGCCGAAACCTACGCTTCCACCCAAAAAAGCATTATGCTGTTCGATTTTGCAGACAACGGAGACTATACCACACGGCTGAAATATCAGGTTTCCTGTGCTTACAAACCAAATGGAAGCGGCACTACCCGGACAGCTTATATCAAGAATCTTGGCTGGCATTTTGCCCGGTATGGCGGTGTTCCTTATGCGGACGACCCTCTGTACTGCATTGAGCCTTGGCGGAACTACGGTGCCAGCACCAGCGGTAACTCCGTTGACCGGGATGTGACCTTCTACGGAGATGGTGGTACCAGCGGCAGCAATGTCTGGTATGCGCTGCCCTCCGCTCGGCGGGAGGCTATCGGACTAATCCTTTTGTATAGTGACCAGCAGTGGAACCACTCCATCAGCGTTACATCAGTAAAGAAGGACAGCAATCCCAATGTGCCCCTGCGGGTTGCGACACAGATATTGATTTATGAAATCGTCTGTGGACTGCGTGACCCCAGCAGCTTTAACCGGAACAGTTCCAACGAGTGTGGCACTTCCGGCGATGTATTTTACAATGCCGCCGCTGCCTCTGTGTCCGGTTTTACCTCCTGTTACAACAGCCTGGTATCCGCAATCCAGGCTGCAAAGAAAATCCCCAGCTTTTGCGGCAGTTCCAGCAGCAACGCACCTACGATTCAGCTTTCCGGGGATACTGGCAGCGCCTATGATTCCAACGGAGTGCTGTCTGCGTTTTCGTTCTCCAATGGAAACGGTGCAAAGTTCAGTAAGAGCGGCAATACCCTGAACATCACGAAAACCGGAGATATTTCCGAATCCACGGTGTTCACCGCAACCCGGTATCTGCCCTCGGCATCCAATTCCAGTTATAACATCTGGTATATGTCGGGTTCAAATTACCAGACCACCATTTCCCTGTACAGCGCCGGAAGCAGCGGGTTGAATGCCTACTTCAAGATCAAGGCACCCTCCTTGGGAAATATCAGCCTGACAAAAACCACAGAGGATGGGGCAAACCTGTCCGGCTGGAAGTTTGGCATTTATTCTGATTCTGCCTGCACCAATCTGGTATCCGGACCGTACACCACCAATTCCAGCGGCAAGCTATCTGTATCGGG
>CAKTNN010000091.1 GCA_934589065.1 uncultured Oscillospiraceae bacterium
CAGGCGCTGGTACAGCAGCGGGCGATGCGCACCAGAACCCACTCGGAAAATGAAAAGTACACCTTCCGCACCTGGCTCTTGCGGCTGGGGCTGATAGGGGACGAGTTCAAAACCGCCCGACAGCATTTGCTGAAAAATCTGGAGGGCAACATCGCATGGAAAGACCCGGCGCAGGCAGAGCGTCAGCGGGAGCGGCTGATGCAGCAGCGGCTGGAGCAGGCCCGCGCTTCCGCTCCCGATACGGTACAGGAAGCACGACAGGAAATCACAATGGAATACGGATAGGAGGAACTATGGCAAAATTGTATGTTGCCTATGGCAGCAATCTGAACAAGGAGCAGATGCGCTACCGCTGCCCCACGGCAAAGTTTGTGAGGACAGGAATTATTGAGGGCTATGAGCTGCAATTCAAAGGAGCGCTTCATGGCGCCTGCGCTACCATCGCGCCAAAGGAAGGCGCTGCTGTCCCGGTGGGGATCTGGACGATCCAAAGGGCGGATGAAAAACGTCTGGATCTCTATGAGGGCTACCATGAGCATGGGCGCAGCTTTTACGATAAGGAGCAGATATCCGTGAAGATGGACGATGGCAGTACCATCACCGGCATGGTCTACATCATGGATCCCAGAATGGATTTTGGAAATCCCAGCGCGGGGTACTACGACATTGTCCACAGAGGGTATGAGGATTGCGGACTGGACACGGCTGTGCTGAATCGAGCGGTGAGCGACAGCATGGATCTGGCACAGCACAGGATGGAGCGTGAGGGACTGCGGTTTTGCTAGGAGGGATCTGTGTGTCGAAGCAAAAACGCCTGAAAAAGCAGCTGGGTACAGGCTACCAGTTTGAGCAGCGGTTCTCCGCGAAGAATCTGGCGCGGATGCTGCGGCGGCTGGAGGGAAGCAATCATTTTCGTGTAGCGGCGATCCTGTCTGCGGGAGCTGTGCGGCTGGAAGCGGTGGTGTACTGGGACAATGGGAAATACTCTCTGGGGTATGACCTTCTGGTGAAGGACACGCCGTTCAGTCCGGATTGGATCTGCTATGAGAATCTGCCTGACCCGGTGCGCTACGATGTCCGGAATCTGGAGCGGGAGATGTTTCAGGTGCTGGACAGGGCTGTGAAAAAGTACGACCTGAGCTTCACGGAGTGCCGGTTCCCCAAGCTGGACGGCAGCAGCGGAAAGCGAAAGTGAGTGACCAAGTAAGGGAATATTTTGATGTTTGGAGGTGAGGATTTTGAAAAAGAAGTGGATCGCGGCACTGGCCGCTCTGGTGGTGATTGGCGCTGCCGTGGCCGGTTTCCTTCGTTGGAAGCGATAAAGCCGGTGGGTCGAAAAACAAGCAGGAGAAAGGCTGTGGGTCGTAAACGCCCCACAGCAAGCCTACAGGGGCGGGCAATGCCCGCCCCACCACAGGTTTTCGAATTCAGAAGGTGTGGGTTGGTTGGATGCGGGTGGGGTCAACCTGTGGGTCAGAACAGCGAAAAGTCCTTGGTGCTGCAGCGAATTCGCGTGGGTCAGACTGTGGGTTGTGGCCAGAACAGGAGGTGTTTTGCCTGATATGGCAGAGAATACAGAGGGAAAACG